>NZ_JAACYW010000016.1 GCF_015356825.1 Catenulispora rubra | reverse complement strand
TGCCCGAACTGCCGGAGGTCCAGGCGCTGGCCGCGTTCCTGGACGAGCACCTCGCCGGACACGCCGTCGCGGCGGCCACGCCGGTCGCGATCCAGGCGCTCAAGACGTACGACCCGCCGCTGTCGGCCCTGGAGGGCCAGGTCGTCAGCAGCGTGGGGCGGCACGGGAAGTTCATCGACTTCAGCGTCGGCGACCTGCACCTGGTCCTGCACCTGGCGCGCGCCGGCTGGGTCCGGTGGCAGGAGACGCTGCCGACGGCGCCGCCCAAGCCCGGCAAGGGGCCGCTGGCACTGCGCGTCCGCATGGAGGAGCCGGCCGGCAGCGGCATCGACGTGACCGAGTACGGCACGAAGAAGGGCCTGGCCGTCTACGTCGTGCGCGACCCCAACGACGTCCCGGGCATCGCACGCCTGGGCATCAACCCCCTGTCGGAGGAATTCACCGTCGAGGTCCTGCGCGGCCTCCTGGACGGCGAGCGCCGCCAGATCAAGGGCGTCCTGCGCGACCAGAGCGTGCTGGCCGGCATCGGCAACGCCTACTCCGACGAGATCCTGCACGCCGCCCGCATGTCCCCCTACAAACTGGCGGCCAAGCTGACCCCCGACGAGGTGGCCAACCTCTACGACGTCACCCTCAGCACCCTCGCCGACGCCATCGAGCGCTCCCGCGGCCTACCGATGAAGGACCTGAAGGCGGAGAAGAAGTCGGGCCTGCGCGTCCACGGCCGCACCGGCGAGAAGTGCCCGGTCTGCGGCGACACCATCCGCGAGGTCTCCTTCGCCGACTCGAGCCTTCAGTACTGCCCGACGTGCCAGACCGGCGGCAAGCCGCTGGCCGACCGGCGCCTTTCGCGGCTGCTGAAATGATTCATCCGGGAGTCCTTCGTCAGCGGCCGGCCGAACGCGATGGGGGCGCCGCGCCGCTGTGATGGCGATCGAGGGTGATCGTTTCGCGGTCATCGCGGCGCCGCCGACGGCGACCGACAACCTCCTGACCTCCACGTCAAGCACCGAGAAACCCCTGTGTACGGCGACCCCGCGGCGCGATTGACAGAACCCTGATTCAGGACTCCAATGCGTAGGGCAAGGCTGGCTAGGGGGTGGCCGAGGACGGGAGTCCGTGATGCCGTGGCAGCTGGAAATCCATCTGATCGACGTCGGCCAGGGCGACAGTACGCTGCTGGTCGCCGACAACGGGGCGGGTGTGCGCCGGTCGATGCTCATCGACGGGGGTGAGGCCGTCTACAGCACGTTCGTGCACGACTACATCGCCAACACCGTGGGTCTGGCCGCTGTGGACCACATCGTGTGCACCCATTACGACCAGGACCATCGGGGCGGGTTGTTGGCGCTGCTGCAGGCCGACGACCTGACCGATCTGGCCACCGAGATGGGGGCGGCCGCGGCGCAGGAGGCGGTGCTGGGCTTCAACCGGGAAGAGGAGATCGCCGGCGCCACCGCCGCCGCGGACGCCGTGGCGCTGGGCAACTTCGGCGGGAACGCCGCGGGCTTCGTCAACGCGGCCAACAACGCGCGGAACACCACGGTCGGGGGTGAGACCGACCTGCAGGCCCAGAACATCGGGGTGATCGACGGCGACCTGCAGGGCAACCCGTTCGGGGTGGCGTCGCTGGTGCCGAACCAGAACAACCGGCACCGGGCGGCCAAGGCCGCCGGTGTCCAGGCCGCCAACTCGATCCTCGCCGGGCTCGGCGGCGCCGCGCTGCGCACGGCGGTCACGACCGCGGTGTTCAACAGCCTGCGGGGCGGGATGCCGGTGCGGGCCCGGTTCCAGACCGGGAACATGTTCAACGCCACCCATGTCATCGACCTCGGCGGCGTCGGGGTTCCGGGCGGCTGGGTCGGGGCGATCAACGGCAACTTCACGGTCCACACCAACGCCACGGCCGCGCCCACCGTGAACCGCAACCGGACCTCGATCCCGAATCTGGGCGACGAGGTGCTGTGGGGCTCAGGTCCCGCCGCGATGGTGCCGCCGGCCAACGCTCCGGAGGTCTACGTCGTCACCCGCAGCGGCTGGGCCTGGCAGGGCCTGCACAACGCGTTCTTCCAGATCCCGGCCGCGGGCATCGCCGGCAACAACACCTCGATCGGGCTGGTGGTCCGGTTCAACAACTTCTTCTACACCACCCTCGGCGACATGGCGACCAACGGCGAGGACCCGACGATGAACGCGATCATGGGCAACGGCCTGCCCAATCCGGCCGGCGGCGGCGGGGCGCTGGCGCTCCCGCCGCGCGTGGTGTCCTTCAAGTGCAGCCACCACGGCGCGGGGACCTCCACCTCGCAGGCCTACCTCAACGCCGCGAACCCGCGCACCGCGCTCATCAGCACCGGCTTCAACCACCACCACCAGCATCCGGCGGTGGCCCTGGCGAACCGCCTGCACGGCCAGGTGAGCATCTCCTCGTTCTACCTCACGAACTGCAACTTCCAGACCGCCGTCATCGCCGCCTCGATGGGCAACAACCAGCTCACGACCGTCGGCAACAAATCGCGGGTGGCCGGCGACAACGCCACGCCCAATTCGGCGGCCGGACGCAACCGCGGCGACATCCGGCTGCGCGTGTACCAGGCCGGTTCCCAGGCCCCGGTCGGCAACGTCGCACGGCGCTACCACATGCGGTACTGGGACGACGACCTGGCCGGCGGTGCCGGGCCCAGGGGCGTGGCGATCCGGTTCTGATCCGCCACGCCAGCACCACCGACCCACTCCGCTGAAGTTCATCAGCTGAAGTTCATCAGCCCAGGTTCCAGCCGCTCCGACTTCGAGGGGGACGACGCGGTGGACGTTGCCGCTGTACTCGCGTACGTGAAAACACTCGGCGACCCGCTCACGCTGGACACCGCCGACCAGAACCTCCCCGCCCCGCTGCGGGACTTCCTCACCGGCGTGCCGGACCGGCGCGTGACCCTCTCGCCGGGCGCGTCAGGGCTGCACATCGACGGCACGGTGCTGACGATCTCCGGAACGTCCACAGCACCGTGGCCGATCACGAACCTCGGTGACGCGGCGGTCGCCGCGGAGTCCGCCGAGATCCGCTGCGGCGCCGACGACCAGGTGTCCGGGGTCGTCACCGGAAAGCTGCCGCTGAACGCCTCGGTACGGGCCGCGGTCACCGTCGCCTCCGCGCCGCCGGTGCAGTCCGTCGACGACACCACGGCGCGCGGCTGGCGGATCACGCTGGCTGCCGACGCCACCGGCGTCACCCCGTTCGACATCCTGCTCCTGGGCCAGTCCGACAACGAGGTCGACATCGCCGAGCCGCCCGGTCTGGACGCGCTCCGCAAGCAGCTGACGCTGCCCACGTCCGGTTTCGACGTGACCTTCTACCCCGGCACGGCCTACGAGCCCTACCTCACCTTCGAAGTCGACGTCCCGAACCTGGCCTGGACCCCGGTCCCGCACCTGTTCACCCTGGACACCATCGGCCTGGCCGGCATGATCGGGCCCGACGCCTGGTCGGTCTCGGTGGTCGGCCGGTTCGCGCTCGGCGGCGTCCCGATGCAGCTCCTCGTGGGGCTGACCGACGGCACCGTCCTGCTGGCGACCCTCAAGCCCGTGGGCACCGCGGCCTTCCCGGGCCTGGCGGCCCTGGCCTCCTGGGTCGCGGGCACGGGATCCGGCGGCGCGACCGATCCGGGCGTCGGCACCATCGGCGGCAACGCCTCGGCGGTCGACGCCGCGATCCGCGGCCTGTCCGTCCGGTTCGACTGCGCGACCGCCAAGCTCCAGCTGGTCGAGGTGCTCACGGTGCTGACCCTCGGGGCGCTGGAGCTGGACGTCGCCTTCCGCTACCCGGAGGGCTCCATCGTCGGCGGCCTGCGCGACGGCAAGCCGCTGGCGCTGGACGACGTGCTCACCTCCTTCGGCCTGCCGACCGCGGATCTGCCGACCACCTGCCAGATCACCGAGGCGAAGTTCTCGGCGGCCCCGGCCACCGGCACCTACTTCGCCGACCTGGACGTCGACACCAACCTGACGGCCGGGCCGCTGACCATCGAGCGGGTCTTCTTCAGCCTCAGCCGCACCCCGGCCGACGGCGTCACCGGCCAGCTCGGCGGGACCATCGCCTTCACCTCCGGCATCGAGATCGACCTGCTGGCCGCCTACGGCGGGGCCGCGACCGGCTGGGAGTTCAGCGGCCGCACCGACCCCGGGACCGAGCTGCACATCGGCGACCTGCTCGCCGACCTCGCCGCGGCGTTCGGCGCGACGAACGTCCCCGAGCCGGTCAGGTCACTGGTCCTGAGCGACATCTCGCTGGACTACCAGACCGGGACCGGCGCCTTCGCCTTCACCTGCACCGGAAGCCTGTCGATCGCCGACGTGCCGGTCTCGGCGGTCGTCGCGATCACGGTCACCCCGACCAAGCCCCCCGCCCCAGCAGGGTTCGAGACGCTGTTCACCGGCCACATCACGATCGGCGGCGTGCCGTTCGACCTGATCTTCGACACCGTCGACGCCGGCGCGCAGACCTTCATCGCCTCCTACAGCCACACCGGGCCGGCGCAGGCCGTCAGCCTGCACGATCTGGTCGCCGGGGTGTCCGAGACCGCCGCGCGGCTGGTCCCCGGCGGTCTGGACATCGGGCTCAGCGACGCGCGCCTGCTGTACACGAAGCCTGCGACCGGCGACCCGGTGTTCGCACTCGGACTCGTGCTCTCGGCGGCGGTGGACCTCTCGCAGCTGCCGCTGGTCGGCGACCGGCTGCCGGCCGGGGAGACCCTGGCGGTCGACGGACTCCAGATCTTCTACAGCTCCGCGACGCTCACCACGACACAGCTGGAGACGCTGGGCAAACTGCTGCCGAAGACCGCGACCCCGCTTCCGACCGGGCCGCTCGGCGACGGCGTGAGCATCAGCGCGCGCCTGCAAGCCGGTCCCACCACCCAGAACGCGGCGCTGACGGTACCGCCGGCGGCGCCGGCCGCGGCGGGCACGAAGCCCCCCGCCGCCTCGCCCGCAGGGTACTGGCTCGACGTGCACCGGCAGCTCGGCGTGGTCCAGATCAACCGGATCGGCCTGCTGTACCAGTCCGGGGCGCTGTTCGTGGGGCTGGACGCGGCGATCACGCTGGGCCCGCTGTCGATATCCCTGGACGGGCTCTGCTTCGGCTCGCCGCTGACGGCGTTCGTCCCGGAGTTCCGCCTGTCGGGCCTGGGCGTCTCCTACGCCAGCGGACCACTCACCATCTCCGGTGCGCTGCTGCGCGTCCCCGACGACAAGCTCGCTTCCGGCATCGCATTCCAGTTCGACGGGACGGTACAGATCAGCGCCGAGTCGCTGGAGCTGGCAGGGCTCGGCTCCTATGCCCAGTTCACCGACGGCCAGCCGTCGATGTTCATCTACGCCCAACTGGAAACGCCTCTCGGCGGACCGCCGGCGTTCTTCGTGGACGGCCTCATGGCCGGCTTCGGCTTCAACCGGTCGCTGGAGCTGCCCGCCCCCGACGAGGTGACCGCGTTCCCGCTGGTCGCGCTCGGCACGCCGAGCGCGCCGGGCAAGCCGCCCGCGGCGCAGGACCCGGGTCACATCCTCGCCGTCCTCGAAGGCCGCGAGCCGATCCTGCCGGGCAAGACGGCGAAGGCGTGGATCGCGCCGAAGCCGGGGGCGATCTGGCTCGCTCTGGGCGTCGCGTTCACGTCCTACGAGCTCGTCCAGACCCGCGCGCTGCTCGTCGCGGACATCTCCGAGCACTTCAAGCTCGCCGTCCTGGGCAGTTCGGTGTTCCGGCTGCCGCAGGCGACCGACTCGCCGATGACCTACGCCTACGTCGAGCTCGGCATCGAAGCGGTGCTCGCCCCTGAGGACGGCTATTTCACCCTGACGGCCATCCTCAGCCCGAACTCGTACGTGATCGCCCCCGAGTGCCACCTCACCGGCGGCTTCGCGGTCGCGGCGTGGTTCGGCAACAATCCGCACGCCGGCGAGTTCGTGCTGACGCTCGGCGGATACCACCCGGCGTTCTCCGCCCCCAGCTACTTCCCGGCGGTCCCCCGGCTCGGCTTCCGCTGGTCGGTGAGCGACACCGTCACCATCTCCGGCAGCGCCTACGCCGCGCTGACGACGTCGTGCTTCATGGCCGGCGGGCGGCTGGAGGCGGTGTTCCAGGACGGCGGGCTGCGCGCGTGGTTCACCATCGAGGCGGACCTGCTGATCTCGTGGCGGCCGTTCTTCTTCACCGGCCACTTCGCGCTGTCGATCGGCGTGTCGTACTCCTTCAGCATCCTGGGAATCCACAAGACGATCTCGGTCAGCGTCGGCGCGGGCCTGGACCTGTGGGGCCCGCCGACCGGCGGCGAGGTGCACGTCTCGCTGTGGGTGGTGTCGTTCACCGTCGCGTTCGGAGCGGGGCGGTCCGGCGCGGCCGACGCCGCGCTCAACTGGCCGCAGTTCCGCGACCTGCTGCCGTCGCCGAAGAGCACGGTCGTGATCCAGCCCGCCGGGGAGCTGCTGAACACGCTCCCGGCCGGAACGGGTGCCACCGGAGCGGACCAGAAGATCTGGGTGGTGCGGGCGACCGGGTTCTCCTTCAGCACACAGTCCGCGCTGCCGGTCAGCGACCTGCGTTATGGGCCGGCGACTCCGGCCGCCAAAGCCGCGCCGAACGTTCGGGCCGCTGCCGTGCGAACGGCGGCACCCAAGGCCACCGTCGGCGCCGGCGCCGGCCTCACCGCCAGCGCCGCGGCCCAGGCCCCGAACGACCACACCGCCGACCCGATCGACATCAAGCCGATGAATCTCACCGGCGTCTCCTCGGTCCACCGGCTGACGGTCCGCTTCGGCAGCCCGACGGCCGCGCCGCACAGCGTCGACGGATGGACCCTGACCCCTCGGTCGGCCGCTGTCCCGGACTCGTTGTGGGGCAAGCCTCCGGCGGATTTCAGCCAGATCCCCGCGCGCCCCGCCGCCGAGGTCCTGCCCGGCCGGCTCGTCGGCTACGACGTGCGGACCCCGCCCCCGGCGCTCGGCGCCAACCACGGGACGGTGCCCGCGTCCGCGCTGGCGAACGACTTCATCGCGCGCGCCGGCATGCCGCTGGCCGAAGGGGCGCCGGCGGGCCGCTACCGCCCGACCGTGGACCCGAACTCGGTCGCCGAGATCGCCGGGATCGCGGGCCGCGCCACCCAGCGCGGCGAGCTGTTCGACACGCTCAAGGCCGCGACCGGGTTCGCCGGGCCGAACGGACCGCTCGACCGGCTGGCGGCACAGGCCGGGCAGCTCTACAGCGACTCGCCGATGCGGGAAGGGTGAGCAGGGCCATGACGACCACTTCCACCGATCTGACACCGGGCGAGCTGCGCCTCTACGACAACGACGTCCCCGCGCTGACCGCCGGCACGTACTACATCGAGGTCGACCACACCTTGGACCGCGCCGGCGTCCCGGTCGCCACGGACACCCTGGCCGCCAGCCAGCAGTTCCTCGTGAGCGCGCCGCAGTTCCGGATCGACCCGGCGATGGTGCGCTCGGTCTACCCGCCGAGCGAGAGTTCGGGCCGCTTCGGCACGGTCCTGCCCTACGTGGTGCTGGACGATCCGCTGCTGCCGTTCGAGCGGCCCATGCCGGACCCGGTAGGCGCGACAGGTTCAGCAGGCGCGACAGGCGCGGCGGACCGTCAGCCGTGGCTCGCCGTCCTGGTGTTCCGGCCCGGCGAGCTGACCGCCGGGGAGGACTCGCCGACCGGCGCCGTGTCGACCACGGTCGGGGAGTTCCTGAAGCCGGTCGCGGGACGCCGGCTTCCGGCCGTGACCAAGGCCCCTGATGTCGCGGACACGGATCCCTGTACCTACATCTCGGTACCGGCGACCGTGTTCAAGAAGATCGCGCCCCGGCTGAACGAGCTGCGCTTCCTGGCGCACTGCCGCCACGCCGCCGTCGACGACCAGCCGGCGGACGGCGCCGCCTCATCGACCGACGCCGGCGCTGCTGTCGCAGCAGGCGAGGCCCTGACAGGTGTAGTGGTCGCCAACCGCTTCGCCGCGCCGCCAGCTCCCGCAGCTCCCGCGACCCGCAACATCGCGCACCTGGTCTCGCTCGAAGGCCTCGGTCCGCTCCTCGACGGCGGCACCGCGTTGGCCGACAGCGACACCGTCGCGATGATCTCGCTGTACGCGTGGAGTTTCTGGTCCTACGACAGCGGCCAGGGCGACTTCGAGAGCCTGGCGCGCGGCGTCATCTCCCAGAACGGCTCGGGAAACCCCGCGGACCTGCTGCTGCGGCTGTCGGCGGCAGCCACGGCGGCGGCCTCGGCGGCCGGCGGCCAGGCCGCGCAGGAGGTGGTGAACCGGTTGGCGGAGGGCTACGTGCCCCTGGAGTACCGCACGCCGACCGGCGAGGCGACCTTCGCCTGGTACCGGGGACCGCTCAGTCCGGTCCCGGGGGTAGCCGCGCCCCAGACCTTCCGGAGCGCCGACGCGGCGCGCGCCTTCGATCCCGGATTCGGCGTCTTCGACCTCTCCCTGGCCGCGGCGTGGCAGGCCGGGCGCGCCGCGGCGCTGGCCGATCCGACGTTCGGCAAGCTGCTGCTGGACTTCCGGCGGAGGACGCACGGCCTGGTCGACGCGCTCTACCAGCGCCTGGCCAGCGACCACTTCGGCGCGAGCCAGGTCGCCGAGCTCGACACGTCCACGACCGCGCAGACCGACTTCCTCACGGTGCTGAACATCCAGTTGCTGGCCGACGCCGGCCGGGGGCCGCAACCGACCGCGCCGCCCGGCGGTTCGCCGACGACCGCGCCGGTCGGCGGTACGACGACGCCGGACCCTGACCCGCAGGCGGCGTTGCGGGCCTTCTTGGCCGATCCCGACGTCCAAAGGCTGGTCCTCGCGTCCGTCCGCGACGACCTCGACCCGATCGCGAGCTGGCTGGCGCAGCTGCTGCTCCTGGAGCACGTGCCGTTCGCCAACCTGGTCGCGGACGAGAAGCTGCTGCCGGCCGAGTCCGTGCGTTTCGCCTACCTCGACCCGGCGTGGCAGGACGCGCTGCTCGACGGCGCGCTGTCCCTCGGCATCGAGTCCAGCCTCCGTGCGCTCTACGCCTCCCTCACCGGCGAGATGATCCGCAGCGCGGCGCGGGAAGCGGCGCTGGTCCGCCGGTCCGGCCTGCTGGGGATCGCGCCGCCGCAGCCGGCGTTCCCGGTCAAGGACCCGTCCGTCGCCACGGCGCTCGTGCTGCGTTCCGCCCTGGTCACCGGCTGGCCGGACATCGCCGTCCGCGCGCGCGACGCCAAGTCCGCGACGATCCCGGCGCTGCGCATCACCCGCCTGTCCCCCACCGTGCTGCTGTGCCTGTTCGCCGGGATCCCGGCGAGCGTCACGGTCGGCGAACCGCCGCAGGGCCTGCGGTTCGGGGTCGAGGACAGCGGCGACGTCCCACTGCGCAGCCCCCGAGACGGCGGCGCCGGCCAGCCGCTCGGGGCGATCCTCACCAGCGCCGCCCCGATGCCGGTGCTCGATCCGGCCCGGCAACAGGCGCTCGCGCTGCGCGATGCGCAGACCGGGGTGCTGAACCTCGATCCGCACAGTCCTGACAGCCTCGTGGGCCGTCTCACCACCGCGCTCAACACCGCCGTCCCCGACCCGTCCCGGGTCCTCGGGCCCGCCGACGTGGCCCTGCAGATGATCAAATCGCCCGAGGCGCTGCTGGTCGGCGCACCGCCGGCCGGATGAGGGGGTCCGTCCATGTCTGAGCCCGTGCTCGTCGTCCCGGTCGAGGTCGAGGCGCTGGTCGTCAACAACGCCGTCCTGCGCCGCGACGCGTTCCGCTGGTGGCAGTACAACTACCTGGCTCTGAAGCAGTTCCGCAGCCCGGAGCCGGAGGCCGGGGACCGGAGCGTCGGCGGGCAGACCGCCGGGGTCTACGTGAGCTGGACCCTGCCGCAGGGGCTGCGCCACGGCGTGCAGGACCCGACCACCTCAGAGGTCTCCTACCCGCTGGTCCCCAACCGCTGGCTCGTGTTGCGCCTGTCGGGCGGCCAGCCGCGGCACGCGACCGGGTGGGTCATCGAGAGCGACTGCCCCTTCACCTCGAAGGTCAAGCAGGTCGGCGTCGAGCGGACCAGCATGTACCTGCCCGAGGCGGCCACGATCCGGGCCTGGAAGTCCAGCTCGGATCCCTACCGCAGCGGCGTCACCCTGAACCCGGCCTCGACCGAGCCGCAGGTCGCGAACATCGGGGTCCCCTTCCCGGTGGCGGCCGGCTGGAGCGAGCGCGCCGCCTCGCCGATGTTCCTGACCGCCGTGGCTCCGGGGAATCCGACGCTCGGTGCCTACGCACCGCACAATCTCGGCGTCTTCACCTTCATCGACGACCTCAAGGATTTGGCGCCGGCCGGACCGCAGCCGCTCAGCTATCTGGTGGCCGGCTGGTACTCCGATCCGGCGGGGGACGTCCTGACGTCCTGGCAGCACGAGAACCCGACGGCTTCGGCCCCTGATCCGTACCGGGCTCTCCTGGACCGGCTCGGGTGGACCGTCGCCGGGACGCCCGACGGCACGAAGGCTACGCGCAGCCTGTACCGGGGCAGTGCGCTGGCCGTCGCCTGGGATCCGACGAACGCGCCGGCCGGCGACCCGCTGGTCGAGATCCGGAACACCGGCCAGTTGCAGGTGTCGCTGGGCAACACCGCCGAAGACGCCTTCATCACCATGATCGGCAAGCGTTTGGCGGCGGCCGGGCATCCGGCGCGCACGACCGCGCAGCTGCGCGCGTTCCTCTACGGACTGCTGCCGCTGGCCAACCAGCCGAACGGCGACGCGCTGGTGCGCCGGGCCATCGCCGACCAGTGGTTCGGCGCGTATTCCGGCGGTTCGCACTGGGCGGTCACAGCGGCCGACGATGCCGACAAGGCCGGAAGCCCGCGCGGTCCCGCCGCGCCCGATCCCGCGCCGCCCGCGTGGCTGGACCGGCTGAACGCCGACCAACGGCGGCTCGACCTTTCCGTGCGGGCCCTGCGCGCCGGGCAGTGGGATCTCAACGCCATGTGGTGGAAGCGCGGGCGGTATCCCTACGACTCCTTCCCCACGCCGCCGCCCGGCGTCGACTCCGGCGACCTGCTGGACGCGCAGATGGACCCGAGCCAGTCCGGAAGCCTGGCCGCACGGGTCTTGGCGTTGCTCCAGAACGTCCTCACGAACACACCGACCGTCCCGCAGCCGATCTCGGCCGGTACCGCAACACCGCAGGACGCCTTCCAGAAGGGCGTCGCCGACTACGCGGCGAAGCACGGCCTGCCCGCCGATCAGACGTTGAAGGCACTGCCCGGCGACTCCTACTGGCAGGCCGCCGATCCGGTGGTGATGGTGTCCGGGGTCGAGGCGACGAACGAGGCCGGCGCGGATCCGACCGTGGCGGTGCGTCCGATGTCCGCGCTGGTGACCGCGCTGGCGGCGGCCGGCAAGGTCGTCAACGCCACCCACGCCCGGGCGGTGCTGGGCAGCGCCCTGGCGCCGTTCGCCGGGCCGCCGGAGATCGCGCAGGCGCTCGCGGACGAGTTCGTCCTGACCGATCCCGGCTGCGCCGCCGCGCTCGCGGCCGTCGTCGGGGTGTCCCCCGATGCTGTGGCCGCCGCGATCTCCGCGCACCGGCCGGCCGACTATACGGGCGTGCTCCCGGCTGTCGGTCTCCAGGCCTGGTCCATGCCATGGCGGCCGTTGTTCGCCGAGTGGCAGGTGCGCTACATCGACGTACCGCAGACTCCTGGCGCGGCGCCGTGGCGGTTCGACGGCACGGACTACGTGTGCGCGCCGGGTGCCGGCGTCGGCGTGTCCCGCACGATCGGCGGGCTCTGCCTGATCGGGCCGCACGCGCCGCAGGTGTTCCGGGAGCGGCTCGCGGAGTTCGTCCGGCAGTACGGTTCCGACGACGACCTCGCGCAGCTCGACTCCTGGATCGAGGATCTCAGCGGCTGGCACTTCCTCAGCCAGGAGCTGACCGGGTTCGGCAGGCTGCTGGCGCAGCGCGACCAGCGGGGCTTCCGCAGGCCGCGTCCGGAGGAACAGATCGGGACCGCGCATCCGCAGTCGCTCGCCGACGTCCTCGGCTATCCGGGCGCGGGCACGACCCCGGCCTCGCTGCCGGACCGCTATCGCGGCGCGGTGACCAGCGTGCCGTATCTGCCGGCCGGGACCGACGTGCCGTTCTTCGGGGTACGCCAGGGACAGATCATCTTCCAGCAACTGGTGCTGTACGACCGGTTCGGACGGGTCCTGCCGATCATCCTGCCCGGAACGCAGAGCGGCCTGTACGACCCGGACAACTTCCCGCTGATCGTCGACCCGGCGCTGGCCCCGACCGCCACGCTCGATCCCCGGGCCGCGGCTCCGGCCCAGCTCCCGCCCCGGCTGTTGCAGCCGGCCCGGCTGGACTTCACGCTGCTGGACGCCGCCACCGGCGCCGACAGCGTCCTGACGTCGGCCGCCGACCCGGTCGGCGGCTGGATCCTGCCCAACCACCTCGACCGCGCGCTGCTGCTCTACGCGCCCGACGGCACCTCGCTCGGCGAGCTGCGGACCGTGGCCGGGCCGACCGGCGCCCGCTCGGCGTCCTGGTCCCCGCCGGCGCACTCCTCGATCAGCTCGCCGGCCGACGTGGCCCGGCTGGCCCCGATGGTGGCCGCGCTGATCGGATCGCCGATCCTGACCTCCGCCACCGGCTTCGACCTGTTCCTCGAATCGATCGACAGCACCCTGTGGACGACGGACCCGCTGGGCGGCCGGGCCGACCAGAACCTGTCGGTCCTCATCGGGCGGCCGCTGGCGCTGGCCCGGGCCAGGGTGCGGCTGGAGCTGGACGGGGAGCCGATCACGGACTGCGGATGGGCGGCGACGCTGAACCCGCCGCGGCCCGGGTTCCTGAGCCAGGACTTCGCGGTGCGGCTCGGCGACCAGGCCACCCGCGACGACGGCCTGATCGGCTACTTCGCGGCGGGCGACCTCACCGTCTTCAACACCGTGGCGACGCCGTCGACGGACCCGGCCGGCGCGGCCGCGGCGGGCCTGCGCCCGATCGGCGGCACGCTGCCCGATGGGACAGCCAACTACCTGTGGCGACGCTGCCTCCCGCCCTCCGACCCGGCGGCCGGCACCGACCCGCACGAGGAGGTGGTGCTGCTGCTCGACCCGCGCGGCAGCGTGCACGCGACGACCGGCATCCTGCCGACCCGCGCCGTCGCACTGCCGCCGGCCCTGGTCAGCGCGGCGCTGACCCGGCTGGAGGTGGCGTTCCGGGCCGGGGCCGCGCTCGCCTCGATCCGCGCCTCCGAGGTCCCGGCGGGCCAGGTGCCGGCGTTCGCCGAATCCGTGGCCTTCCCCCGGCCCGCCGAGAACCAGGGCACGTGGTCCTGGTGGCAGCCCGGGGCCGCGCCGGCGGCGTGGACCGGCTACGGCGTGGCCGATCCGGGGACCGGCGCCGCGCTGCGGCCGACCGCCAACCTGCTGCTCGACGGCCTGCTGCAACTGGTGGTGGACACCACCGGGGAGTCCTCGACCGGCTGATCGCCCCGCGCCTCACCGCACCGCGCCGCACCGGTAGGAGCCCTCGACCGGCCGATCGACCCCCGTCTCACGTGTGAGAACCCCAACCAGCAAGAAGGGACCAACTCGATGCCAACATGCCTCCTCGACTACGCGTTCTCCACCGCGCCGACCCCGCTGCAGGTGAACGGACCGAACTCGCAGGCCACCTCGCGGATCAACCTCAGTGTGTCCGCTCCGACGACGGGGATCTTCTGCTCGGAGATCACGGTGGCGGTGCCGGTCGGCGTGACGGCGTCCGACTTCTGCCTGGAGGCGCCCTCGACGTCGGTCAACACCGGGAAGTGGACGATCGCCAGCCAGGACGTCGTCAAGGGCGAGGAGATCGGGCTGCCGCCCGGGGAGTACGCCTCGATCACCTTCCAGTGCCGGGACCAGGCCGACTACGGGCTCGGATACTCCCTGGTGCTGAGCCTGGTCGGCGTCGTGAACTCCGTGACGGGGACCTTCGTCTACGCCGTCCGGGAGATGTCCGGCACCTCGCCGGACGACCTGACGCCCAAGACCGGGCAGCACGGCATCAGCAAGCAGGACGCGATCTTCACGCTGACCAACTTCGTCGCGACCGCGGCGGACAAGCCCACGGTGCCGGGGACGATCTACGGGAACGGACAGGCGGTCCGGCTGTCCTGGGAGAGCACCGGGACCTGGTTCCAGCTGTACGCCAAGGGCGGCTCCTCACCCCTGTACGCGGGCGCCGCGACCTCCTTCACCGTGGACGGGGGCCTGAGCGTCGACACCCAGTTCGTGCTCGTCGCCTCGGTGACCGGCAACCCGTCGCAGGACTCTCCGTCGCCCGGATATCAGACCATCTACCTCTATGACGCACTGACCCTGGCCGTCTCCAACCCGGACCTGACGCCGCGGACGGTCACCGCGACCGGCGCGGTCACCGCGGCCTCGGCCACCGTCAAGGGCCGGACCACGGCCCTGGGCGGGATGGACGTCGGCATCGACGCCGCCCCGACGGACGTCCGGCTGCACGGGAAGATGCAGGTCACCGAGTCGGTCTCGACCGCCGGCCTGGCCGTCACGGGTCCGGCGAACCTCACCCAGAACCTCCAGGTCACCGGTTCGGCGACGATCGGCCAGGGGCTCCAGGTCACCGGCATGACGACGCTGGGCGACGCGTCGGCCTCGGTCCTGAACGCCGCGAGCGTCACCGGCGGCGGCATCACCGCCAACGGGCCCGGCAACTCGCTGGTCGTGCAGGGCGGCGGGCAGTTGTGGATCGACACCGGCAACCGCAACGCGGCGCAGATCTTCAACACCTCGAACCAGTACCCCTGCGGCTGGTTCCAGAACCGCGCGGGCCGCACCGGCAACTACGTCACCGGCGTCGTGGGCTGGGTGGCGCAGACCAGCGACACCGGCCTCTACACCAACGGCCGGATGGCGCTGTCCAGCGGCACGGCGGCCCTGACCCACCTGCCGACCCGCCACGGCCACCGCGTCGTGACCTCCCCGCTGGTCACCGAGGCCGAACTGCACATCAGCGGCTCCGGCCACCTGACCGACGGCCGGGCGCGCGTCGAGTTCGACGAGGACGTCGCGGACCTGGTCCTGTACACCCACCACACGCCGTACCGGGTCCTGGTCACCCCGACCGGCCGCTGCGCGGGCCTGCTGGTCGTGGAGAAGACCGCGGGCTTCTTCATCGTCGAGGAGGCCGGCGAAGGCCACAGCGACGCGCCGTTCGACTGGATCGTGATCACCCGCCAGCGCGCGGACGGCGAGAACACGATCGCGATGGAGCTGCCCTCCGCGCTCCCGATACCGGAGGAGCCGCCGGGCGACGGGGTCGTGGCCTGATCCGCTTCGCGTCGAGGTGATGACCGGCTGGGATCAGCCGGTCATCACGGCATGGTTCGGCGCTGGCACCCCGCCGGCACCCCGCCGGAACCGCGACGGATGGCCGAGGCGGAAGTCGCGCGGAGTGAGCTGACCTACTTGGCATCGAAGACTACTGCGATCTGACGGACGAAGGTGTCGCCCACAGCAGCGCGCAGGAGGAACTCGGCGACGTTTGTGCGCGAGGTCGAGGGGAAGATCGGCGTCTTCTTGACGTCCTCGAGCACGGCGGTGCTGTAGCGCATGCTGTCGCCGTTGTTCAACGCTCCGGGATATTCGAGGGTCCACTTCAGGCCGCTGGCCTTCAAGACCACTTCCGAGGCGGCCTTGTCCGCATAGGTCTTCTTGAGCACGGTTCGGAAGAGCGGGCCGACGAGGAATGAGGCCTTGGCGAGGGAGTCGCCGACGCCGAACGCGGACAGCAGGACGAACCGGTCGACGCCGGAGGTCTTCGCGGACTCGACGACCGCGCGGACCATGTCGGTGATCAGCGTCGGGGTCTCGCCGGCGCTCTTCACTCCGAGTGTGCTGATGATCGCGTCGTGGCCCTGGGCCGCCTTCGCGATCACGGCGGCGTCGGTGACGTCACCCGTGACGACGTGAACGCGCGGGTCAACGGAGGAGCCGGTCCGCCGGACAACGGCAGTGACCTGATGCCCCTCGGCGAGCGCCTTCTTGACGAACAGGACACCGGTGCGGCCGGTTGCTCCTAGGACAAGAAACTTCACGGTACTTCCCTCTCTGATCAAGAACGTATCGGCATGAATGGGCATACCGGTGTTGCGGCCGTCGGAGCCGCCCGGACCTGCGGCTGCGACCGCCAGCCCTCCGGATACCGTCAGGATTATTTACAATGTAGTCAGTTTAGCTGACCAAGTCAAACCGCCTTGTCCTTGGCAATCACGCAGCCAGCACGGTTGCCGCCGCTTCGGACGTATGACTATGGTAGTAATGAAAACTGACCAGTTTGGATGACGGCCCTGACGGCTCACATCCACAGCAGACTTCAGAGAAAAGGACCACCACCCATGATTTTGATCACCGGAGCCACCGGCACCGTCGGTTCGGAAGTCGTCAAAGCACTGCTTCCCGCCCAGGCCGGTCGCCTGCGGGTCCTCACCCGCGATCCGAGCGCGGTCTTCCCCGACGGCGCCCAGAAGGTCGTCGCCGATCTCGGCGACAGCGATCTGGCACCCGTGCTGGACGGTGTGCACGCGGTGTTCTCGATAACCCACGGGCTCGACATCGCCGCCCACGATCAGCGACTCGTGACCGCGGCACGGCGAGCGGGCGTGGAGCGTGTCGTCAAGCTCTCGGTGCGCAACGTCGGGCACGGCGGCACCGACCCGATCACCACCTTGCACCGGGCCGGCGAGGAAGCGATCCGGGACAGCGGCGTCGCGTGGACGTTCCTGCGTCCCACCGCGTTCATGTCCAACGCGCTCAACTGGGCGGGAATGATCGCGGCCGATCAGGTCGTGTACGCGCCGTTCGCCGCCGGACGGGCCGCTGTCGTCGATCCGGCGGACATCGCAGCGGTCGCCGCGGCCTGCCTCACCCAGGACGGCCACCTCCACCGCGTCTACGAGCTCACCGGCCCCGAGCCGCTCAGCCCCGCCGACCAGGTGGCGCTCCTGGGCGAGGTGCTGTGGCGCGACCTGCGCTACGTCGAAGCCGACCCGGCCGGCATGGTCGCGCAGATGGTGTCCTACGGCATGCCCGAGGAGCAGGCGCAGGCCGTCGTCGAGCTGTTCCGCTCCACCATGGAGCCGTACAACTCCGAGCCGACAGGCGATGTCGCCGCAGTCACCGGCCGTGCGGCAGGCAGCTTCCTGGACTGGGCCAAGGCCCACCGCGCCGCGTTTCCCACGCCCGAGGCCGCCCAGGACACCGCAACCACCGGGGAGTCACGATGAACGACGTCGGGACCCGCGTCGACGCCCCCGTCGACACCCACGAGATGGTTCTGATCCATCGCGTCCTCCGACGCGAGTTCGGTCAGCTGCCCCGGCTGTTCCGTTCCGCAGCCGATGACCGCGCCCGGTCCAAGCTCATCGGCGCCCATGCGCGCGAGATGCTGGACTTCCTCCACACGCACCACACCGGCGAAGACGAACTGCTCTTCCCCTTGCTGCGTGAGCGGGCCGCGCTCGACCCGGAGCTGATGGACCGGATGGACGAGCAGCACGCGCAGGTCGACGACGCTGTCAGGGCTCTCGAGGCGGAACTGCCGGCGTGGACCGCGAGCGCTGACGCCGCCGCCGGCGAGCGGATGGCGACCCGCGTCGAAGCCACGATGCCGACACTGATCGCCCACCTGGCCGAGGAGGAGCAGAAACTGCTCCCGATCGTCTCGGTCACGGTGACGCAAAGCGAATGGGACGCGCTCGCCAAGCACGGCATGAGCGCGATCCCGCTCACCCGGCGGCTGGTCATCCTCGGCCACATCACCGAAGAGGCCAGTGAGGCGGAACGGCAGAGGTTCATGCAGGTCGTTCCGGCCCCGGCCCGTTTGGCCTACAAGCTGATCGGCCACCGCCAGTTCACCCGCGAAGCCACCGCGATCCGCGGCTGACCGACCCGCGACCCGACGACGCACCCGCGGGCCACGCGGGAGCATCGTCAGGATCATTGATGAAACAGAGCAACAGCTCCGACAACGACAAAGCGGGTTCGGGCCTGCCGGTCGCGCCGACCCAAGCGGCTGAACGTGGGCGGGGTCGATCTGTCAGGCGTACGGATCGGTGATCTCGCGGAGTTGATCGAGAATCTGGTGCAGCAACGTGAAGTTGCGGGTGCCGAGGTAGGTCTCCCACTCCGCGTAGATCTCGTCGAGCGTGGCCATGGCCACCTCGACGGCACGCTTGCCGCGTTCCTCGATCACGATCAGCCGGGCCCGGCCGTCCGTGGGGTCGGGGATCCGGCGGACGTAGCCCAGGTGTTCGAGCTGGTCGACCATCACGCTGGCGCTCTGCTTCGTCATCTGCGCCTGGTCGGCCAGGTCTTTGAGGCGCGAACCGTTCGGCGCGACGCGTTGGAAGACTCGGCACTGCGCGAGCGTCCAGTCGTCGAACCCGGCATCCTGCAGGGCCCGGAAGAGCCGGTCCTCGGTATACCGGTACGGGATGAACAACGACACCCCTAAATCAGACCGTCGCCCATCGTCCATGCCGCCCTCGACTCCGTCGCTCGCCTGGTGCCACCACGTCGCGTCCATCACGCATCACGTGAACTAGTCAGGCATCGTTACTACTGCCAGTATAGGGCAGCGCTCATGGCAGACAGCCGTGAGGCGGCACGGCGGCCTCCTGGTTCACCGTGGACTCCGACACCCAGATCACCGCGGTCACCCGGGCCCAGACCAACGGCACCGTCGATGTGACGGTCAGCAACGCGGCGGGCACCAGCCCGGACGTCGCCGCCGACAAGTTCACGTTCTTCCCGCCGATCCCGTCGATCACGGCGGTCAGCCCGCCCTCGGGCACGATGGATGGCAACAGAACCGTCACCATCACCGGTGCATGGTTCACCAACGCGTTCCGGGTGATGTTCGGGAGCACGGCGGCCTCGTTCCACGTCGACTCCAGCACGCAGATCACGGCGGTCACGTCTTATCACGATGCCGGGACGGTTGACGTCAGCGTTACCACTGATGGCGACACCAGTCCGGTTGTGGTCTCCGATCAGTACACGTTCATGCAAGGACCGTAGGTAGCGCCGGTGTTGGCTGGGACATCAGGACCAGTCCTGTAGTCCCAGTCCCGCACCTCACACCTCACACCTCACACCTCGACCGTCCCGGCGAACACCCGCGCCACCGACGCCGTCGACGTCAGGGCGGCGAAGGGGGGCGCGGGGCCGATGATCCGCACGGACAGCGGGTCCGCGGAGCGGTTGTGGACTGCGACGCGATCCGAGATCGGCAGGCTCAGTGTTCGCGCGACCACGGCGCAGGCCACCGCGCCACTGGCGCACGAGAGGGTCTCCGCCTCGTTGCCGCGTTCGTAGGTGCGCACCCTGAGCCCGTCGGGCCGCAGTTCGGCGAAGCTCACGCTCGTGCCTCCGGGCGCGAAGTGCGGGTGGTACCGGATCGCGGGGCCGACGGTGGCCATGTCGATCCGGTCCACGTCGTCGACGAACGCCACCGCGTATTCGGTGCCGGTGTCCACGGTGAAGTAGTCGAAGCCGTCGAGGCGGATCGGGCCGACGGCGGCGAGCGGTTGCGGCGAACTGAGCTCCACGAACTCGCCGCTGCGCTCAAGCCGGGCTTGCAGGGTGTACAGCCGATCGCGGCCGAGGGTGACAGACAGCTGCGAACCCCCGTCCTCACGCAGAACGTAGAACGCCGCGCAGCGCGCGCCGTTGCCGCACATCTTGGCGACGGAGCCGTCGGGGTTGAACACGGTGAGCCGGACCTCGTCCGCGCCGGTGCGGCGGACCAGCAGGACGCCGTCCGCGCCGATCCCGGTGGCCGGCTGGCAGGCCCGGACAGCGAACGCGGCGACGTCCGGCGGTGGCGGGTCGCGGTCGGCGTCCAGCAGGACGAAGTGATTGCCGGCGGCGACGAGTTTGACGAACTCCACCTCGCGCCGCTCAGTCGGCATGGACCATGATCCGTTCGTAGAACGGGAGGTGGTATTCGTAGAACGACCGCAGGACGGGGTTGTTCTCGATCGTGTCGGGGTAACTCTTGGGCTTGGCCTGGAAACCGTTGCTGTCGATCACATCGAGATGCCAGCCGCGGTAGCGCTGCCATTCCGGCCGGTCCTGGGCCTCCCAGCTGAGCGCCTCGGGCAGATACGGAAGCCCGCTGTATTCGCAGAACCTTGCGACAGTCGTCTTCGGGTCTTCCAGCAGGCGTTCCGAACCGAGCACCAGCGGTCGGCTGCCGGTGGCGGCCCAGAGCAGCTCGAAGAGCTCGAACTGCCGCTCATAACCGATCTCGGGGCTGGTCACCGTGGGTTTCATCGCGTAGTGGGAGGCGATGGTCTGCGCCGGGTCGCGGACGATGAACGTGTGAATGAAGGAGGCGAACCGCTCCGGATGCCCGTAGAGATACGGGTAGCGGTGGTCGAGGACTTCCTTGACGAACACCGGACGCTCCCGGCCCTCCTCGGTGAGCAGATCGATGAGCTCCTGGTCGGAGCTCACGGTCTGCTGGCGGCCATCGGCGAGCGCCACCGTGATCTGTCCCTGCTCGGTGAGGCCGAGCCAGGGCTCGTGGACGACGGTGACGTCGCCCCTTTCGATCATCATCCGCAGGAACGCCGTCGACATGGAACGCGAATGCGCCCACATGGCGATCACAGTCATCGTTGATACCTCGGATTCTCCAGACGTCTTCCGCCGAACGGCCACTTCCCCGTGACGCGCCGCCGGATCACCCCGACCACCAGGCCGGCTCCCGGTCCCAGCGGTGCGGGCGAAGCGTACGCACCAGGTCGGGATCGAGCCTCTGGCCGTCGCTCATCGCCAGGTTGCGCC
Organism: Catenulispora rubra; assembly: GCF_015356825.1. Taxonomy (GTDB): domain Bacteria; phylum Actinomycetota; class Actinomycetes; order Streptomycetales; family Catenulisporaceae; genus Catenulispora; species Catenulispora rubra. Next base: position 60,342 of record NZ_JAACYW010000016.1, on the reverse strand, counting down.
GCACATGCTCCAGCTTGCGCATACCCGGGATCACGGTGGTGACCGCGGGATGGTCCAGCGCGAAGCGCAAGGCGAGCTCGGGAAGGGTCATCCCCTCAGGCACTTCCGGCTTGAGCCGGTCGACGCGCTCGACGGTCGGCTTGAGGTTCTCCGGGCCGAAGTAGGTGGCACGCCAGTCCTCTTCGGGCCAGGTGCTGTCGACGGTCAGCGTCCCGACGAGAGAGCCCTCGTCGAACGGCACGCGGGCGATGACGCCCACCCCGGCGGCCTGCGCACGGTCGAACAGCTCATCCTCCGGCGCCTGGTCGAAGATGTTGTAGATGACCTGCACCACGTCGATCAGGCCGGAGTCGAGCGCGGCCAGACAGTTGGCGGGCTCCCAGCGGTTGACGCTGATCCCGAAGGCGGCGACCAGACCCTCCTCCTTGAGCTCGCGCACCGTGTCCTGCCACTGCGGATCGGCGGCCCAGCGGTCCTCCCAGACGTGGAACTGCATCAGGTCGATGCGGTCCACGCCGAGGTTGGTCAGGCTGCGCCAGACGTAGTCCCTGACGTGCTCGCGCGGGAACACGTCCTCAAGAGTGTCGTCGGGGCCGGGAGGCCAGGCACGGTTCTTCGGCGGGATCTTCGTCGCCACGCGCAGGGTGCGGTCGCGGTGCCGGCGGAGCACGGCGCCGAGCATCAGTTCACTGATCCCGCGGCCGTAGGCCCAGGCCGTGTCGAAGAACGTGCAGCCCAGGTCGACCGCCTCGTCCAGGCAGCGGGGCGCGAGCTCGTAGTCGGCGCCGGAGGCGAACCCGCCGGCGCCGCCGGCGATGCCCCACATGCCGTAGCCGATCTCGCTGACCGGCCAGCCGAGGCGGCCTATAGTGCGGTATTGCATCTGTGTCCTTACTTCGAGTGCTGAGAATCAGGAAGCGGGGACGGCCAGGGGGCCGGGGACGCTGCGGGACAGGTAACCGTGGTATGCCGAGATCGCGTCCTGCACCGAGCTCTCCGCCAGACCCCAGCGGGCCTCCGCGGCGCGGCAGCGGTCGGCTCGGTAGAGCGTTGCGTTGTCGGTCAGCAACGTGTCGAACTCGTACCGCAGCCCGGCTTCGTCCATGGAGGCCGGGTCCGACGGCAACAGCGCCGCCAGAGCCGCCAAGGCCCGCTCGCCGGTCCGTTCGGCTTCGCCGCGCAGACACTGCAGGAACTCGCGGCACGAAACCCGCTCCGGCGGGCTGTCGGCGGTGTCGAGCAGGGCGGCGAAGCTCACGCTGCTCGGGTGCAGCACGTGCAGGGTGTCGCCCCAGACCGTCCGGTCGCGGACCGCGGCGACGATGCGTGCGGCCACGTAGTCGACCGTGCTGAAGTCGGTCCTGATGTCCGCGTCGGGTCGTACACCGAGCCGGATCATGGCGGTGGCCAGCAGGTGCGTGAGAGCGACCGGGTTGGGGATCCCGTTGTCGGCGCTCGGCATGACCTCCCCGAGCCGGAGCACGGTCACCGTCGCGCCATTCTCACGAGCCGCGGCCAGATAGCGTTCGGCGACCCACTTGGAGCGGTTGTATCCGCCGGGCGGCGCGCCGATCGTTGCGACGTCGACACTCTCCGGCAGCGCGGCCGCGCGGCCGATCGTCGCGTCCTGCAAGGCGGCCAGAGTCGACACCTGCACCAGGGGTACGGGGCGGCCGCCTGCGGCCAGGCGGAGCATCTCGCCGCTGCCCAGGACGTTCGTCCGACGGTGCGCGCGGTAGTCGAACAGGAAGTTGACCATGGCACCGCAGTTGAGAACCACGTCGGCTGAATGTGACAACCGTTCCCAGACGTCGTCGGCGAGTCCGAGTCCGAGCAGGCTCAGGTCGCCGGCCACGCCGGTCAGCCGTCCGGCGAACTCCGGCGCCCACAGCCCACGGCTGGAGAGAGCGGCGACTACCCGGTCGGTCGCCCGCGCGTCGTCGCCCGCACGCGCCAGGCTGATCACCCGCAGTCCGGTCCGCAGCAGTTCGTGAACCACGCGGCTGCCGACGAACCCTGTGCCGCCGGCGACCAGGACGGTCTGTACCTCGGTCCCCGCCGCGAAGCCCGCGAAGCCCTCGGTGCCGACCGACGCGACCGAGGCGAAGGCTCCCGCCGGCGCGGCCGCGTCCGCGGCCATCAGCTCCGGTTCGTCCGCGACCGTCCGGTCATCGGCCTGGTAGGCCTCGATCAGCCGGGTCAGCCGCTCGGCGGTCGGCTGGTCGAACAGGTCCTGCGCGCACAGCTCCCTGAGGTCGAACTCGGCCCGGATCGCGTTGACCGCCGTCAGGGCTTTGAGCGAATCGCCGCCGGCGTCCATGAAGTGCTCGTCGCCGGCCAGGTCGGGACGGCCCAGGGCGGCCCGCATCGCCCACAGCACGCGGCCGGCCAGCCCGGCCGGCGCGGCGCCGCCCAACAGTTCGGCCGCGTCCGCCGCGCGCCGCCGGTCCAGAATGTGCCCGAGTTCGGTCCGGTCGGCTTTCCCGTTCTCGCTCAACGGCATCGTGGGCAGCAGGAACACCCGGCGGGGCAGGCTGGTGCGGGGCAGGTGTTCGCGCAGATGGTCGCGCAGCGTCTGCTCGGACAAGTCCTCGTCGCAGGCCACGAACAAGGCCAGGGACTTGCCCGCGGGCTGCTCCTCGACTAGGACCACCGCCTGGCGCACCCCGGGGCAGCGTTCCGCGACCGCCTCGACCTCGCCCAGTTCGATCCGCATACCGCCGATCTTGACCTGGAAGTCCTTGCGGCCCAGGAAGTACAGCCGGCCCTGCTCGTCGAGCCGTCCGAGGTCGCCGGTCAGGTACAGCCGGTCCCCCGGGATGTGCGGGGCGAACGGGTTCGGGACGAAGACGCGCGCCGTCGCCCGCGGCGCGCCGAGGTAGCCGGCCCCGACGCAGGCGCCGCCGACGGCTATCTCCCCGGTGGCGCCTGCCGGCACCAGGCGGACGGCGTCGTCGACGATCGCCGCGTGGCAGTTGTCGATGGGCCTGCCGATCGGGATCGCGTCGCCGTCCTCGGCCGACATCGGATGGAAGGCCATGCCGATCGACGTCTCGGTGGGTCCGTACCCGTTGGTCACGCGCAGCCCGGGCAGCAGCGAGGTGAGGTGCCGGACCGCCTTGGGGTTGACCGGCTCGCTGCCGACGATGAGCCAGCGCAGCGAGGCCAGCTTCGGCAGCACCGCCGCCGGATCGGCGTCCACCAGGGCCACCAGCGCGTTGAAGATGCTGGAGACGAAGTCCGAGGCGGTGACCCGGTATTCGGCGATCGTGGCCACGGTGCGTTCCAGATCCAGGAACTCGCCCTGGACCGGCAGCACCGTGCGGCCGCCTTCGGTCAGCGGCCAGAACAGCTGCCAGATCGAGGAGTCGAAGGTGTGCTTGCTGTTCTGCAGCACCACCTCCTCGCCGGTCGCCGCGAAGTAGCGGGACATGAAGCGGAAGCGGTTGGCCACCCCGCCGTGCAGGTTCATCGCACACTTGGGGATTCCTGTGGTCCCGGAGGTGAAGAACCCGTAGATCAGGTCGTCCGGGCCCAGGGATACACCGGGACGCTGCGGGGTCGGGGGGATCCGGCCGCTTTCGATGCTCAGGGCCACGTTCCGGTATTCCACGGGCAGGTCGGCCGGAGTATGGCAGAGCACGGCCGCCGGCTGGAGCACGTCCAGGGTGGTGCGCAGCCGTTCGGCCGGCCAGGCCGCGTCCAAGGGAACGAAGGCTGCGCCGAGCTTCATCAGCGCGAAGTAGGCGACGGGCAGCTCCAGGCTGTTGCCGAGCAGGACCGGCACCGCCGCGCCGCGGCCGATCCCGCGGCCGGCGAGCGCCACGGCCAGCCCGTTGGCCAGCCCGTCGAGGGACCGGTAGCTCAGCGTCCGGCCGTCGTAGGACACCGCCGGCCGCTCCGGGGTCCGGTCGGCCTGGTCCTCGATCATCGCGGGCACCGGCCGGAAGGCGCCGGGGTCCGTGCGGCCGGCGCTGATCGACGCGAAACCGTTCGTCATCGACGACTCCGCCTCTCAGGCCGTGGCCAGCGCGCGGTCGAGGTCGTCGATCACGAGGTCGACGTCGTCGGCGTAGCCCAGCGCGAGCCGCACGGTGCTGCGGTCGACGCCGATGTCCCGCAGCCCGGCGTCGTCGTACTCGAAGTAGGTGAAGAAGGTGCTCTGCTCGACGAGGGTCTGCGGCGCGCCGAAGTTGGACGCCATGTACGGCACCGCCAGCCGGCCCACCACGGCGGCCGTCTCGGCCTCGCTGAGCCCGAGCTCGAAGGTGATCACGGCGCCGTGACCGCGCAGGTAGTCCTGCCCCAGCTTGTAGTGCGGATGGCTGGGCAGCCCGGTGTAGTAGATCTTCGTGACCTTCTCATGAGCTTCCAGGTACTGCGCGGTCTTCAGCCCGTACGCATTGGCCGTCGCCATCCGCATCGGCAGCGTGTACAGGCTGCGCCGAAGCAGGAAGGCGGTGTTCCCGTCGGACACCGGCCCGGTGGTGTCGCGGAACCAGCGCACCTGCTCGATCAGGTCGGCGCGGCCGGACAGCATCCCGGCGACGATGTCCCCGTGGCCGCCGAGGTACTTCGTCGCGCTGAACAGGGCGAGGTCCACGCCCCACTGAAGAGCGTGGAAGTTCGGCGGAGGCGAGAAGGAGCTGTCCAGGGTGAGGATCACGTCCGGCCCGACCGCCTCCCGCACGCCCGCGACATCGATCAGGTACATGTGCGGTGAGGACGGCATCTCCAGGTGGACCAGGCGCAGCCGGCTCCCCAGGGCGCGCAGGCGGTCGATGAACACGTCGGGATCGCGAATGGAGATCTCGTGCACGACGACGCCGAACTTGGGCAGGATGTGGTGGAAGACATTGCGGGTCTGGCGGTAGGACTCGGCCGGCAGCACCACCTCGTCGCCGGCCTTCAGAAGTGAGACGAAGGTCGTGAAGTGCGCCGCCATCCCCGAGGCGAACAGGAGCGAGGACTCGGCACCGCACAGTTTGCTGACCGCGGCCTCGACCTCCAGCCACGTGGGGTTGCTGTAACGGCCGTAGCGGCCGGCCGGACGAGAGCGCTCATGCAGTCCGGCGCGTACGTGGTCCTCGTCCTCGAAGTAGTACGACGCGCTCTGATATATGGGCCCTGCGACACTGTTCTGGTACGACTCTTGCGGTCGTCGCCTGGTCATCGACTGTTCCTCTCTGGCATCTGCTAGGTAAGGGCTCTCGTCAACCCGGTCGCCACCGCGGCGGCCACGACCGCCGCCAGTGCCGGGAGACGCAGCGCCAGAGCTGCCGCGCCGACCGCCAGGCCCACAGCGCGGGCGTCCACGGTCAGCGAGCGGCCGGCGCCGAAGATCTGGGTGGCGATCAGGGCGGCCAACAGGACGGGTGCCAGCACCGCGATGATCCGCCGCACCGGCTCGGGCAGTTCCCGCCCGCCGAGCAGGACCGGGCCCGCCGCCTTGGCGGTCACCGCCATCACCGCGACGAGCGCCACGGTCAGCCATGCCGCGGTCACTGCGGCCTCCGCAGTGCGAGCAGGCAGACCCCGGCCGCGGCGACGAGCGGCAGCCCCGGCGAGACGAGCGGCACCAGCGTGAGTGCGACGGCCGCCCCGGACACCGCGAACAGCACAGTGCGGCGGTTGTCGACCTGGCCGCGCAACAGCGCCAGGAAGAGCACCGGGGACACCACGTCCAGGCCGAAGCGCGAGGGATCACCGAGGAATCCGGCACCGAACACGCCCAGGGCCGTCCCGCCGAGCCACCCGAGGTAGAGCGGGACGCCGGCGCCCAGCAGCCGGCCCCGGGAGAACCGGCCGCCGCCCAGGTGGCTGACCGCCCAGGTCTCGTCGACCACGAGCTGCGCGCTGAGCAGGCGCCGCACCGGCCCGCCGGTGATCGCCGGGGCCAGGCTCATCCCGATCGGCAGATAGCGGATGTTCAGCAGTGCCGCGGCGACCACGGCTGCGGCGACCCCGCCGCCTGTGCCGAGTACTGAGACCGCCGCGAACTGAGCGGATCCGGCGAAGACCGTCGCGGACATCACCAACGGGGCCAGCCGGCCCAGATGGGCGGCGTGTGCCACCACCCCGAACGAGACGCCGAATCCGAAGACCGCCACGGCCAGCGGGATCGCGGTGCGGAATCCGTACGCCACCTGCTCGCGGAAGTCCTCGTCGACGGCAGGGTTCTGCGGCGCCCCGGGGTCCTCAAGGGTCGAAGACGTCTGGCTCTGGCCTTTGCCCTGTCCGACCGGTTTCACGACGTTCCCCCCGCGTCCGGCGGGCCCGAATGCCGCGTGCGCACGGCTTCGGCGAGCCACGGCACGGCTTCGGCGCGCACGTCGGCCGCCGCTCCCAGCCACCCGCGCTCCACATGGGCCCGGCGGTAGTAGATCTGGACGTCGCAGTCCTCGGTCATGCCGCACGCGCCGTGCACCTGGACCGCGGCGGCGGTGATCTCCCCGGCGAGGTCGGCGGCCATCCCCAGGGCCTGCGCGGCGCTCAGCCGGGGATCGCGGCCCTCGTCGGCCTCCCAGGCCGCGGCCCGCACCAGCAGGCGGGCGCCCTCCAGGCGGGTGGCCAGCGCGGCGAGCTGGAACGCCAGGGCCTGGAAGCGGCCGATCGGGCGGCCGAACTGCCGCCGCGAGGACGCTCTGCCGACCGCCAGGTCCAGTGCGCCCTGGCTCAGGCCCACCAGGTAGGCGGCGTGCCGGATCCGCGCGCGGGCCACGATCTGCGGCCAGGCGGCGCAGCCGCCGTCCGGTTCGCCGAACCACGTCGTCACCGGCGAGCCGGAACAGCGGACCGCGTAAAGCTCGCCCCGCCCGATGTCGTCGTGGCGGCGCCAGGTCACGGTCGGATGGTCGCGCGGCACCAGTGCGGCGTGGACCTCCGGACCGACCCGGCCGGCCCGGCCGACCCGACCGGCCTGGCCGACCTGGCCGACCTGGCCGACCTGGCCGACCCGGCCGACCACCAGCAGAGCCCAGGCTTCCGGGGCGAAGCCCACGAACCGCCGCTCGGCTTCGATCGTCGGGGCACCCGGCCGGTCCGGGCGATCGAACTCCGCCGGGCGGGAGTGGCTTTCGCGCCCACCGTGCCGGACGGCGACCGTGACCGCCGCCCCCTCGGCGATCTCCCGCAGGAGCTTGCCCGCCGGATCCGCTTCGGACAGCATCACCTCGGTGGCGGTCATCGTGTCGAGCAACGGCCCCTGATACAGCACCCGGCCGAGCAGTTCGGCGAGGACGACCGCGCCCTGCTGGCCGGCCTGCTCGCCGTCGTACCGCTCGGGGAGCAGCAGCCGGGTGGCGCCCAGCTCGACCAGGGCACGCCAGACCGCCTCCCGGGTGCTCGCCGCGTCCTCGTCCGGGTCAGCCTGCGGCGGTACGGCCTGTTCGGCCATCCTTCGGATGGCCGGGGCCAGGTCCGCCGACAACAGAGCGGCGAACCGTTCCCCGATCTCGGCCTGCCACCGGCTCAGGCTGATGTCCACGTGCGTCCTTCCGGTAGAGGCCCTGAGGGTGTCAGCGGTCACGGCGCCAGTCCCAGCGCCCCGGAAGCGATGAGCGAGAGCATGACCTCCGAGGTTCCGGAGGCCAGCGTGAAGCCCGGCGCGTCCCGGAGGGCGGACTCGACCACCCAGCCGGACGGCGAGTCGGGATCGCGGGCCGAGAGCACGGCGTCCAGTCCGCAGACCTCGGCGGTGATGGTCGCGATCGCCTTCGCGGTCTCGGTGCTGTGCCATTTGGCCATGGGGTACAGCGGGTCGTCGTAGTCGCCGGCGGCGAGCTTGCCGAGCGCCTGCCAGGACAGCAGCTCTCCGGCCCGTACCTGCGCGTCCAGAGCGACGAGCTGTTCGGCGTAGGGCGAGGGGCCTTCTTGGTGTGCGAGCACGGTGTCCTGATGTGCGAGCACGGCGTCTTCGTGTGCGAGCACGGCGTCGAGGAGCCGGCGGCCCTTGGCCGCGAACTCGATGCCGGTCCGCTCCAGGCCGAGCACCCGGCCGACCACCGGCCAGCCGCCGTCCACCTCGCCGAGCACGTCGGCCTCGGTCATCAGGAGCCCGGACAGGGTGACCTCGCCGAACCGCTCGTCGGCCATCGTCCACATCGGCCGGACGGTGACGCCGGGGGTGTCCAGCGGTACCGCGAACACCGTGATGCCGTGGTAGGGGACATCGGAGACGGTGGTGCGGGCAGCGCACAGGCCGAAGTCGGCCAGATGGGATTTCAGGCTGTAGACCTTGCGCCCGTACAGCCGCCACCCGCCGGCCTCGCGTTCGGCGCGCGTGGTCAGCGACGCCAGGTCGGAGCCGACCTCCGGCTCGCTGAACAGGACGCATCCCAGGCCCTCGCCGCGTGCCAGCCGGGGCAGCAGGCGGTCCTGCATCTCGGTGGAGCCGAACAGGTGCACCGCGAGCCCGACGATGTCGATCGCCAACGTGTGCACGACGTCGGGGACGCCGTGCGCGATCATCTCCTCGGTGAGGATCGCCTTCTCCACGATCGTCCGGCCCAGGCCGCCGTGTTCGGCCGGCCAGTTCGGCGCGAGCCAGCCCCGCTCCCCCAGCAGCCGGTAGACGTCGAGCAGTCCGGGCTCCCGCCCCGGCGGCAGCCGACGGGCCGAGGCCGCCTCGGCCTGGACGTCGTCCCGGCCCAGCAGGGCGCACACGTCCCGCCGATACTGCTCCTGTTCTGCGGTGAGTCGCAGATCCACGGCCGGCCTCCTCATCCTGCGGCCGCCCGCTCAAGGCAGCCGCGTAGCGTCTTGGCCAGGCCGCCGAGGAACGGGGGCCGGAGCATGGTGTGGTGGGTGCCGGGGACGACGTGGTGTTCAAGACCGCCCGGGGCGTGCGGGCGCCACTCGTCGGCTTTCCCGGGCGCCGGGTCCGCCGGGTCCGCGGCCTCGATCAGGGTGACGGGGCAGTCCAGCGGGGCCAGCCGATAGCGCCGGATGGCGCGAGACGCTCCGGCGAAGACCGCGAAGCGCCGACGGATCTCGTCGCGCACCGATCCCGGGATCAGGCCCGAGGCTTCGAGCACTGCGATGACGGTCTCGGTCTGCTCCTCAGCACACTGAGCACGCAGCACGGCCAGGTCCAGGGCCGGTGCGGCGGCACCGTCGGCCAGCGCCAGATCCGCGGCGAACCGCGCCAGCAGTCCGGCGTGGTCCGGCAGGTCGTCGAAGGCCGCGGGGACGACGGTGTCGAACAGGGCGAGCAGGGCGACCTCCTGTCCGGCGGCGCGCAGCCGGGCCGCCATCTCCCAGGCGATCGTGCCGCCCACCGACCAGCCACCGAGGTGGTACGGGCCGACGGGGCGCACCGTACGCAGCGCGTCGACGTACCCGGCGGCGAAGTCCTCGATCTTGTCCAACGGTACCGAGCCGTCGCCGCCGGGAGCCTCAAAGCCGTAGACCGGCGTGTCGAGCCACTGGGCCAGCGGCACGTAGGGCGCGGCCGTTCCGCCCACGGCGTGGACGAGGAACAACGGGGGAAGCTCCCCGTCGGCGTCGGTCCCGGTCCGCAGGCGGACCAGGGGTCCGACCGCGGTCGGGGCCGGCGACCCGGAGCGCCGCTCGTCGATCAGGTCTGCGGCCGTCTCCAGCGTGGGTGCCAGGTACAGGGACCGCACGTCCACTGTGACCCCGAAGCGCTCGCGGACCTCGGCGGCGAACTTCGCCAGGGCCAAAGAGCTCCCGCCCCGGGTGAAGAAGTTGTCGTCGCGGCGGAAGTCCCCATCGGTGTCGGGCAGCAGGCTCCGCCAGATCTCGGCCACGCCCGCCTGCGTCTGGGTGGCCACGGGCCGGGACGCGCCCTGAGCGCTCACTCCGGTCGACTGCGGCAGGGCTTTGCGATCCACCTTCCCGCTCGCGGTGAGCGGGAGTGCGGCCAGGGCGGTGAATGTGGCCGGGATCATCGAGAGGGGTAGCCGCTCGGCCAGATAGGCGCGCAGCGCTGCGTCGTCTGGTGCTGCGTCCGCCGGTGCTGCCTCGTCTGACGTGCCGGGTCCGGGTCCGCCGGGAACGACGAAGGCGGCCAGATACGGGTCGCCGCCCGGGCCGGTACGCACGGCGACCGCCGCCTGCCGCAGCGCGGGATGACCGGCCAGCACGTTCTCGATCTCGCCGGGCTCGATCCGCAGGCCCCTGATCTTCACCTGGTCGTCGGCCCGGCCGAGGTATTCCAGCGTCCCGTCGTCACGCCACCGCGCGATGTCTCCGGTCCGGTACATCCGGGCGCCCGGCTCGCCGAACGGGCAGGGCACGAACCGCTCCGCCGTCAGGTCGGGACGGCCGGCGTAGCCGCGGGCCAGTCCCACCCCGGCCAGGTACAGCTCCCCCGGCACACCGAAGGGCGCGGGCTCGCCCCGGCGGTCCAGGACGTACGTGCGGATGTGCGCGATCGGACGCCCGATGGGCACCACGGCGCCGTCAGCGCTCGAACACCGGTGGTGGGTCACGTCGATCGAGGCCTCGGTGGGGCCGTACAGATTGTGCAGCCCGGCACCGGGCCAGGTCCGCAGCGCGAGGTCACGCACCGGGGCCGGCAGCGCCTCGCCAGAGCACACGACCAGCCGGAGCTCCGTCAGCGACCCGGCGTCGCGCGCCGTCTCGGCCAGGAAGGCCGCGAGCACCGACGGCACGAAGTGGGTGACGCTCACCCGCTCGCGGGCCAGGAAGTCGGCGAGCTGCCGGGCGTCCCGGTGCACGCCGGGCGCGGCGACGGCCAGCCGCGCGCCCGTCGTCAAAGGCCAGAGGAACTCCCACACGGACACGTCGAAGGTGAACGGCGTCTTCTGGGCCACGACGTCGGCCGGTCCGATGCGGTATTCGTCCTGCATCCAGCGCAACCGGTTGGCCAGGCCGCGGTGCGGGACCGCCACCCCCTTGGGAGTTCCGGTCGAGCCCGAGGTGAAGATCACGTACGCCAGGTCGTCGGGGGCGACGCGGTTCGGAGCAGGCACGGGACCGGCGCCGACGCCGGCGCGCTCGCTCCACACCTGTGGCCCCAGTGTGACGCGGACGATGTCCGCCGTCTCGGCGAGGAGTTCTCCCGTCTCCGGCTGGACGACGGCGACCCGCGCGCCGGACTGGGAGAGCTGCCAGGCCAGGCGCCGAGGCGGGGACTCCGGATCAAGCGGAAGATAGGCGCCGCCAGCTTTGAGCACCGCGAGAATCGCGACCACCAGGTCCAGCGACCGAAAAGCACACACGCCCACGACGCTGTCCGGTCCAACACCAAGGGCGGTCAGTCGGACCGCCAGCAGGTCGGCGCGCGAGATGAGCTCGCCGTAAGTCAGGGTCTGGCCTTGGAAGCCGGCCGCGACCCGGTCCGGTTCGAGGGCTGCCTGCCGCCAGATGAGTTCCGGGACGCTGATCCAGGGCTCCGGCCCCGCGCCGTCTCCGGCGCCGCGGCCGAACCGGCCCAGGACCTCGTGCTCGGCAGCGGTGAGCACGTCGATGCCGCTGATGCGGCGGTCCGGGTCGCCGACCGCCTGATCCAGCGTCTGGCGCAGATGGCCGAGCAGGCGCTGCACGCGTGCGGGGTCGAACAGCCGCGTGGAGTACTCGGCGACGATCCGGATCGCGCCGTCGGGTGCCGGGGTCGCCTGCAGGCTGAGGTCGAACCGGGAACCGGTCGTGGGCAGCGGATAGTCGGCCAGGGCCAGGTCGCCGAACGCGGTCAGGTCCGCGCCGACCACCCGCTGCGGCAGCAGGCTGAGGCTGACCTGGAACAGCGGGTTGCGTCCGGCCGCCCGATCCGGTGCGAGTGCGTCGACCACCAGGCCGAAGGGCACGTCCTGGTGCGCGAGCGCGTCCAGGACCAGCGTGTCGCACCGGGCGGCCAGCTCGCGGAAGGTCGGGTCGCCGGCCACGTCGCCGCGCAGCACGAGGGTGTTGGCGAAGAAGCCGAGCAGCGGCTCGACCTCCGACCGGGTACGCCCGGAGAACACCGACCCGACGGCCAGGTCCTCCTGACCGGTGTACCGGTGCAAGACCACGAAGAAGGCCGCGGCGAGCACCGCCAGCAGCGACACCCCGCCGTCCTCGGCGAACGCGGTGATGCGCGCCCCGAGGTCGGCCGGCACCACCTCGCCGGCCTCGGCGCCGGGGCTGGCGCCGGGACCGGCACCGAGACTGGCTCCGGCCTGCGGCTCCGGCCGGTCGGCGGGCAGGTCCAGGGGTGGCAGCCCGGCGAGCCGGGTGCGCCAGTGGTCCAGGCCCGAACGCAGAGCCTCGGCCCCGGCCGGGCCGCGCTGCCAGGCCGCGAAGTCGGCGGGCTGCACCGGCAGGTCCGGCAACTCCGACAGGTTCAGCAGCTCCGACAGGTCCAGCGGCCGCCGGTCGCAGGCCACGCGGTACAGCTCCCCCAGCTCCCGGGTGAGGATCCCCAACGACCAGCCGTCAGTCACCAGATGGTGCATCGTCAGCACCAGGACGTGCTCGTCCTCGGCGAGCCGGACCAGGCTCACGCGCAGCGCGGGGCGGGCGGTCAGGTCGAAGGGACGCGCCGCCGCTTCGTCGACGACCTGCCGCGCGTGCGCTCCGCGTTCCGGCCGCGGCAGGTCCGCTAAATCCGTGTACTCCCAGGGCACCCGGTCCGGCACCGGATCGGCGACCTGGTGCGGCACGGCGTCGAGTAGCACGAACCTGGTGCGCAGGCTCTCGTGTCTGGCCACGAGGTGGCGCAGCGCGACGCCGAGAGCCGGCAGGTCGAGGTGCCCGCTGAGCCGGTAGGCGATCGGCACGTGGTAGGTCACGGACTCCGGATCGAGTTCGTGCAGGAACCACAAGCCCTCCTGCTGCCAGGTCAGCGGCAGCGGAGCCGTGCGGGGGACGGCCGTGACCCGATCCGGGCGCTGCGCGGCCCGCCGGCGGCGCATCAACTGCGCCATCAGCGCCGCGCGCTTGTCCTCGATCGACGGTTCGGTCACCGGCCCTGTCACCCCCCTGTTCCTCGCGCGTGCGACGGCTCACTTGTCCCTGCTCACTTGTCCCCGGTCACTCGTCCCCGGCCGCGAGCAACCGGTCCAGCTCTTCTTCCGAAAGGTCGGCCACCTGGGCCTGGAGCGCGGCCAGTTCGTCGGCGCCGAGCTCGGCACTGATGCGGGAGTCGAGGAACTCAGCGACCTGATGCAGCAACGGCCGGTTGAACAGCTCGCGCACGTCCAGGTCCACGAAGAAGGCATCGCGGATCCGGGCGATCAGCTGCGTGGCCTGCAGCGAGCTGCCCCCGAGCGCGAAGAAGCTCTCGCCCTGCCCGATGCGCGCGAGGTCCACTCCCAGCAGGTTGCTCCAGATCCCGGCGAGTTCCCCCTCGGTCGCGGTGGCCGGGGGCACGATCGTCTCCGGCCGCGCGACGGGTTCCGGCAGCAGCTTGTGGTCGAGCTTCCCGCTGCTGGTGAGCGGAAGCCGGTCGAGCAGCGTGAAGGTCGTCGGGACCATGTGCAGCGGCAGGCGGTCGGCCAGGTGTGCCCGCAGCTCCGCCGCGAACCCGTCCGAGGCGCCGTCGGCCACGACGTAGGCGTCCAGCCGGGGTCCGCCGTCGGCGGCGGCCACCACGACCGCGGCGTGCCGGACCCCGGGGAAGGCGGCCATCGCGTGCTCGATCTCGCCCAGCTCGACCCGCAGACCCCTGATCTTCACCTGACGGTCGACCCGGCCGAGGAACTCCAACTCGCCGTCCTCCCGCCAGCGGACCACGTCGCCGGTGCGGTACATCCGCTCCCCCGGGGCGCCCCACGGGCAGGGCACGAACTTCTCCGCGGTCATGGCCGGCTGGCCCAGATAGCCGCGGGCGAGCTGCTTCCCGGCGATGCACAGCTCCCCGGGAACCCCCTGCGGCACCAGGTCGCCGAGCGCGTCCACCACGTAGGCCCGGCAGTTCGCCATGGCCCGGCCGATCGGCGGCGAGGCGGTCAACGGTTCGCTGGGGCACTCGTAGTCGACGCACGCGACCGTCGCCTCGGTCGGCCCGTAGCCGTTGTGGAACGCCCGGGTGGTGGTGCGCCACCGGTTGACCAGCTCGGCCGGGAACGCCTCCAGGCCGACGAACAGCGCCCGCAGGTCCGGCAGGTCGGCGTCGTCGAGCATGCCGAGCACCGCCGGCGGGATGTCGGCGACGGTGACGGACTCGGTGCGCATGAGCTGGGCCAGCGGCGTCGGGTCGTGCAGCACCGCCGTGGGCGCGCTGATACAGGTCGCGCCGCTGCACAGCGCGGCGTAGACGTCGAAGACGCTCACGTCGAAGGTCGGATTGGCGAACTGCAGGACCCGGTCGGCGGGAGTGATCGAGAACAGCAGGCCGGCGGCGGCCCCGACGAAGTTGACGGCGGCGCGGTGCGGTACCTGGACGCCCTTGGGGTTCCCAGTGGAGCCCGAGGTGTAGATGACGTAGGCCACGTCGTCAGGGCGGGCCGCGCACGGCGGCGCCATCGAATCCAGGCCGGCCAGGCGCGCGCCGTCAGCCGCATCGTCGAGCACGATCGAGGGCACGTCCGGCGGGAGCAGCCCGGCCAGCGCGCGGGTGGTGACCACCGCGCGGACGTCGGCGTTCGAGCATTGATACGCGATCCGCCCGGCCGGATGCGCCGGGTCCAGCGGCAGCCAGGCACCGCCGGCCTTGAGCACGCCGAGCTGCGCTGTGGGCACCTCCGGGCCACGGTGCAGCAGGAAGCCGACGACGGCGCCCGGGGCGACGCCGAACTCGTCCTGCAGCAGCCGGGCCAGGCGGTTGGCGCGGGCGTCGAGGTCTCCGTAGGTCAGGTCCGCACCCTCGAAGCGCACCGCCGGACGGCTGCCGTCCGCAGCCGCACGGTTGGCCACCAGGTCGTGCAGGAGCAGATGGCCGGTGCCGAAGTCGACCGGGGCCGGGTTCCAGGAGTCGGTGAGCCGTTCGCGTTCGGCCGGCGGGAGGATCTCGATCCCCGCGACCGGCCGGGAGGGGTCGGCGACGATGGCTTCCAGGGCGGTGCGGAAGTGCGCGATGAACCGCTCGATGCGTCCGCGCTCGAAAAGATCAGTGGAATAGTCGGCCTGGTAGGACCCGCTGCCGTCGGGACGCACAGCCAGCTGCATCGACAGATCGAAGCGGGAGACGCCGACCGCCGGCGCGACGTTCTCCACCTGCAGACCGTCCAGATGGAAGGTGTCGTAGACCTGGTCGGGCAACAGGTTGAAACTGATCTGGAAGAGCGGGTTGCGCTCGCCCATCCGGTCCGGCTGCAGCGCCTCGACCACGGTCCCGAACGGCACGTCCTGGTTGGCCAGGGCGTCCACGACGGTGTGGTGACAGCGGGCGATCAGCTCGCGGGCGCTGAGGTCGCCGCCCGTGTCGACCCGCAGCACGAGGGTGTTGGCGAAGAACCCCACGACCGGCTCGAGCTCGGTGCGGCCGCGTCCGGAGAACACCGAGCCGAAGGCCAGATCGCGCTGCCCGGTGTGCCGCGCGAGCACGGTGAACAGCGCGGCGGACAACACCCCCAACAGCGAGGTGTTCTCGGCCGCGGCGGTCTTCTTCGCCGCGTCGATCAGCTCGGCCGGCCAGTCCTGGGTCAGCGCCTCGCCGAGACCGGTCCACTGGGCCGGCCGGGGCCGGTCCGTCGGGAAGTCGACGGCGGGCAGGTCCGCCAGCGCCTGCCGCCAGTACTCCAGCTGCCGGTCCGCCAGCGCCGCGGCCGCGCCGCCGCGCTGCCACACCGCGTGGTCGACCGGCGTGATCTGTGCTGGCGTGATCAGTGCTGGCGTGATCAGTGCCGTCGTCTCCAGCCCGGTCGACCGCGCCGGCCGGCCGGCGAGGGCGGCGTCGTAGAACTCTGCCAGCTCGCGGGTGAGAATGCCGGTCGACCAGCCGTCGCAGGTGATGTGGTGGACGGTGAGGGTGAGGACGTGGTCGTCGTCACCGGCGCGGACCAGCAGGGCCCGGAACAGCGGGCCGGCGGCCAGATCGAACGGCCGCCGGACCTCTTCGCCGACCAGTTCCATGGCCTGCGGCCAGCGCCGGTCCGGATCCTGGTCGCGGACGTCCACGATCCTCAGCGGCGATTCGGCGGGCTCGGGATCGATGATCTGGTACGGCAGGCCGCGGTCGGAGCCGAACCGGGTGCGCAGCGCCTCGTGCCGGTTCACCACTTGGTGAAGTGCCGTGCGCAGAGCGGCCTGGTCCAGGCTCCCGCGCAACCGGAGCGGGAACGCCATGTTGTACAGCGGGACCTCGGGCAGCACCTGGTGCAGGAACCACAGGTAGCGTTGCTGCTCGCTGACCGGCAACAGCCCCTCGCGGGCGGCCGGCACGATCCGCTGCCCGGCGGCCGCGGCCATCCGGCGCCGGCGCACCATCTGGTCGAGCAGCACCGCTCGCGCGTCCGACAGGGCCTCACCGGCCCGGCCCTCCCCGGCGGCTGGCTTGCTCTGGTCGACCATGCTGCTCACTCCTCCCACGGATCTGTACTGTCCTAGGGTCTGTGCTCTCCTGCGCCGGTCGGCGTGCCCCACCGCCGCGGGACCTCACCAGTTCGCGAGCGCGTATTCGAGGTCTGCGACGGCGCGCGCGTGATCGTCCTGCAGGACGGCGAACCGGCGGCTCAGGCGCTCGGCCGACACCTGGGCGTCCCGGGTGAGGACGCCGGCGATCCGCACCGCCGACCAATGGTGCGCGACCCGTTCCACCGCTCGCGCCGCTTCGCGCAGCCCCTGGTATCCGAAGCGGTCGGCGGCGGTCGTGAGCCAGTCGGCGTGCAGCGCGGTGTTGGCCAGGACCGCGCCGGCCACCAGGAACAGCTCCTCCCAGATCGCCTCTCCGGAGCGCAGCCGGGTCACGCACTCCTCCAGGTAGGCGCGCTGGCCTGCCAGGCCCGACAGTCCGGGGCCCGTGGAATCCGCGAACCCGTCCAGATTGCGCCGGATCGTGGCCCGGACCGTGGCCGGATCGAAGGCCGGGAAGGCTGCGACGTCCAGCTCGACCCGCAGCCAGCGGTTCGCGATCGGCCGGTCGGTGAAGAACATGTCCCGGTCGTGCAGGATCGGGTTCGCCGAGTCCCGGGCGGCGGTCAGCTCCTTGATACTGATGTCGCCGTCGAAGCGGGGCGGAACGGCGTCCAGCACCCGGGCCGTCCCCCGCTTGTCGTCGAACCCGTACACGGTCACCAGGTGGTTGGTGTGGACGTCCCGGTAGGCGGGGCGGAACGGCAGTTCGAAGTTGTCCGCGGCGACGATCACGGGCCGGCCGGCCAGGACCTCGGCACGGACCTGGTCCCACCCCTCGTCCGGGTCCGAAGGCTCGCACCAGGTGGACCGCACCGGGTGGTAGGGGGCGATGGCCTCCCACAGCGAGACGCCGGGAGCGCAGGGGTAGTAGTACTCCTCACGCCGCACGTCGCCCGGGAAGTGCCGGAAGCTCCAGGCCGCCCCCAAGGTCTCGACGACCGGCGCGCCGTGGAAGCCGAGCACGGTGCCCGCGCTGGTCCACAGGCAGCCGACGAGGTCGTGGCGCCACTCGGGGATGCCGGCGATCGTGTGGGCGGTCGACTCGTTCATGCCGCGGCCTCGATCAGTCGGTGGGATGCCAGGCTGAGGGCGAAGATGTGGATCGCCGGATTGTCCGGCAGACGGACCGCCGACAGGGGCGTCTCGCGCGGCACCGGAACCCGGGTGCGCCATATGGCCGGGCCCATGAAGGGCTGGACGTGCCGCGGGTAGTGCAGGACGGTGCACCGCAGGCCGGCCTCCTCCCCGAAGTGGGGCGGGGTCTCGGCCCAGAAATCCGACACGCGCAGCCATTCGGGATCGACCGAGCCGTCCGCATAGTGCAGATACACGGTGTCCTCGCTGCGGCGCTCGCTGGCCGCGAGCAGGTACAGCCAGTCGTAGCGGCCGACCGGCAACTGGATGAACTGGCCGACACAGCGCAGGTTGTCACCGCCGTCCGGACTCAGAGCCGGGAACAGGAACGGTGCCGAGCCCACCTCGACCACTCCGCCTGGCGTGGGCAGCTCCTCGGCGGGATAGGTGTTGTCCCAGATGTTGAACCCGCCCTGGGACAGCTCTCCCCGGCCGGTGATGCCTCGGTTGTCGAAGTGTGGGCTGATGTCGACCGGGATCAACGAACGCTCCTTTGTCTCGGCGGCTGTCTCGGCGGCATGACAGGGAAAGAAGTGATCGGTGGTTCGGTGCCGGGAGCGGGGCGGAAGGCGGCCCACAGGTCCCGATGGTGCGTGCGCGGCATGAGGTGGGCCGGGTTGTCAGCCCTCCCGCCGGAGAAACGGAGCACGGGCGTCCCGCGTTCGGTCCTCGCACCGGGAATCGCGCGCACCGTGTCGGTGAAATCCTGCGGGGCCCCGCGCCACAGATCCGCACCGGCCAGCGGCAGGTCCCGGCCCAGAACGCGCCGCGCGTAGGCGAGGGCTGAGGCGAGCGTGTCGGATTCCGGGCAGGTCAGCGCGGCCAGAGAAGCACCGTCCAGAAACCACAGCAGGACAGCGGTAGCCGGTTCTTGGGGATCCTGCGTGGCAGCCGTCACGGGATTCGTCATCGGGAACGGAGGGCACGCCCGGCGCTCGGGCACCGGGGCGCGTTCCATCGCCACCTCGGTCAGCAGCTTGTCGTCTTCGGCCAGATGGTGCGCGACCACACGGTAGCCCAGCGCCGCGTAGAACGGCGGGACGCAGCGCTCGATGACGGCGTCCAGCCGGACAACGGCCACCGCGTGCCGGATCGCGGCCTGCTCCACCGCCGCCAACAGCCTTCGACCCACACCTCTCCCCCGACATGCCGCAGCGGTCCCCACCCGGGACACGAACCAGGCGAGGAGGCCGGACGGCTCAGCCCGCGGCTCGGTCCGCAGGACCGCGACCAGATCGCCGCCCGCCGGATCCGTGGCGGTCCACACCATGCCGCCGCGACCGACGAAGCGCAGTACTGACTCAGCACTCTCCTTCACCCCGTCGGGAGCCGGCAGGACCGGCCAGGGATCGGATCCGGCATAGGCGGCGCGGGTGAGTTCGGCGACCTGCTCGGCCCATTCCTCGGTGGCGTTGGCGGCCGTACCGACAGCGATCGTCAGCCCTGGTGCGGACGCGGACGTCACGGGCCAGACCCTCACCGCCACGTCGCTAACCCTGCGCGTCGCGAAGACTCGCGGGTCTCATGTCGGTCCAGACCCGGCCGATGTGATCCAGGCACTCCTGCTTGGTGCCCGTCGTGCCGACGGCGCGCCAACCGGCCGGGACCTCGCGGTCCGCGGGCCAGACCGAGTACTGCTCTTCGATGTTGACCACTACGGCGTAGATCGGTTCAATGGCGGCAATGGCAGGCATTCGCGGCCTTCCCGGAAGAACGGTGCGCTCGATCCCTCACGGATACTAGGGCATGCCGGCCCCTCGGCAAAGGTGTATCAGGATACGGATTAGCCGTGTATCAGGATACGGATTCACTGCTCGCACCGACGGCACTGTCGAGCGCCGGAGCCAAGGGTAACGCCTGGTCGGTGCGGGCGTCCCCCGGAGACCTCAGTGCCCTGATCCGCGACCCGAGCATGGGCAGCGCCGACAAGGCCATGGCGGCGGTCCCGGCAGCCACACCGGCGCGGGCACCGAAAACCTGCCCGATCGCCCCGCCGAGTCCGCCGCCCAGCGGGATGACGCCGAATATCAGCATCCGGTAGCTCCCGATCGACCGGGCGAGCGCGCCGCGCGGGATCACCGCCTGGCGCAGCGTGGTGGACAGCACGTTGGCCGCGCCGAGCCCGACACCGGCGACCACTTCCACCGCGGCGACCGCGGCGCCGAGCGCGTTCCCGCTGAACGGCAGCGCCGCCAGGGCCAGCGGCAGCCCCGCGAACAGCAGCAGAGCGCCGGCATAGGCCCGGCCGAATCCGACGCGGCCCATGAGGCGCAGCACCCCCATGGTGCCGACGAACGCACCGGCTCCGGTCGCCGACAGGGCCAGGCCGTAGACCCCGACCGAGGTGTGCCGCACCTTCGTCAGCCAGATCACCAGGTTGACCGTCAGCATCTGCGAGCCGACGTTGTAGAGCGCGGCATGCGCTGTCAGGCCTCGTAGATAAGGGTTCGTCAACAGCTGCCGGACCCCCTCGAGCAGGCCTTTGCGGGTCTGCCCGGGCGGTGGCCGGGACTCCGACCGGCCGGCCGCGATCCCGGCCACGCTGCCGACGTAGCTCGCCGCGTTCACCACCATGGCCAGGGCCGGGCCCGCCAGCTGCACCGTCAGGCCCGCCAGGCCCGGACCGCTCACCTGGGCCGCGGTCGTCGAACCCTGCATCGCCTGGTTGGCGCCGCCCAGGTCCTGCTCGCCGACCAGGTCCGGGATGTAGGCGAAGCTCGCGACGTCGAAGACCACGCTGGCGCCGCCGACCCCGAACGCGACCCCCGCCAGCAGCGCCAGCGAGAGGTGGTGCAGCAGGTAGGCCACGGGGACGGCGGCGACCAGGACGGCGCGCGCCACGTCGGCGCCGATCATCACCGGCCGGCGCCGGCACTTCTCGATCCAGTGCCCGGCGAACAGCGGAAAGGCCACGTTGGGCAGGTAGGTGGCGGCCGCGATCGCGCCCACGGCGCCCGGCCCCGCGCCGAGCGTGAGCGCCGCAGTCAGCGGCAGAGCTACCGCGGTCACCTGGGCGCCGACCACCGAGACGGTCTGTCCGGCCCAGAACCAGCGGAAGTCCCGGTTGCGAGCCAACAGGGACCGGCGTGGCCCGGGTGCGCCACCGACCGTCGCGGGGCCCTTCGGCTTCGGCATGCCGCCATCATGGACGACGCGGCACCGCCGGCACCACTATCACAGGACTCTGAGAAAGCAAGAGGTGCCCGATTCGTTGCCGCGCGCTACTTTGCTTAGGTGCCCACACCGAGTGACGAGGATGTCAGGGTCTCCGGCGCCACTGTGTGGCTGACCGGGCTGCCCAGTTCTGGAAAGAGCACCATCGCTCAAGCGCTGGCGGAGCGGCTGGTCGACCGGGGCCACCGGACCCAGATTCTGGACGGCGACGAGATGCGTCAGCGCTTATGCGCGGACCTGGGCTTCTCCAAGGAGGACCGGCAGACCAACGTTTTGAGGATCGGGTTCGTGGCCGAGTTGCTGGCGACCCAGGGGGTCAAGGTCCTGGTCCCGGTGATCGCGCCCTACGCCATGTCCCGGGCCACGGTCCGCGAGCGTCACGCGGCCTGCGCCGCCCCGTACCTGGAGGTCCACGTCGCCGCGCCGCTCGAGGTCTGCGCCGTGCGCGACGTGAAGGGCCTGTACGCCAAACAGGCCGCCGGCCTGCTGTCCGGTCTCACCGGCGTCGACGACCCCTACGAAGTCCCGGAATCGCCGGACCTGCGGCTGCACACCCACGAGCTGACGATCGAAGGTTCGGTCGACGCCGTCTGGGCGCTGCTCGTCGAACGCGGCCTGGCGTGAAGCCGTCCCTGAGCCCCTCGGAGGACCGTTTGACCATCGAGGCAGGCGACGCGGCGCGCACCGCCGCCCGGAGCCCGGTTCCCACCGGCCGACTGCCCTACCTCGACATCCTGGAGGCGGAATCGGTCCACATCATTCGCGAGGTGGCCGGCGAGTTCGACAAGCCGGTGCTCCTGTTCTCCGGCGGCAAGGACTCCGCCGTGCTGCTCCACCTGGCGATGAAGGCGTTCCGGCCCGCGCCGGTCCCCTTCCCGCTGCTGCACGTGGACACCGGCCACAACTTCGCGGAGGTCGTCGACTTCCGCGACCGGACGGCCGCCAAGCACGAGCTGCGCCTGTTGGTGGCCTCCGTCCAGGATTACATCGACGACGGCCGGCTGGCCGAGCGTGCCGACGGCAGCCGCAACCAGTTGCAGACGCTCCCGCTGCTGACGGAGATCGAGCGCCGCCGCTTCGACGCGGTCCTGGGCGGCGCCCGCCGGGATGAAGAGCGAGCCCGCGCCAAGGAGCGGATCTTCTCCTTGCGCGACGAGTTCGGCGCCTGGGACCCGCGCCGCCAGCGGCCGGAGCTGTGGTCGCTCTACAACGGCCGCCACCGCCCGGGGGAACATGTCCGGGTCTTCCCGTTGAGCAATTGGACCGAACTCGATGTGTGGCGGTACATCGAGCGCGAGGGCATCGACCTGCCGGAGATCTACTTCGCCCACGAGCGCGAGGTGTTCCTGCGCGACGGGATGTGGCTGGCCGCCGGCGCGTGGGGCGGCCCGGCGAACGGCGAGGTGCTGACCCGCCGCCAGGTTCGCTATCGCACCGTCGGCGACATGTCCTGCACCGGAGCCGTCGACTCCGCGGCCTTCGACATCCCGGCCGTCATCGCCGAGGTCTCCGGCTCCCGCCTGTCCGAGCGCGGCGCGACGCGCGCCGACGACCGGCTGTCCGAGGCCGCCATGGAGGACCGCAAGCGCGAGGGCTACTTCTGATGGGGACGCCGACAACGCCGACAACACCGGCCGAGGCGGCCTCGCTGCTGCGTCTGGTGACCGCCGGCTCTGTGGACGACGGCAAGTCGACACTGGTCGGTCGCCTGCTGCACGACTCCCAGTCGCTGCTGACCGACCAGCTGGCGGCCGTCGTCGAGGCCTCCCAGGTCCGCGGCCTGGACACGCCCGACCTGGCCCTGTTCACCGACGGTCTGCGCGCCGAGCGCGAGCAGGGGATCACGATCGACGTCGCTTACCGGCACTTCGCGACGCCCCGCCGGCGCTTCATCCTGGCGGACACGCCGGGGCACGTTCAGTACACCCGCAACATGGTCACCGGCGCCTCGACGGCCGAGGTCGCTCTCATCCTGGTCGATGCCCGCGCCGGCCTGGGCGAGCAGACCCGCCGGCACACCGCCGTGGCCGCGCTGCTCGGAGTCCCGCACGTGGTCCTCGTGGTCAACAAGATGGATCTGGTCGGACATGCCGAGCCGGTCTTCGCGGCGATCACCGAGGAGTTCACCCGGTACGCCGCCGCTCTTGACGTGCTCCACGTGGACGCCGTCCCGGTCAGCGCGCTGCACGGGGACAACGTGGTGACGCCCTCCACCGGCATGCCGTGGTATCAGGGCCCGACGCTGTTGGAGAAGCTCGAGACCGCACCGATCGGAGCCGATCCGGCGGCGCGGCCGGCCCGGCTGCCGGTGCAGTACGTGATCCGCGCCAGGACCTCTGGCCACCGGGAGTACCGGGGCTACGCCGGGCAGCTGACCTCCGGTCGGCTCCGTGTGGGCGACCCCGTCACGATCCTGCCCGCCGGGATCACGACCACCATCGCAGCGCTCGATGTCCTGGGCGAGCCGTACGACGAGGCCCAGGCGCCGCAGTCGGTCGCCGTCCGGCTGGCGGACGACGTCGACGTCTCCCGGGGCGACATGATCGCCGCGGATCCTCTGCCGCAGATGACCCGGGACGTCGCAGCGACCGCCGTGCACCTTGCCGAGCGGCCTCTCAGTACCGGCGACAAGGTGCTGCTCAAGCACACCACCCGGACCGTGCGGGCGGTCGTCACCGACATCCCGTATTCGATCGCCGTGGACACCCTCGCGCGCGTCGAGCCCACCGACGGCGAGCGCGGGCGCCTGCGCATGAACGACATCGGGCGGGTACTGCTGCGCACGGCCGAGCCGGTGGCCATGGACGACTATCGCGACCACCGGGACACCGGCTCGTTCCTGCTGATCGATCCGGCCGGCGGGGACACGCTGACCGCGGGGCTGCACACGGAGGGGCCCGCGTAGTCGATGCGGTTTCGCCCGATCGGCCTCGCCGAGTTCCCAGAGAACCGGGTCACTGATCGCTAGGCTGAGAATGCCCGTCGAATCCTCATCAGCGATGGGCTTTCCGCCGTACGCGCTATCACCGAAGACGAAGAATGGAAATGATCGACAATTCGACCGTTGACGGCGTCGCCGACATCATGAAGGCCCGCCTCAAGGCCGTGCTCAGCGATCCAGAACGAGCACATACCGCGACCACCGTGATCGTCCCGAGCCTCACCGTGCACCCCGATGAGCTGCGCAAGTTCCCGGGCGCCATCCACTTCGAGCAGCGGCTGCTCTTCGAGCTGTCGCGCCTCACGGTGCCAGAGGCCAGGGTCGTGTACGTCACCAGCCGGCAAATCGATCCGGATATTCTCGCATATACGCTGGACGCGATCCCGGGGCTGTCTGGAATGGACCTCACCGATCGTCTGCACATGCTTGATTGCGACGACGACACGCCGCGGCCACTGACCGAAAAGGTCCTCCAGAACCCGGAATTGATCGAACGAATCCGCCAGGCTTTACCCGATCACGACGCCGCGTACCTTGTCACCTACAACAGCACATCGGCCGAACGCGACTTGGCGCACCGGCTCGGCATTCCGCTGTACTCCTGCGATCCCGACCTCCAGAAGATCGGCAACAAGAGCCGCGGACGCCAGCTGTTCCGGTCCACCGGAGTGGCCACGCCGTCCGGCTTCGAGGACCTGCACAGCGAAGAAGCTCTCGTCAGCGCACTCGCCGCCCTCAAACAGGCGGACCCGGGGCTGCGCCGCGCGGTCATCAAGCTCAACGAGAGCTTCGCCGGCGCCGGCAACGCGGTGTTCACGTTCTCCAGCAGCGAAGCGCCGGATTCCCCCGACCTCATCTCCCGGAAGCTGCGCCACGAGGTCCAACCGCCGGGCGACGACTGGAGCGGCTTCGTCCAGAAGCTGACCGTGATGGGCGGAATCGTCGAGGAATACCTCAGCACCGAAGGACTCCAGTCCCCGTCGGCACAGCTGCTCATCCATCCCACCGGCACCGTCCACGTGATCTCCACCCACGATCAGATCCTCGGCGGCGCAGACGACCAGACCTTCGTCGGCTGCTCCTTCCCCGCGCACGAGAGCTACCGCCAGCGCGTACAGGAAGCGGCACTGACCATCGGCCGCGAGCTTGCCGACCACGGCGTCATCGGCCATCTGAGCATCGACTTCCTAGCCGACACCCTCAACCCGGACGCAGCCGTGACCGCGCTGGAGATCAACCTCCGCAGAGGCGGCGCGACCGCCCCGTTCCACTTCATAAACACAGTGGTGGCAGGCGTACACGACGACGTCTCAGGCGCCTACCAAGGCCGCGACGGCCTCCCCCGCGCCTACGTGGCCAGCGACCGCATCCACGTCCCAGACCTCGTGGGCACCACGGTCAAGGAACTAGTCAGCGCCACCATCAACGCCGGCCTCCACTACGACCCCGACACCCAGACCGGCACCCTCCTGTTCGCCCTCGGCGCCCTCGCCGAATTCGGCAAGTATGGCCTCGTCGCCATCGGCCGCTCCCCGCAGGAGGCCCGCGACTTCTACGACCGCACACTGGCCACCGTGCAGGAGTGCGCGCTGGGCAACTTGGTGGTGCGCTCCTCGTAGCGCTCTTAGTCCGCGGATTCGGGGTTCACGTCCCTGGCGGCGCACCCGTATCTAGCTGGTGGAACCAGTCCATCTGGTTCCACCGGCTCTATTTTGTGGGTCGACGGTGAGCACGATCTAGCAGACCGCCACGCTCTGCCCATGACCATCAGGACAACCCGACTGCGTAGTAACCACAGGTCAGGCACCTACGACGGCAGTTTCGGCGGCGTTGAGCAATCCGGCCAGGGCGGACATCTTCTCGCGGACGGCGGTGTAGTAGACCCAGGTTCCGCGGCGTTCGCCTTCGATGAGGCCGGCTTCGCGGAGGACTTTGAGGTGGTGGCTGATGGTGGGGCCGGAGACGTCGAAGCCGACGTTCAGGTCGCACACGCAGGTCTCGCCTTCGGGGGCGGAGGCGATCTGGGACAGCAGTTGCAGGCGGATCGGGTCGCCGAGGGCCTTGAACGCGGGCGCCAGGGCGATCGCGTCGGCGGTGGAGATGGAGTGCTCGGCAAGGGGCTCGCAGCACGGGGCGGAGGTCTCGGCCTCCAGCAGCGGCAGCTCCTTCTGTTTCGACATGCTTCTAGATTGACAGACTTCGAAACAGGGGGCAAGCTGAGGCTGCTTCGAAAAACTTCGAGATAAGGGGAACGCCATGTTCCGTCGTTCTGGCAGCATCGGTAAGCAGGCCCGTGACCTGGGCGTGAAGTTCTGCGATGGCTCCGGCATCTCTACCAGCGTCGAGCGCTCTGCTCGCCGGCTGGAGGCCGCACGTACCGCGGCCGTGCTGAGTCTGCCGCGCATCTGAGCCGCCGATCATCCATCGCACCACGACCTGTGTGAGGAGCAAGGTCATGAGCGAGCAGACCGCATCAAGCGCTGTCGGCGGGTTCCAAGGCGATCTGGCCGAGGCCTTCAATCCGGCGGCCGGCACCGGCTGTTGCGGCAGCCCGGCTGCGAACACCGGGACCGGCGCGCCGGCCGCGACTGGCGGACCGTGTTGCGGCACTGCGGCTGAGGCGAAGGCCGAGGACGCCTGCTGCGGCACTGCCGCCAAGACCGAGGCTGTGTCCACCGGCGCCTGCGGCTGCAGCTGATGAGTGCCCTGATCGTGCCGGAGCCGTCTGCCGAGCGTATGAAGGCCACCGTCGCGACGTTGGCGGCGCGCGAGCTGGCCGGGCGACGCGTCGCGTCATCCGGCGGGGCCGCTGCTCGCGCATGGCTTTCGGCCGAGCTGACCGCACTCGACGCGGTCACTGAGGTCGACGCCTTCGAGACACCGGTCGGCGGCGCCGCCAACCTGTACGCCGCCATCGTCCCTGCGGCGTCCGGCGAGCCGGAGATCTGGCTGACCGCGCACTACGACGGTGTCGGCGACCTCGACGGAGTCCACCGTCCCGGCGCCTCGGACAACGCCTCCGGCGTCGCGGTGGTCCTGGAAGCCGCGCGGCTGCTGAATAACCGCCTTCCACAAGGCATCGGGCTGTCGATCGCGCTGCTCGACGGCGAGGAGATCGGCACGCTCGGCTCGGCCCACCACGCCGCCCGGCTGGTCGCCGAGGGTCGCGGCCTCCTGATCATCAACATCGACGGCGCCGGCGAGCTACACGAGTCGGTCGCTGTGGAGGCCAGCGGGGCCGCCATGCCGATCCTTACAGCACTCGACGCGGCCGGGAGGGCAACCGGTGTCCCGCTGGCCGCTGGACAGGTCGCCTCGGACAACCGCCAGTACGCCGCTGCTGGCCTGGCTGTTGTCGGCCTCGGCGCCGGGATGCCCGGATACCACTCGAAAGACGACACGGCGGAGCGGGTCCAGCCCGAAACTCTGACGGCGATGGCCGGACTGGTCGTCCGAACCGTGGTCGAACTCGCATCACAGAACACGCACATCAGTGTCGATAGGGACGGAGTCGGAACGTTGAATCAGGCCCAGGAGGAACTGCCGGTCGTGGTGATCGGCGCGGGACCGGTGGGTCTGGCCGCCGCCGCGCACCTGGCTGAGCGAGGCATCCCCTTCCAGGTGCTGGAGGCCGGAGACGCGGTCGGCGCGGCGATCCGCCAGTGGGGCCACGTCCGGCTGTTCAGCCCGTGGCGCTACGACATCGACGCCGCCGCCCGGGCGCTGCTGGAGCCGACCGGCTGGACCGCACCGGATGAGGACGCCTCGCCAACCGGCGCGGAGCTGGTCGAGCAGTACCTGGCGCCGCTGGCGGCGACGCCGCAGATCGCCGGGCACATCCGTCTGCGGCATCGGGTGAGCGCGATCAGCCGGGTCGGGGTGGACCGGGTCCGCTCGCGCAGCCGCGAGCTCGCACCGTTCCTGGTCCGGGTCGAGACCGAAGGCGTCACCACCGACCTGCACGCCCGCGCGGTCATCGACGCTTCAGGCACCTGGTACACGCCGAACGTCCTGGGCGCCTCCGGCCTGCCCGCTCACGGCGAGGCCGAGGCGGCAGCGTTCATCGACCACGCACTTCCGGACGTCCTCGGCCCGGCCCGCGCGGCCTATGCCGACAAGCACACGCTGGTGGTCGGCGCCGGGCACTCGGCGGCGAACACGTTGCTGGTGCTGGCAGACCTCGCCGAGCAGGAGCCCGGGACCCGCATCTCCTGGGCGATCCGGACCGGTTCGGCGGCCCGCAGCTATGGAGGAGGAGAAGCCGATGCCCTCCCGGCGCGCGGCGCCCTCGGGACCCGGGTGAAGAAGCTGGTCGAGCAGGGCGGGATCGAGCTGATCAACCAGTTCTCGGCTCAGGCGATAAGGGTTCTGAGCAACGGCAGCGTCGAGGTGGAGAGTGTCGATGCCCGGGGCGTGAAGAAGGTCGTGACCGTGGACCGGATCGTGGCCGCGACCGGGTTCCGGCCAGACCACTCCATCACCAGCGAGCTGCGCCTGGACCTGGACCCGATCCTGGGCTCGACCCGCGCACTGGCCCCGCTGATCGACCCGAACGAGCACTCGTGCGGCACCGTGCCCCCGCACGGCGTGGACGAGCTGGCCCACCCGGAGCCGCACTTCTACGCCGTCGGCATGAAGTCCTATGGCCGGGCTCCGACGTTCCTTCTGGCCACCGGCTACGAGCAGGCCCGCTCCGTCGTCGCCGCCCTGGCAGGAGACTGGGACGCCGCCCACGACCTCCGCCTGGAACTGCCGGAGACCGGGGTCTGCAACACCACCCTGCCTGGCGACGAGGGCGAAGCCGGCGGCTGCGGCAGCTCCTGCGGGACGCTGGAGCCGGTAAGCGTCGGGCTGGCGACCGGGATTTCGGGCGGGCTGCTGGCCCGACCGCTGGCGATCGTCGAGGCAGACGGCGGGTCCAGCTGCTGTAGCTGATACCGAAACAGCGACCAGGCAGCAGGGGCGATCGCCGGTGCAGCACCAACTGACCGCCGCCGAGACAGCGATCGCCACCGACGGCGCCGACGACGCCTACGGCTGGCGCGCAGCGCTCGCCGTACTCGCGATCGTGCACGGAGCACTGACCAACCCGCTGCACTTCCTGCTCCCCGCGCCGAGTCACCGCCCCGTGGCGCAGGCGACGTCGGTCACGGTGTTCGCTGTCCTGCTGGTGTCGGTGCTGCACGCGCTGGGCCGTTCGGCGGGATTCTCCGCGACGGTCGACGGCGGTGATCGCCGCGTGCTGCGTGCTGGGCGCCGTCGGGCCGTTCGCGTCAGATCGGTTGTCGACGAGGGCTCGCATCCACAGCGAAACAGGCTGAGGCATTCTGAACCTGCTGGAAACGCGCCGGACAGTTAAGGCCGAGACACTTCACTTAGAACGGTACAACTCACTTAGATCAGCACATCGACATCTCCCGGGAGTCCTGATGTCCGCTAAGCATGTGGTCGCGATCGGTGGCAGTGATGCCGGTATCAGTGCGGCGCTGCGAGCCCGCGAACTTGATCCCAGCACCGACGTGACGGTGCTCCTCGCCGACGGCTATCCGAACTTCTCCATCTGCGGCATCCCGTACTTCATCTCCGGCGAGGTGCCGGACTGGGGCGATCTGGCGCACCGCACCCTGGCCGATCTGGAGGCGTCCGGGATGCACGTCGTGCCGTGGTCCACCGCGGTCTCGATCGACGCCGAGCAGCGCCGCGTCGGCGTGTGCGGCCGCGACGGCCGGCTCTCGGAGGTGGCCTACGACGAGCTGATCGTCGCCACCGGAGCCGACAGTGTGCGTCCGCCGATCGCCGGGCTCCGTGAGCTGGGGCCGGATCGGGGCGTGTTCCTCCTGCACTCGATCGGCGACGCGCGTGCGTTGCTGGACGACCTGTCGGCGCGGCAGCCGGGCAGTGCCGTGATCGTCGGTGGCGGGTACATCGGGCTGGAGATGGCCGAGGCGCTGATGACCCGCGGAGTGCAGGTGACGCAGATCGAGGCGCTGCCCCAAGTGCTGCCCACGGTCGACGCCGACCTCGGAGCGCTAATCCGCGCCGAACTCGCCGTCCACGGCGTGGAGGTTCTGACCGGGACCACCGTCGCCGAGGTCACGACCGACGCGGCGGGGCTGACGGTACGTGCGAAGGGACCGGACGGCCAGGCTCTGGTCCGCACGGCCGACGTGGTCCTCGTCGTAGTCGGTGTGCGGCCGAACACGGCCCTGGCTGAAGGCGCCGGGGTCCGTCTTGGCGCACGCGACGCGATCGCGGTGGACCGGCAGATGCGCACCAGCATCCCGCACGTGTTCGCCGCCGGGGACTGCGCGACCACCTATCACCGGCTGCTCGGCGAGACGTGGCTGCCGCTGGGTACCACGGCTCACAAGCAGGGCCGGATCGCCGGGGAGAACGCCCTGGGCGGCAGCCGCGAATTCGCCGGGAGCCTGGGCACCCAGGTGGTGAAGGTGTTCGACCTGGTCGCCGCCCGCACTGGCCTGCGCAACGCCGATGCCGCAGCTGCGGGACGCGGGTGGAGCCCGGTCGACTCCCTGAGCGTCCAGGACGATCACAAACGCTACTACCCAGGCGCCTCCCCGATCACGATCAAGGTCACCGGGGATCGCGACAGCGGCCTGCTTCTGGGCGCGCAGCTGATCGGGCATGTCGGCGCCGAGATCTCCAAGCGCGCGGACATCTACGCCACAGCCCTGTTCCACGGCATGCGGATCGAGGAGATCAGCGACCTGGACTTGTCCTACGCCCCTCCGCTGGCCGCGCCCTGGGACGCGGTGCAGGCGGCGGCACAGGTCTGGGACCGCGAGCACCAGCCGCTTGCATAAGCAGCCGCACACGCGCCGGCCCCGACACTCCTTCCAGAGTGTCGGGGCCGGCGCGTTCCTTGGAGTGCTGGATCAGGAAGTCGTCAGCGCGGTGTCGTCGAGGACGAAGTTGGTGGTGCCGCCGCTGGTGTCGGTTTCGGTGCCGGTGAACTTCAGCGTGACCGTCTGCCCGGCATACGCGGACAGGTCGGCGGTGCGCTGGGTGTAACCGGTGCTGTTGTCCAGGTTGGAGAACGACCCGACGGTACCCAGCACCGTGCCGGCCGAGTTCAACACCTGCACGGTGAATGTGTCGGGTTTGGCGGTAGTGGTGTTCTCTGTGGAGTCGACGTTCAGCCAGTAACTCAGGGACGCCGTGCACCCGGCCGGTATGCTCACCGACTGGCTGGCGGAGTCAGTGTCCTTGGACCCGTTGCCGTTGAAGTCCGCGATCCACGACCCGGAGTGTGCGGGCTCAGCACTCGTGGCCTTGGTGATCGGGGTGAAACCCAGCGACGAGGTCTGAGTCCAGGACGTGGCCCCCGACTCGAAACCGGGGTTCGCCAGCAACTGCGACGAAGTGCAACCGCCGCTGGGCGCGGTCACCGTCAGCGTGAACGTGGCGGTGTGCGAGCCCGAAGCGGCCGCGCCGGTCACGGTCACCGTGTAGGTCCCGGCCGGGGTGGTCGAGGCCGTCGCGACGGTCAGGGCACTGGTACCGCCCGCGGTGACCGACGCCGGGTTGAAACTCGCCGTGGCACCGGCGGGCAGGCCGGACGCCGACAGGGCCACCGACTGCGCCGACCCGGATGTCACCGCGGTCGTCACCGTCGACGTCGCCGATCCGCCGGCCGTGACCGAAACCGAAGCCGGGGCATCGGTGACGGAGAAGTCGTTCGTCGGCGGTGGCGAGGTGCTGCCGGAGACGTTCAGTGCGGTGTCGTCGATGACGAAGTTGGTGGTGCCGCCGCTGGTGTCGGTTTCTGCGCCGGTGAACTTCAGCGTGACCGTCTGCCCGGCATACGCGGACAAGTCGGCGGTGAGCTGGGTGTAGCCGGTGCCGCTGTCCAGGTTCGAGAACGACCCGACGGTACCCAGCACCGTGCCGGCCGAGTTCAACACCTGCACATTGAATGTGTCGGGTTTGGCGGTAGTGGTGTTCTCTGTGGAGTCGACGTGCAGCCAGTAACTCAGGGACGCCGTGCACCCAGCCGGTATGCTCACCGACTGCGCGACCGTATCAGTGTCCTTGGACCCGTTGCCGTTGAAGTCCGCGATCCACGACCCGGAGTGTG
Organism: Catenulispora rubra; assembly: GCF_015356825.1. Classification (GTDB taxonomy): domain Bacteria; phylum Actinomycetota; class Actinomycetes; order Streptomycetales; family Catenulisporaceae; genus Catenulispora; species Catenulispora rubra. The sequence continues at coordinate 28,516 of NZ_JAACYW010000016.1, read as the reverse complement.
CGGACTCAGCGCTCGTGGCCTTGGTGATCGGAGTGAACCCCAACGTCGAGCTCTGGGTCCAGGACGTAGCCCCCGACTCGAAACCAGGGTTCGCCAGCAACTGGGCCGAAGTGCAACTGCCGCTACCGGCCGAGGTGACGGTGAGTGTGTACGAGGCCGTGTGTGAACCAGTGGACGCCGTTCCGGTCACGGTGATCGGATACGTACCCGCCGGGGTCGCCGCCGAGGTGGCGACGGTCAGCGTCGAGGACGCCCCGGAGTTCACACTGGCCGGGCTGAACGAGGCCGTGGCCCCGCTCGGCAGGCCGGACGCGGACAGCGCCACCGACTCGGCGGACCCGGCCGTCACGGAGGTGCCGACCGACACCGACGCCGAGGAACCGGCCGTCACCGACCCCGAGGTCGGAGACACCGCCACCGAGAAGTCGTTCGCCGGCGGCGGAGGGTTGCCCGACATGCTCGAGCCGAGGGTGTTCAGGGCGTTCTGGACCATGCCCTGGGCATTGGCGCTGAGGTTGGCGTTGGTGCCGTTGACGACCCAGGACGGGCCGGAGAGGATCGCGACGGTCACGCCGTTGTCCACGCCGCCGGTGGTGCCGCTACTGGGGATGCCCAGCAGCGAGGCCGCCTTCACCGACGCCTCGCCCAGTTCGCGGGAGTCGTTGGACGAGGTCGTCTGGCTGTTCCCGGTCTGGGTGTCGCCGAAGATCGCGCCGATGACGTTGCCGTTGTAGAAGACCAGCGCGAACTGCCGGCCTGAGATGCCGTGTTCCTTGTAGAAGAAGTGCGGGCAGGGGCTCGTCTTGTCCCAGCAGTCGTCGCCCAGCACGAAGAACGGCACGTGGTGCGCTCCCAGCTGCGCGCCGTTGCTGTCCTGGAAGGTGGTCTGGCCCTGGTGGTCCGGATCCGGATCGGGGTCGCTGCCGTCGTCGTCGATGGCCATGCTGGAGGTGTAGACGTAGACGCCGGCCGTGGGCTGGTACACGTTCACGTTCATGGCCCGCGTCATGGTGTTGATGTGGGGCTTGGTGTTGACCTGGGTCGCGGCGCTCGAGTGCTGCTGGATGTCGGCCAGCACCTGGGCGGCCGTGTACGTGGTGTCGGTCGGCACGGCAGCGGCCCGCGCGGCGGCGGCACTGTGCGTGCCGGCCGCGCGGGCGCTCGCGGTGGCCGCCGGGGTGGCGAGCGCGAGGGCTGCGACGAGTGCCACAGCGAGGCGGGTACGGATCGATGACATGGTGGTGTGGGCCTCCTTCAAGCGATTCGTAAGGGTGTTTTACCAATGAAGCACGCGGGTCGCCGCCCCGCAATGATTCTCGTCAAGAAAGTTAACGAGAGTTGCGGCTGATTCATCACCCTTATATGGACGACACGTCCGAACCGGCATGAAGCGGACGGTGCGCTGCTGCACGAGGCGGCCCGGCAGCGTCGGGCCGAGGGGTGGGGCGGCCAGAAGTTCAACTGGCGTCCGCCTAGGCCGTTTGCCTCGGAAGATCTATTCCTGTCAACATAGACGTATGTCGATGAAGGAGCTCCCGGTGATCCCAGCGGAGGACCACGCCTCGCTGATCAGCGAGCCGCTGAGCGAGATCGAGTCGGCGGGTCTGGCGCACGTGTTCAAGGCGCTGGCCGACCCGGTGCGGCTGCGGCTGTTCTCGCTGATCGCCTCACATGCCGGCGGCGAAGCGTGCGTCTGCGATCTCACGCCCTACTTCGACGTGTCCCAGCCGACGATCAGCCACCACCTGAAGGTGCTGCGCGAAGCCGGGCTCGTGGACTCCGAACGCCGCGCCACCTGGGTCTACTACAGCGTCAGACCCGCGGCTCTGGCCCAGCTGTCGGCGCTGCTGACCCCGGCGGCGGCGGCCGGATGACTCGGCCGCTGGCCCGCCGCGCCCTGGCCGAGGCCGAGCAGATTCCGGCGGCCGTCACATGAACCCCGACGACCTGGACAAGACCGAACAGGAGCTGACAGAGATCGCAAGGCGGCTCGCGGAACGCTTCACCGGCACTTTCACCCACGCCACCGTCGAGCGCTACGTCTTCGAGTCCTACAAGGCCCTCGCGGCCAGCGCCCGGCTCGCCGCGTTCCTGCCAGCCCTGACCGAACGCTTCGCCGACGATCGACTCGTGGCCCTGGCTTACGTGCAGAAGCCCCCGGCGCGCCCGCGCTACCTGGACTGGACCGTCCCGGACCCCGAAGGCAAGGACATGGTCGAGGTCCGCCGCATTCGCGACGAACTCGACCTGCTCGTCACCGACCTCGTCAACTACCTGCCGGAAGCCGCGGATGGCGAACCGGACGACCAGAAAGGCACCCCCTGATGTCCGACACCAAGCCGTCCGTGCTGTTCGTCTGCATCCACAACGCCAGCCGCTCCCAGATGGCCGCCGGATTCCTCACCCACCTGGCTGGCGACCGCGTCACGGTCCGCTCCGCCGGCTCCGCCCCGGCAGACACCGTGAACCCCGCAGTGCTGGAAGCCATGAACGAAGTCGGCATCGACCTGTCCGCCGAGACCCCGAAGATCCTCACCGACGAAGCCGCCCTGGCCTCGGACTACATCATCACAATGGGCTGCGGCGACACCTGCCCCGTCTACCCCGGCAAGAAGTACCTCGACTGGGTCCTCACCGACCCCGCGGGCCAGGGCGTCGAAGCCGTACGCCCCATCCGCGACGAGATCGAAGGCCTCATCAAGGGCCTGATCAATGAGATCGACACCAAGAACGCGCCCCTGCTTCCACCCCTGACCATCGAGGCCACCACCGACCTGTAGTCGGTGAGATGTGTCCCTACACCCGATCTCGCGTCAACGCGCCCCGGTCACCGGAGGCGTGGACCGGTTCGTGAACGTGTAGAAGCGGTCGCGTCCAAGACCGCTTTCCCCGGTGTTCACCTCCACTTCAGTGGCCACCGCGTTCTCTCCGCCGAAGACGGTGATCCCGCTCAGGTGCGGGGCCAGCGCCCGCAGATAGTCCAGCTGGGGCTGCGGCAGGTACTGCGACGCCTTCGTCGTCAGCAGCAGCGGGCCGTGCAGCCGGCCGATCAGTGCCCCGCCGGACAGTGCGTCCGGCCAGGCGTCGCCGGTGGCCAGACCGACGTAGGGCACGGGGCCGTGCGCAGTGAACAGGGCGCTGCCGGCCACCGCCGCCGCCGTGCTGTACCGGTCGGAACCCTTGAGCGGCGTGGTCAGCCCGGCCCACTGCGGGAAGGCCGATGCCAGCGCCTTCACCCCCTGTCCGCCGACACCGTAGACGGCGGCGGAGTGCGGGTCGGTCCCGGCCAGGAAGCGCTTGCCCGCGGCGGGCAGCGTGCCGTCGTCGGACAGCAGCACGACGCCGCCGGCCGGATCCTGCGCCGCGGCTGCGCCGGCCGCGAGCGCGTCCGGGAAGTTGCGGCCGGTGGCCACCATGACGGTGTGCGGGTGCGGGCTGATCGCGGCGGCTACGGCGGCGGAGGTCTCGAAGCGGTCGTTGCCCTTGAGTCGGACTGGCGTCAGGCCGAGGCCACGGATCTGCTGCTCGACGGCGGGACTCAGGGCACTGAAACCACCCAGCACGTAGACCGTCGACCCCGGCGCAAGAATCCGTCGCAGCTCGGCGCCGACCCGAGGGTCGAGCTGACCGGTGGCGGTCAGCAGCAGCGGGCCGTTCTTCTGCGCGGCCAGGGCGCTGCCGCCGAGGGCGTCGGCGAACTGGTCACTGCGACTGAGCACCGCCACCTTCGCCTGGGTACCCCCGGCGCCGGCCGAGGAATATGACCACTGCGACACCGCGATCGACGTCGCGACCCGATCCGTACCGCCGATGCGGTCCAGCGCGCGGGGCGGGGTCAGGGGGCCGTTGTGCCAGTCGCCCAAGAGCACACCGTGGGGATCGGAGACCACCGTCGTGGCCTTGCCGCCGGGCGTTGCCGAGCGGGTGTACAGGGTCCTGTTCGCAACGTACGCAACAGAGGTGCCGTCCGGAGACCAGCAGAACATGTTCGTGTCCACGCTCTCCGTCGCCGGGTCGGTGAGCGGCGTACGGGCGCCAGTGCTCGCGTTGACCTCCAGGAGCGAGAAACCACTCGTCGGTGCCGGAGAGAAGTCGGATATGAGAAGCGTAGAGCCGTCCGGAGAGAACGAGGCGTGGATACCGGAGGTGAGCTGCCGGAAGGTCGAGGCTCCGGGGTCGAGGATGAAGATGTGATTGGTCTGGTAGTCGGAGAAGGCGAACGCTCCGGACGGCGACACGGAGTCCAACCGGTACGTGGCCGGGATGGAGACTTTGAGAGCCACCGGCGTGGCCACCGTCGCGGCGGCATCGATCGCGACGATCGAGGCACCCGACTGGAAGTACACGGACTTGCTGTCCGCGCTCCAGACCGGCTTGCCTCCCACGTTGGCCTTCAGGTCCCGGGCCCGGTAGGACACATCGCCCCGCACACAGTCCCCGCCCGCGAGCACCGTCGGATTCGTGCCATCGGCGTCGGCAAGCTCGGCGCAGGCATTCCAGTAGTTGGGGAAAACCACACGGGTGCCGTCGGGAGAGTATGCAAAAGTACCGATGAACGGTCCGACGCCGTAGTCCGTCATCCCGCTCTGGTTCGGCACGCCGGCACCGATGCCGTCGAAGGCTCTCGGATCGCCGGCCGGCACCTCGGCCTGGCCGGATCCATCCGGATTCACCGTCTTCCAAATGTCAGGGCCGTTCGACCCATTGGGCTGGACGCTGTACGCGATCGGGCCGTTGGTCCGGACGCCGGGAGCCGGGGCAGGGGCCGGGGCCGGGGCAGACGACGCGTGCGCCGCCGTGGGCACGGCGACCAATCCGGACGACAACGCGGTCAGCGCCAGTCCGGTCAGGCCGATGGCACCGCGACGCGAGTTCGGGATCTGGGATGCGGGAGTCACGCGCGCGAGCTTAGGGCAGACGGTCGATGCACTGACGTCGGATCGGCGAATTCCGTCGGCGATGTTCTCGCGATTGTCGGCGAAGGTTCAAATAAGGACCCTGGTATCATCCTGTGGATGGCGGTGCACGGGAAGCGACGAGCCGTGCTGGAGATGTACCGGCGGAGGCGCCCGCAGGACGTCCCGGCGGAGATGATCGAGGCGGCCACCGCGCGGCGGTCGGCCGGTGATCCGGCCGGTGCCTGCGCCGCGGCGCTGGTCGACCTGGACGTGGACGTCGCCGCGATCACGCGGTGGCACGGCCGCGAGACGGCCCGCCTGGTGGTCGAGGACCTGCATCACGTCGCGCCGGACCTGTTGCGCTGGAACATGCCACGGGCACTGCGCGACGGCTCGTTCATCACCAACCTCTTACTGCGCCGGTACCCGGACGGCGCGCACCTCTCAGTCGGCAGCGTCTGGAAACAGCCGGACCGGTTGCGCCTTCTGGTCGCGACCCGCCGGGAGGGGACCGCGGAGCTGCCGGACCGCAGTTCGGGGCTGTACCACTTGCCGCGGGCGTACTGGGATGCCCGGTACACCGGCGAGATACGGGACCTGTGCGGCGCCGGACCGGACCGGATCCCGTTCCACAGCCACGACGGCCGGCTCCTTAACGATGTCGTCGCCGGTCCCCGGCCGGACGACCAGGACGATCCAGCTGCCTTGACCGAATGGCTGACCCTGCTCTGGGACAAGGGGCGCACCGGCGAAGCCCTCGCCGCGTGCGGGATCGAACTCGCCCTGGGGGAAAAGGACAGGTGGCCGCAGCGACCGTGGGTCGCGGTCGAGCGGCTGGCGTCCGACGCCCGTCGGATGCTCGACGAGGGGGTGTTCGAGGAAAGGCTGTCGCAGCCGCGCCCACCCCGGACTCCGACGATGTGGGTCGAGTGCCGGGACGAAGGCCAGGCAGGCACCGACATCGAGCTGACGTTCGGCCCGAAGGGCCGGGTCACCGCGCGCCTGCACAGTGCCGAGCCGGGGGAACCCCGCCAGCTCGGCGCCTTCGAGTACCGCCACCCGATCGACTTCGATCTCCTGCGGTTCGGCCTTGCCCGGCCTGGAGAGCTGCATCCGGCGGTCGCCGAGGCGTTGTTCCCGGCACGGCCGGCCGCCGCCGACAGCCGACCTGAGCCTGAGCCGTCCGGGCCGTTCGGGCCGTCTGCGTCGTCTGTGTCGTCCACGTCGTCTGCCTCATCTCCGCCACCCAGATCGCTTTCAGCGCCCACCCCATCACCGATACCTGACGACGACTGGGAGCTGATCGAGCGAGCGGTCCGCGGCGACACCGCCGGCGTGCTCGCGTCGCTCGACGCCGGCGCCGACCCGCTGGTGCGAGACGACGCCGGCCAGACGCTGCTGCACCTGCTGCCGCTCCTGGACCACGAGGTACTCATGGCCCGGTTGCTCGCCGCCGGCGTGGACGTCAACACGGTCGACGTACAGCGGCACACGGCGCTACACGCTGCCGCCGTCCGCAGGAGAGGGCTGGCGCTCGCCGGATCGATCGCCCGCGAGCCGGTCGAAGACCTCATCGGCAGGCTGCTCAACGCCGGCGCGGTAGACCTCTGCCACGAACGGGGAGTCCCGTGCCCGGCCGACGCGCCGACCGAACGTCGTCGCACCCGGCCCACGGCCGAGGAGATCGAGCGGCTGCGGGCCGCTGTCCGCCGCCACCGATATCAGACGATGGCCGAATACGCCTCGGCGCTGTACGCGATCGGCAAGGACCGCCGCGAGGTGCTCGCCGAATGCTTCGGCGCCCCGTTCCCGGAGGAGTTCTTCGCGCTGGCCGACCACTTCCCACCCCCCGGGCTCGCCCGCAGCGACCAGCGATGCTTCGTGTGGCGGCTGGTCCTGCCTCCGGAGCGGGGCGGCCCGGTGCCGCCGACCGGCTCGACCATCGACGACCACGTGGACAAAGCCGTCTTCGAGCGCGATCCGCGGCTGGTCCCGGTGCTGCCGACGGACGACCACCACACCGAGTACGGCGGACTCGTCCTGTGCTACCGGCTCACCGACCTCGCCCGGGGCGAACCGACGGTCTACGGCACCAGGCCGCGCGGCGCGGGAAGGATCGAACAGCTCGGCCCGTCGTTGCTGGCAGTGCTGCACGACTACCACACCACCGCCGCAGACCGCTTGGAAGCACTGCGACAGCTGACACCGCAGCATCCTGACGTGGAGAAGCTGCCCGAGCACCGCGCTGCGCTCCGCCTCGTCGAGACGCTGCTGCCGGCCGGGGCACCCGGCGTGACCCGCTCGGAACCGACGGCCCCGTTCACCACACCGGTCTCCGGTCCTGTGCTGGCCAGGCTGCGGACCGAGGCCTCGCGCGAGGACTACCGGTCGATGAGCCGCCTGGCCTGGGCGCTGTATGCGGCCGGACTGGGCCCGCGTGAAGTACTGGCCGAATGCTTCGGCGTCGCGTTCCCGGAGGAACTCTTCGTCATCAGCGATGCAGATCCCCAGAAGTCGCTTCCGGGGTACGCAACCGCCCTGCCCTGGAATTTGGCGGTCCCGCCAGAGCGGGGCGGTCCCCTGGTGCAGGCTTGGTCGGAGCGCCGTTCCGAGCTGCGGATCCTCGCCTGGGACCCGGATCTCGTCCCGCTGACCGCGCTCTACGGCGATTCCCGAATGGTCCCCGGGGCCACGCCGCCGGAACGGGTGCCCCACGCCGACCGGATCCACTGTTATCGCCTCAGCGAACTCGCCGCCGGCCGCAGCACCGTCTTCGGCGTCCCGCGCCATGCGGCGGAGGCAGCGGAAGGCGAGCTGTCCGTGGAGCTCAGCGGCTCGTCCATCCTCGACGTCATCCACGACTACGTCACCGTCCAGCTCCGCTTGGATGAATGGGAAATACGGCAACCGGGGAGCTGGGGCGCGGATTCCATCGACGAGTCGGACGTGGAGGGGTCCCGCCAAGCCGCGGCGCAGATCGAAGCGCTGCAGCGAGAAGTGGCCGATCGTCTGGGGACAGCTGAGCAATGACGCACCCGCATACGACCCCCGCCGACCACCCGTCCCGCCTGGAGCACGGGCATCCATTCCGTTCGAGCGGCTGCGGCAATCCCTGGCCGAACAGGGCAGGCCCACCCGCAGACCCTGTTCGTCCGAACAGCACCAGCGCCGCTAACCGAGTCGACCCCGCTGCGCGCCGCCGCATAGGCTCAAGTCAGCACACTCGGATGCCGGGAACACGGGCTCCGATATGACACCGAACACTGGAGGTTCAGTGGCCAAGGGCTACTGGGTCAGCGTCTACCGCACCATTTCAGACACTGACAAGCTGGCTGCCTACGACGAGCTGGCCCGTCCGGCCGTCCAGGCCGGAGGCGGACGGGTCCTCTCCCGGGGCGAGCACGTCGCCGTGTACGACGCCGGAATCGCCGAGCGCACCATCCTGATCGAGTTCGACAGCTTCGAGCAGGCCGTCGCGGCACGTGAGAGTGAGGCCTACCAGAAGGCGCTGGCCGCTCTCGACGACGGCGTCGAGCGCGACTTCCGCATCATCGAAGGCCTCGACTGACCGGGGCTCGATCGGCGACCTGCCCATAATCGCCGACCTCGGTGCCGAGGACGTTCAGAAGGGCCAGCGCCTCGGCCCCGGGGGATCCCGGAGGCGCGCTAAAGAGCACGAGGTGCTGGTCGCGGTCGGTGAGCGCGAGCGTGTCGCAGTCGACGGCGACCGGTCCGACGACCGGGTGGTGGAAGGTCTTGGCGAGCGTCGGCGGGGCCTGCACGTCGTGGCGTTCCCAGAGCCGGGCGAAGTCGGGGCTGGCGTCGCGGAGTTCGTCGATCAAGCCGGTCACCGTGGGATCGGCCGGGTAGCGGGCCAGGGTGGCGCGCAGGTCCATGACCACGTGCAGGCGGAACTCGGCGGCGTCGGAGATCCCGTACAGCCTCGCGTCGGCGCGCTCCGTCCCGAGGAACGCCCGGCGCGCGAGGTTACGGTCGTGCGGGGCGAGGGCGGCGAAGTCCTCCATGAGCGCGGCGGCCAGATCGTTCCAGGCCAGCACCTCGAACGCGGCGGATATCACGAACCCGGCGGTCTGCGGGAGCCGTTCGAGCAGCACGAGGATGCTCGGGCGCACGTCGCGGCGGTGCAGGCCGGTCCGGGCCGGCGCGGTGCCGGCCAGGACGTGGAGGTGGTCGGACTCGGCGTCGGTGAGTCGTAGCGCGCCGGCGATCCCGGCGAGGACCTCGGCCGAGGGCCTGGGCGCCCGGCCCTGTTCGAGCCGGACGTAGTACTCCGTGGAGATGTGCGCGAGCACCGCGATCTCCTCGCGGCGAAGCCCCGGAGTCCTGCGCCGCGGCCCCGAGGGAAGGCCGACGTCCTGCGGCCGGAGCCGCTCGCGCCGGCTGCGGAGGAACGCCCCGAGCTCCTGCTTGTCCATTCCCCCAGTGTGCGCGCCTTCCAGCGGCTGATCGTAGTACCGGCTGTGCCTGGATCCGGTCCCGGGCAGGATCGACCGTGAAGGCATGACAGCGAACACCAGCACCACCACCGGCACGACCACCAGCCCGACCACCAGCACCGCCACCAGCCCGATCGGCCTGCTCACCGGCAAGGTCATATTCATAACCGGCGCCAGCCGCGGCATCGGCGCGGCCGCGGCCCGGCTGTTCGCCGCCGAGGGCGCGGCCGTCGTGCTCGCCGCCCGCAGCACCGGCGCTTTGGAGCACATCGTCTCCGAGATCCGCGCCGACGGCGGCACCGCCGACGCCGTCACCTTGGACCTCGCCGACCGCGCGAGCATCCGCGCCGCCGTCGACCGCGTCGAGGAACTGCACGGACGACTCGACGGCGCGTTCAACAACGGCGCGATCGTCCAACACCAACCCGGCCCGCTGGACACCACCACCGACGAGGACGTCGACGACCAGTTCGCCGTGAACTTCCGCGCGCACTGGACCGCCATGACCGCCGAGGCCGCGCTCATGCGACGCAGCGGCGGCGGGGCGATCGTCAACACCTCCAGCATCGGCAGCCGCCGCGCGACGCCCCCGCTGCCCGCCTACGCCGCGATGAAGCGCGCGCTCAACAGCCTCACCGAGACCGCGGCGGTGACCTGGGCCCCGGAGGGCATCAGGGTCAACGGCATCACCCCAGGCGGGACCGCCACGCAGATGATGGAGGAGTGGGAGGCGACGACTCCCGGCATCATCGCGGCCAGCACAGCGGCGACGCCGCTGGGCCGCATGGCCGATCCCCGCGAGGTCGCCGAGGCGGCCGCGTGGCTGCTCAGCGACCGGGCCTCGTTCGTGACCGGCGCGATCGTCCCGGTCGACGGCGGCGCAGGGGCCTGACAAGAGGCAGCCGCCAGGAACGCGTAGTCCTACGGATTCCGACCCCCGCACCTCTTCCTAGCCTGAAAGTGACCCGCAACGGGAGCGGGCCGCGCGCAGAGAGGTACGGGGACGATGACCTACACCATGCAACGAGTGATCAGCCGCGAAGGGACCGGCTTCGCCTGCCGGTACGCATACCTGAGCGTCGACCGGGACGGCAACGTCTACCTGGTCTCGACGATGATCACCGAACGCGGCCGGACGATGTACCTCCTGCGGACGAATCCGAACGGCACCACGCGCAAAGGGTTTCAGCACCTGCTGTTCACCGACGTCATCCTCGGCAGCAAGGACGGAAGCGAGGGTTTCACCTACGCCACCGGGAACGCGGACGGTCACGTCGCTCTCGGCAACTACGGCGCGCCCACCGAGGTGTGGATGTACGGGCCCGATCTCGCGCCGGACCCGATCGCGCGGGTGACCGGCGAGTTCGCCGGCGGCGGAGGGGCCTACCGCGTGGAGGCGGGCGCCGTCAGCGGGCGGTTCTACGCGCTCGCGCAGTACGGGGTCGCGGCCGGCGGCGCGGCGACGCCGCACGCGCAGATCGAGGTGATCGGCGCGCCGCCGGCCGAGCAGCTCACCGGGCTGACCGCGCTCCCGCTGCCGTTCGGCCACGACGCGACCACGCGCGTGCTGGACTTCCGCGTCCGCGAGACGGGCACCGCCGACGCCCCCGCCCCGGTCTTCTACGTGCTCTACAAAGTCGTGCTGGACAGTACCCACTTCGCCAACCACCTCGCGAAGGTCGACTCGGCCGGCACCGTACTCTGGGACCGGGTCGACGACGCGAGCACCGGCGGGGTGCTGAACTCGATCGTGCGCCAGAGCGTCGGCGAGGACACGGCCGTCCCCGGGCGCGGCGGGGTGGCGTGTCCGGGGCGAGCCCGGTGACCGTGGCGCAGAGCACCCTGACCGTCCCCACGACGGGCTCGGTCACTATCACCGTGCCCGCCTCGGTCAGCGCTCTGCTGCGGACCGGGAGCTATCTGCTGACCACCACCGCGGCCGACCTCACGGTCGCCGCCCAGCCGATCGAGCTCGGCTCCGGGCGGCCGCCGAGCGGGTTCCGCCGGGTGTGGTTCGGCGACCTCCAGGGCACCTATCCCGCCAACGCCGGCGTGTTCGTCGGCCCGTCCGGCGCGGACTACCTCGACGCCGCCGACGCCGCGGCCGCGCACCTGGAGCGGGCCCGGCGGCTCGGCTGGACGCTGGTCGTCGACCGGCTGCCCGACCAGCAAAGCGGACTGGCGCTGCTGGACCCCACCGACGGCAGCTACGACCTCGACCCGTCGGGAACGGCCGTCGCCACGACGGCGAACCGGCTCGTCGCCGATTCCCGGGCCTTCAACGCGATCTCGCTCTGGGACGACCCGGCGCACCCGGAATCCTGGCTCCGCGACACCCGCCTGGACATCCGCACCTCGCCGGCAGCACCCTGGCAGCCCGTCACGAGGCTGGTCAGCGACCAGCCGTCCCGCAGCCACACCGTCGCCGACCCCGCCCGCCCCGGCCAACCGGTCACCGCCACCCAGCTGCGCCTGGTGCTGCCGCCCGGCATCGCCGGGAACATCCGGCTGGCCGCCATCGCACTGCACCTGACGTCGTAGGCACCGCTTGGTGGCCTTGGGCTGGGCTTAAGGCCACCGGGCTCAGCGCGGCAGGGACTTGCCACACTTACTACGCGCCGTCAGATACGCGCAGCGCATGTGGATCGCCTTGTCGAGCTCGGCCAACGTGCGGTCGAAGAACTCGCGCCGGTACACCGCGTCGGTCAGCGCCGTGATCGCGAAGTACAGTGCGCTCAGCCCGGCCAGCAGCACCGCGACGTGCAGCAGCTCGCTGCTGACGCCCGGGATTCGGATGCCCCACAGGTGCGCGTCCGGCGGTACGTGCCCGAACCAGTCCGTGAGCACCTCCGGCCGGATCGCGATGGCGCCGAAGACCACGTAGAAGAAGAACACGGTCCAGCTGAGCAGGCTGATCTGGATGGTCTGGGTGAGCAGCAGGTACATGAACATGTTGCGGCGCTGTCCCAGGCCCAGCGCCGGGTCCGTGGCCAGTTCCTGCTCGGTCTCGGCCAGCGGGGCCAGGGGCGTGGCCACGCAGCTGGCGCGTATCCGCTCCGGCGTGCAGGCGCTGGGCAGGGTGACGAACTCCTCGGGCAGCCGCGCGATCAGGAAGGCCTGGATCAGCATGATGAAGAACGCCGAGGTCACCCACAGCCAGCCGGAGGTCAGGGCCGCGGAGATGAGCCAGAAGTCGCGGGTGAAGAAGATGACCATGCCGAACAGCGCCAGCAGCGGCAGCGCGCGCACGGCCAGGTGACCGACCTCGCGGATCTCGGCGAACACCCGGCGCACCGTCCAGAAGCCGAGCCGCATCCCGAGGCGCGCGAGCTGGATCGCCGCCGCGAACGGGCGAAGGAAGGCGGGCAGGCCGGCGACGTAGTAGTGCTCTTCGACGAAGTGCGGCACGCCGTTGCGGACGAACCAGCGCTCGGCCGCGGCGACCGCGGCATCGGCGGCGTTGGTGGCGTCGGCGGCGACCGCGGCATCGGCGGCGGAACCGGGACTAGGACCAGTGCCAGGCTCGGGACCGGTGTCGGAGCCAGCTTCAGGGCCGGAACCGGGACCAGGAACGGGACCCGAACCGGCGCCGGCAGCAGATCCGGAACCGGCAGCCGCACCCGCGCTCGCGTCCGCACCAGTCATCAGGGTTCGATCATAATCACCTCTCACTCCAGGCGAAACATCACTTCCTCGATCTCCTGCCCGCGCGCCTCGGCAAACGCCCGCTCCCGCCCCACGCGCTTGAACCCGCCCTTCTCCAGCACCCGCATCGACGCCTCGTTGTCGGACGCCGCCGAGGCGAACACCGGCCGCACCGTCACCTGCTCCAGCACCGCCGCCAGTGCCGCCCCGGCCAGGCCGCGCCCCCAGAACTCGCGCTTGATCCAGTACGTCACGTTGAGCTCCTCCCCCAGCGGGAAGGCCGCCGCGCTGCCGACGATCTCGCCGTCGAGCTCCACCACGACGCGCACCAGCCGGTCGTCGGCCAGCAGCCGGCGGTGTTTGTCCAGATACGCCTCACGATCGTTCGCGGTGCTCGTGAACGCCGCCATCTTCTGGGCCTCGGCGTCACACTGGATCTCGAACAGCACCGGAAGGTCGCTCTCTCGCATCTCGCGGAACACGGGTTCGCTCATGGAAAAAGACTATTGCGACCTACTGACAACAAATCGCTGCCGCCGGCCCTGACCCAGGTCGCGCCGCCCGCACCGGAGCCGCCGGCGGCGCGTTTGGAGCGGCATCGCTCGGAAACGTGAAGTCCATGGGGACCCAAAACGCCGCTCCACTGCGCCTGACCGACTTCGGCGGCCTCGCGGCCGGCCACGTCACCCGCGACCGCCACCGTCCGCGCCCCCGCATCCACCCCGACGCAGCCAAGAACACCAACGGCACCCCGTCCGACCTCGACCGCTCGGCGGTGCGACCATGACCGACCGGATCCGCGTCTGGATCATCGACACCGACACCGCCCCGGACATCGCCGAGCACTACGAGCGGCTGCTCGACGAGGGCGAGTTCGCGCACGCCGCCGACTTCCTGCGCGAGCGTGACCGGCACCGCTACCTGGTGGCGCACGGCGCGCGCCGCGTGATCCTGGGCCGCGAACTGGACGTCGAGCCGCAGACCCTCGTCTTCGCCGCCGACGCCAACGGCAAGCCCACCCTGGCCGACGGCGGCCCGCACATCAGCCTGGCGTACGACGGCGCGCTGGCGCTGCTGGCGGTGGCGGCGGACCGCGAGGTCGGCGTGGACGTCCGGCAGCTGACCGAGGGCCTGGACCCGGTGGACATGTCCGAGCGGTACTTCCTGCCGTTCGAGGCCCGCTACGTCGCCGGCGGCCACGACCCGCTGGAGCAGACCGACCGCTACGCGCGGCTGTGGACCCGCAAGGAGGCGGTGGCGAAGGTGGCCGGCGGCCTGGGCTGGGCGAACACCAAGGCGGCGGTGTTACAGAGGGACCTGGTGGCGTGCGTGGAGCCGGCCAGCTCGAACCGGCACCGGGTGGCGCCGGTGGCGGTACCCAGCGGGTACCGGGCGGCGGTCGCGATGTTCGGCGAAGCCCCGTTCCAGGTGGAGGTGCGGACCTACGAAGAGTGAGCCGAGGTGCGGCGGAGCCTTGTAAAGGTTTCTTTAGAAAGTTATCTTTAGATGTATGACCGACGCAGAGCACGATGACGTCCTGCATCTGAAGGACCCCCAGGCCATCCGCGCCTACGCGCACCGCACCCGGATGGAGCTGGTGGGACTGCTGCGCACCGAGGGCCCGCTGACCGCGACCCGCGCCGCCGAGCTCACCGGCGAGTCGGTGGCCAGCTGCAGCTACCACCTGCGCATGCTCGCGAAGTACGGCGTGGTCGAGGAGGTGCCCGGGCCCGGACGGCAGAAGCCGTGGCGGGCCACGGCGCAGTACACGAACATCCCGAGCACCTCGGCGGACCCGGCGGTCCAGGCCGCGTGGAGCGAGGCGCGGTCGTTCTTCACGCAGTTCTACTTCGAGGAGGTGGCCAGGGCCCAGAAGACGGCCCACGACCTGCCCGCGGAGTGGCGGGAGGCCGAGGAGTTCGGCGACAGCCTGCTCTACCTGACAGCCGCCGAACTCGGCGAGCTCTCCGACGCCATCAGCACCCTGGTCGACCGCTTCGCCGACCGCAACACCCGGCCCGAGCTGCGGCCCGAGGGCGCGGAGCTGGTGCAGATGCTGCGGATCGCGTTCCGGAAGGACCGCGGTGCGCATCATGACGAGCGTTGATATCGACGGCCCGGGGGCGGACCCCGCCCCGGTCCGGGGGACAAACCACCCTCGTATCGATTATCCCGAATCGTCAACCGCCGAAGGAAGGCGTCGGGCTCGAAATACGCTCGATCGGATCAGCGCGCTCGCAGACACCACCGCGCTCATCCGGCTACCAGCCACAGCCGAGCCCGCGGTCGCGACTGCGTTCGTCCAGCCACCCGCCACAGCTCCGGCCGCCGAGCCCGCCACAGCCACCACCGAGCCCGCCGACATCCTGAACTCCGGCAGCCCCTCGTGACCGCCTCCACCGAAGCGCCCCCCGAGCGCGCGATATCCCGCCTGCTCCCGTCCGCCCTCCGCCACCGTGTCCCAGCGGTCCTCCAGCGCCGCGACTTCCGCCGCTTCTGGATCGGGCACAGCGTCTCCCTCATGGGCGACGAGGTCCATCGCATCGCGATGCCCTTCGCCGCCGTGAACCTGTTCGCCGCGGACGCCACCGCGATGTCGTGGCTCACCGCCGCGCCGATGATCCCCGCGCTGCTGCTCTCGATTCCGGCCGGCATCTGGGTCGATCGGCGGCCCAGCCGGCGCCGGATCATGCTCTTCGCCGACCTCGGGCGCTTCCTGGCCGTGCTGTCGGTGCCACTCGCCTACGCCTTCGGCGTGCTGAGCCTGACGCAGCTGATCGTCGCCGAGCTCGTCGTCGGGACGCTCGCGGTGCTCTTCAGCATCTCCGACAACACCCTGTTCGCGGCCATGGTCCCCAACGCCGAGCTCATGCAGGCGTCCTCCCTCAGCAACGGCAGCCGCGCCTTCGCCTCCGTCTCCGGTCCCAGCCTCGGCGGCCTCGCGGTGCAGCTCCTCACCGCGCCGTTCGCGCTGGTCGCCGACGCGGCGAGCTACCTGGCCTCGGCCGTGGCGCTGAGCCGGATCTCGCCGACCGAACCCGTGCC
Source organism: Catenulispora rubra (assembly GCF_015356825.1). Classification (GTDB taxonomy): domain Bacteria; phylum Actinomycetota; class Actinomycetes; order Streptomycetales; family Catenulisporaceae; genus Catenulispora; species Catenulispora rubra. The sequence continues at coordinate 12,471 of NZ_JAACYW010000016.1, read as the reverse complement.
GGACCGCGAAGCCAAAGGCGGCTTCCTGGACGGCCTGCGCTGGATCGTCGCCACGCCCGGCATCAGGGCCCTGCAAGGGGCCGTCGGCACGGTCAACTTCTTCGACTTCATCTTCCAGGCCCTGTTCATCCTCTACGCGACCACGTACCTGCACATCAACGCCGGGCTGCTCGGCCTGGCCCTCGGCGCCGGCGCGGTCGGCGGCCTGGTCGGGGCGGCGCTGACCGGCCGCATCGTCGCACGCATCGGCATCGGCATGGGCATGACGCTCGGCTTCCTCGGCTTCGCCGCCCCGCACATCCTCGTCGTGCTCGCCTCGGGCCCGAAGGCGCTGATCGTCCTGACGCTGTTCGTGTACGAATTCCTGTCCGGCCTCGGCGTCATGCTCCTGGACGTCTCCGCCAACGCCTACATCACCGCCGTCATGCCCGACGACCTGCGCTCACGCATCTCCGGCGTCCTGCAGACCATCAACTACGGCATCCGCCCCCTCGGCGCGCTGACCGGCGGCGTGTTGGCCACGACCGTGGGGATCCGCACCGCCCTGGCGATCTCCACGATCGGAGCCTGTTGCAGCGTCCTGTTCCTCCTCGGCTCGCCCCTGCGCAAGCTGCGCGAACTACCCGGCTGAGGCCGTCGAAGAAGCCGAAGAGGCCGAGGAGGCAGGGGACGCCGGGGAAGGGGAAGTCGCAGGCGAAGCAGGCGACGCCGACGCACCAGGCGAAGCCACCACCGGCGCGTTGAACACCGGCTGCGGCGGCCGCACCGGAAGCCCACCGGCCGCCCGGGCCTCACAGAACGACTCGACCAGCGCCGGATGCACCGGCCCGTTCGACGCCACCAGATCCGCGTCCCCGGGATGCCACTCCAGCCCGGCGTACGTCGTCGCCTTCCCGCCGGCTTCCCGCACCAGCAGCACCCCGGCGGCCCAGTCCCACGGCCCGCACCGCTGCTCCCAGTAGCAGTCCAGCCGCCCGGCCGCGACCCACGCCAAGTCGATCGCCGCACTCCCGGTCCGCCGCACGTCCCGCGACTGCCGGAACACCGAGGAGAACTCGGCGAGGTTGTCGTCGGTGTCGAAGGACCGGGTCGGTGGGAAGCCGGTGGCCAGCACCGCCCGGTCCAGCCGCCGCACCGGCGAGACGCGCAGCCGACGCTGCCCCTCGTAGGCGCCGCGTCCGGCCTCGGCCCAATAGATACGACGCCGCGCCACGTCGGCCACCACGCCCAGGGCGAGCCGCTGCCCGTCCCAGAACGCGATCGAACAGGCGCAGTGCGGGATCCCGCGCACGAAGTTCGTCGTGCCGTCCACGGGATCGACGAACCACGTCGGGCGCGAGGGATCCATCTCGGCCAGCCCGCCGCCCTCCTCGCCGACGATGGCGTGCTCGGGGTGGGTGGCCTTCAGCCAGGACCGGACCAGCCGCTCGACCCGCAGGTCGGTGGCCGTGACCAGGTCCGCGGACGAGGCCTTGAAGCGCAGCCGCCGCGGGGCGGCCGAGCGGCGGATCAGGGTGGCGGCCTCCCGGGCGACGCGGATCGCGCCGAGGGTGGCAGGGCGGGGCAGCGGCATGGCAAGGTCCTTCAGAGTCCTTCGATCAACCGTTTTCGTCGAGCGCTTCAGTCGGCACCGGGCCGACCTGCGATTCCTCCCGTACCGGGCCGACTTGCGATTCCGTCGATCCCGGACCGACCTGCGATTCCTCCACTACCGTACCGGCCTGCACGTCAGCCGGTACCGGACCGGCCTGTGGTTCCGTCGTCGCGGCTATCCCTGGAATCCGCTCAAGCTCATGCCCCAGCGTCTCCAGCTCCGCCCCACCCGACATCAACCGCACCAGTTCGTCCCGCCCGATCTCGTCCTTGGCGAAGTCCCCGAGCAGCCGGCCGCGGTTCAGCACCACGAACCGGTCCCCCACCGGATGCGCGTGGTGCGGGTTGTGGGTGATGAACACGACGCCGAGCCCTTGGTCCCGCGCCTGCACTACCCGACGCAGCACGACCCCGGCCTGTTTCACCCCGAGCGCCGACGTCGGCTCGTCCAGGATCAGGACCCTGGCACCGAAGTGCACGGCGCGCGCGATCGCCACCGACTGCCGCTCCCCGCCGGACAACGTCCCGACCGGCTGGTCCGGATCCCGCAGATCGATGCCCATCGCCGCCAACGCCTCGCGGGTACGCGCCCGGGCGGCCCCGGCGTCGAAGCGCCGCCACGGTCCCCAGCCCTTCGTCGGCTCCGACCCCAGGAAGAAGTTCCGCCAGATCGCCATCAGCGGCACCATCGCCAGGTCCTGGAACACCGTCGCGATCCCGGCGGCCCGGGCGTCGCGCGGACTGTGGAACTTCACGGCGGCGCCATCGACGCGCACCTCCCCTTCATCGGGTGTGAACACCCCGGACAGGATCTTGATCAGCGTCGACTTCCCGGCGCCGTTGTCGCCGAGCACGCACGTCACCCGGCCCGCGTGCACCGACAACGACACGCCGCTGAGCGCACGCACGTTCCCGAAGTACTTCCCGACGCCGTCCGCTTCCAGCAGCGGCGCATTCCCAACGAGGGAATCAGAGTTCGTCATCTGCGCGCCCTCATCGCTCGCCGGTGAGTCAGGGTATTGACGGCGACGGCCAGGAACAGGATCGCCCCGAGGAACGTGAAGTCCCACGAGCTGTCCCACCCGGAGTAGATGACCCCCTGCAACGCCATCCCGATGATGCAGGCCCCCAACGCCGCGCCGAGCGCCGAGCCGTGCCCGCCGGTGAGCAGGCACCCGCCGACCACCGCGGCGATGATGTAGTAGAACTCGTATCCCACACCCTGCTCGGACACCGCGGTGTTGGCCTGCAGGAACGAGATGACGCCGACCAGCGCCGCAGCCGTCGAGGTCCCCATGAACAGCAGGATCTTCGTCCGCCGCACCGGCACACCGACCTTGCGCGCGGCGTCCGCGTCGCCTCCGACGGCGAATACCCAGTTCCCGAACCGGGTCCGCCCCAGCAGCCACACCGCGACTACCGTGACGCCGACGAACCACAAGATCGCATCCTGATATCCGGCCGGCAGACCGTTGCTGTGTGCGAAGGAGCCCCCGAAGACGTCCTTGGCGCTCTTCAGCCCCGGATGGTCGGTGCCGGTCAGGCCGATGCTGGTGCTGCCGTGGTTCACCTTCAGCACGCCGCCGACCGACAGGCCGCGGAACACGAAGTACGTCGCCAGCGTGACGATGAAGCTCGGCAGGCCCGAGCGCGTGACGACGATCCCGTTGACCGCCCCGATCGCCGCGCCGAACGCGAACGTCACCGCCACCGCGGCCCAGGCGTTCCAGTGCTCGTTCCCGACCAGCAGCGCCATGATGATGGCGCAGAACCCGGTCATGCCGCCGGTCGACAGGTCGAACTCGCCGCCGATCATCAGCAGCCCGACCGGCACCGCCATGATCCCGAAGAACGCCGCCTGCTGCGCCCAGGCTTGGAAGCCGGTCTGCGTCAGCCACAGGTGCTGCGGGGTGCTGTCGGTGACGGCGAACACCACGAACACCGCGACCGCGCCGAGCAGCGCGCCGAGCGCGGGGCGTCGCAGGGCCCTGGTGAGCAGGCCGGCCTCGGCGCCGCGGCCCTCGGCCGCCCCGACGTCGGCGTCCGGCGGGCCGACCGGCGGCGGCCCGGCCTGCCCGGGCCCGGCCACCGCGACGTCGGCGCTGGCCATCAGTCGTCCCCGGCCGCGATCGCGGCGGCCACCGACTTGATGTTCGTGCTGTCGACGAGCTTGGGCCCGCTGGCCACGGTGGTGCCGCCGCCGACTGCGTTGCCCTCGTGCTTGGAGTACAGGTACAGGAACTCCACCGGCAGGTAGCCCTGCAGGTACTGCTGCTGGTCCACGGCGAAGTCCAGGGTCGGCGGCGAGGCCTGCAGGTCGTTCTGCACGTCGCTGGACAGGTCGAACGTGGCGATCTTGACGTTCGCCGGCTTTGCCACGACGAGCGCCTGACCGATCGCGTTGTTCAGCGTCATCACGGCGCTGATACCGGGGTGCGACTGGAGGTAGGCGGTGACCTGGCCGACGGCCTGCTGCGGGTTGGAGGCGGCGTTCGGCGTGGACAGGATCAGCTCGGTGCAGGCCGGGCCGGAGGCCGGGGCTGAACCGGTCGAGCACTGCTGCCCGACGCCCAGGCCCTGCGCGATGCCGTTGCAGCGGTCCAGCAGGTTCTGCCCGGACTGGTGGATCACGCACAGCACGTTGGTCGCGCCCTCTTTGGCGAACCGCTGTCCGGCCTGCTTGCCGGCCAGCTGCTCGGGCTGCCCGACGCAGGTCAGGGCCTTGGCGGCGGCGATGTCGGCGTCGTCGCAGCCGGCGTTGACCAGCACCACCGGGATCCCGGCGTCGGAGGCGGCGGCCAGGGTGGAGTTCATCACGCTCGGCGCGTGGTCGGAGACGATGATGCCGTTGACCTTGGCGTTGACCGCGTTCTGGATCTGCGCGTTCTCGGCGTTGTCGTCCGGGTGGGCCTGGCCCTGCTGCTGGGAGCCGTAGGTCTCGGATAGCTTGCAGCCGGTGTCCTTGGCCGCGTCCTTGGCGCCCTTGTAGACGACGCTCCAGAAGTTGCCGTTGTCGCCGTGCGTGATGACGGCGAAGGTGTAGGGGCAGGAGCCGGAGGCGGCCCCGGTCTTGGACGATCCGGACGAGCTCGAACAGCCGGCGAGCAGCAACAGCGTGGCCAGCGCCGCGGTCAGCAGCCGGCCGAATCCCGTTGTTCTGAATCCCGTTGCCGTGAGTCCAGATTTCTGAAGACGTGTCCTCGGTGCCATACGTGCTGCCTCCACATCAGTTTGTGGTGTTACAGGTACGGGCGTTGAACTTTCTTCGCCTCCTCATACCCCGTTCTGGCCGCGAGAGTGGATTCCAGCTCTGACACCTGCGCGACCGGCACGTCCCACCAGGCGCCGCCGTCGGGCGCGCCGGCCAGCGGATCGGTCCGGACGTGCACGACCGTGATGCGGTCGGCCTTCTTGGCGCGCGCCAGCGCCGCGGTGAACTCCTCCAGGTCGGCGGCGCGCTCGACGTCGGCGCCGAGGCTGGCGGCGTTGGCGGCCAGGTCGACCGGGAGCGGGCCGCCGTCCAGGCGTCCGGAGGCGGCGCGGTAGCGGTAGGCGGTGCCGAAGCGCTGGGCGCCGACGGATTCGGACAGGGCGCCGATGGAGGCGTAGCCGCTGTTGTCGACCAGGACCACGATCAGCTTCACGCCCTCCGCGACGGCGGTGACGATCTCCTGCGCCAGCATCAGATACGAGCCGTCGCCGACCAGCACGTACACCTCGCGCTCGGGCGCGGCGAGCTTCACGCCGAGGCCGCCGGCGATCTCGTAGCCCATGCAGGAGTAGCCGTACTCGACGTGGTAGGACTTCGGGTCGCCGGCGGTGCGCCACAGTTTGTGCAGATCGCCGGGCATCGAGCCGGCCGCGCAGACCACGACGTCGCCGACGTCGACTGCGTCGTTGACGGCCGCGATGACCTCGATCTGGGACGGCAGGGGGACGTTGCCGAAGCGGTACGCGGCCTGGAGCGTCGCCGTCCATTCGGCGCGGGCGTCGGCGATCTCGGCCCGGTAGGCGGCTCCGGTGGACCAGCCGTCGAGCTCGCCTTTTAGATCATCGAGTGCTGATTTGGCATCGGCGACCACTGCGACGCCGTTGTGCTTCGCGGCATCGAAGGCGGCGATGTTGATCGTGACGAAGCGGACGTCCGGGTCGGCGAAGGCGGTGCGCGAGGCGGTGGTGAAGTCGGAGAAGCGCGTGCCGACACCGATGACGAGATCGGCTTGGGCGGCAATGAGATTCGCGGCCCGAGTCCCGGTCGCGCCGACCGCGCCGAGGGCGAGCAGGTCGTCCTCGGGCATGGTGCCCCGGCCGGCCTGGGTTTCGGCGACCGGGATGCCGGCGGAGCGGGCCAGGGCGCGGAGCGTGTCAGTGGCCTGCGAGTAGGTGACGCCGCCGCCGGCGACGATGAGGGGGCGTCGGGCGTTCTTGATCGCCACCGCCGCTCGGCCGATGCTCGCGAGGTCGGCGCGGGGGCGAGGGACGTGCCAGACGCGGTGCCGGAACAGCTCCTCGGGCCAGTCCCAGGCTTCGGCCTGCACGTCCTGCGGCAGCGCGAGGGTCACGGCGCCGGTGTCGGCGGGATCGGTCAGGACCCGCATGGCGGCCAGGAGCGCGGCCGGCAGCTGCTCGGGGCGGTTGACGCGGTCGAAGTAGCGGGAGACGGGGCGCAGGGTGTCGTTGACGGAGACGTCGAGGCTGCGCGGGTCTTCGAGCTCCTGCAGGACCGGGTTGGCGGTGCGGGTGGCGAAGACGTCGCCGGGCAGCAGCAGGACCGGGAGGCGGTTGACGGTCGCCAGGGCCGCGCCGGTGACGAGGTTGGTGGCGCCGGGGCCGACGGAGGTGGTGCAGGCGTAGGTGGACAGGCGGTCGCGCATGCGGGCGAAGGCGGCGGCGGTGTGGACCATGGCCTGCTCGTTGCGGGCTTGGCGGTAGGGCAGCAGGGTCGGGTCCTGGAGTTCCAGGCCGAGGAGGGCTTCGCCGAGGCCTGCGACGTTGCCGTGGCCGAAGATACCGAAGACGCCTTCGATGAGGCGGTATTCGGTGCCGTCGCGTTCGGTGTGCTGGACGGCCAGGAACCGCACCAGGGCCTGGGCCACGGTCAGGCGGCGGGTGGTTGCTGTATTGCCTACACTGCCCGCGCTTCCTGTGTCTCCGGCGCTTCCGGCACTCATTCCCGCACCCCGGGTTTCACCAGCGCGGTCGCGGTGTCCACGGCGGCGGCGACGTCGCCGTCCGGCGGGTAAAGCAGGGCTCTGCCGACGACCAGACCGTGGACGCCTTCCAGCGCCAGGGCCTTCTCCCAGGCCGCGTACGTCTCCTGGGGCGCGCCGTCGGGGTCGCCGCCGAGGAGCAGGACCGGGAGCGTGGTGGCGGCCAGGACGCGTTCCATCTCCTCCACGACCGGCAGCTTGAGCCAGGTGTAGGCGCTGGTCGAGCCGAGGCCTCCGGCGATGGCGCAGGCGCGCACGACGGCGGCGGCGGTGAGGTCGTTGCGCAACCGGCCGTCCCCGGCGCGCGCCGCCATGAACGGCTCGATCATCGCCACCAGCCGGCGTGCGGCGAGCTCGGACACCGCGCGTCCGCACGCTTCCAACGTCGAGACGGTGTCCGGGTCGCCGAGGTCGATGCGCAGCAGCATCTTGCCGCCGTCCAGGTTCGCGGCGGCGATCCCGGCGGCGTCGTAGGCGGTGAAGCGGTCGTCGAGCTCTGAGACCGAGCCGGCCAGCCCGCCCCGGTTCATCGACCCGACCACGACGCGGTCGTCCAGCGCACCGAGCAACAGCAGGTCCTCGACGATGTCGGGCGTGGCGAGCACCCCGTCGACCCCCGGCCGCGCTAGCGCAATGACCAACCGCTCCAACAGCTCCCTGCGATCCCCCATCGCCAACGGATCGTCCCGCACACTGAGCGCCCCCCGCGCCGGATGATCGGCGGCGATGAGCATCAACCGGCCCCCGGCATCCACCAGCGGACGCCGCCGCCGAGCCGCGGCCGCGACCGCGATGGCCTCCGGCTCCGCCACCCGCACCTGCCGCAACCGCCGCAGCTCCCCGACCTCAATCATGAACGACCTCCGCGATCGGTAGGCGGCGCGGGACGGAGCCAACGGACATACACGCCGGCCCGGCGCCACACCGCCGAGCCGGCCGACTGGGATGCGGTGCGATGGCGCGATGAAGGCAAGAAGATGACGCTCGCCGGCCCTGCCTGTGGCAAAACCTGTTGCTTGCTGCGGGCCGCGGATCTGCGGTGATCGGCCTGGTACTCGCCGCGCGGGGCAAAAATGCCGCGCCGATCCCGCTGCTGAGCGCGCCGATCAGCTCGTAGCTCAGGCCGCCAGTCAGCCCGCTGCTCGGCCCGCGCCGCAGCGCAGCCCGGCCATTCAGCCCGCCCCGCCGCCTCACCCATCCCCGACCTCCAGCGCCGCCAGCACCTCGCCGGTCTCCGGCATCGCCGTCGAGCACTCGATCCGCGCCGCTACCAGCGCCCCGGCAGTGTTCGCGAAGCGCAGCGTCCGCTCCAGCGGCCAGCCCTCCAGCAGCCCGTGGCACAGCGCGCCGCCGAAGGCGTCGCCGGCGCCGAGGCCGTTCAGCACCTTCACCGGCGGCGCGGCCATCTCCAGCGTCTGGTCCGCCGTGCGCGCCAGCACCCCGTCGCCGCCGAGCTTCACCACCGCCAGCTCCGGCCCCTGGCTCAGCAGCGCCTCGGCCGCCAGGTGCGGGTCGCGCTCCCCCACCGCCGTGTAGCACTCCTCCAGGTTGCCGACCGCGACCGTGACGCGCGGCAGCGCCAGCCGGGCCGCGCGGCCCGCCGCCGTGCGCGACTCCCAGAACTGCGGCCGGTAGTCCAGATCCAGGATCGTGTGCGCCCGCCGGGACCGCGCCTGCCACGCCGCGTGGTGCGCCGAGCGGCTCGGTTCGGCCGACAGCCCGGTCAGCGTCGCCCAGAACACCCCCGCCTCGGCGATCGCGTCCAGGTCCAGCTCGTCGGGCGCGATCATCAGGTCCGGGGCCTTGGGCCAGCGGTAGAAGTAGATCGGGAAGTCGTCCGGCGGGAACATCTCGCAGAACGTCACCGGCGTCGGCAGCCCCTCGACCTCCGCCACGAACGCGTCGTCGACCCCGAACCCGCGGATCGCGCGCCGCACGAAGCGCCCGAACGGGTCCGCGCCGACCCGCGTCACCACCGCGACCCGCCGTCCGTGCCGCGCGGCGGCGACCGCGACGTTCGTGGCGCTGCCGCCCAGGAACTTCCCGAACGTCTCCACGTCCTCCAGCCCCACGCCGACCTGCAGCGGATACACGTCCACCCCGACCCGGCCCATCGTGACGACGTCGTAGGTCATGCCAGGCCCTCCAGGTAGGCGACGCACGCCCGCACGTCGGCAGCCGGGCCGGCGCCGGGCGTCGGCTCAGCCTCCAGGACCGTGTCCTGCTCCAGCACGTACCAGCCCTGATATTCGTTCCCTTCCAGAGCGGATACGACTCCTGCGATGTTCGCGTCGCCATCACCCAGCGGCCGGTACATCCCGGCACGCACCGCGTCGTAGTACGTCAGCTCCCCGGCGCGCACCCGCTCGGCCAGGGCCGCGTCCACGTCCTTGAGGTGCGTGTGCACGATCCGGTCCGCCGCCCGCGACGCCAGCGACGCCGGATCCCCGCCGCCGATCAGCAGATGCCCGGTGTCCAGACACAGCGGCGTGTCCGAGGACTCCAGGAGCCGCTCCACATCCTCACCGGTCTCGACCATCGTCCCGACATGCGGATGCAGACACGTGCGGATCCCCAGCCCCACGGCCCGCGCCCGGATCCGGTCCAGGTTCTGGAACAGCAGCCGCCAGCCCTCGACGTCCAGCACCGGCCGCGAGTCGTAGCCGTCCGAGCCGGTCGCGGCGGCCAGCACCAGCAGATCCGCCCCGGCCGCGGTGAACCCGGCCAGCGCCTCGGCCACGGCCGGCCACGGATCGTGCCCCGGCTCGTGCAGCACCGCCGGCACGAACCCGCCGACCGCGAGGAGCTGGTACTCCTTCAGCAGCGAGCGCCGCTCGTGCGGGTCCTCGGGCAGGAACCCGTCCGGCCCGAACTCCGTGGCCCGCAACCCGGCCTCGGCCATCTCCGTCAGCACCCGCTCGGCCGTCAGCTGGTGGCCCCAGCCCGGCACCTCGCACACGCCCCACGAGATCGGGGCCCCGGCGATCCGGTCCGCGATCACCGCCGTACCTCCGCGATCGTCACCGGGCGGTTCTCGGCGCGCGACAGGTCACAGGCCTCGGCGACGTACAGCGCTTCCAACGCGTCACCGACCGGGCAGGGGTTCTCGATCCGGCCCTTCGCGAACTGCACGAACGCCTCCAGCTCTCCGACGTAGGCCCGGCGGAAGCGCTCCAGGAAGCCGGCGTGCGCCGGGCCCTTCGGCCAGCTGCCGCCGCCACCACCGCCACCATCACCACCGCGACCGCCATCGGCATCAGCATCGCCGTCACTCTCGCCGACCGGCCGCAGCGGCAGCCCGTCGTCGTACCCGGCCCCGACACTCCCCCGGGACCCCTGCACGTCCAACGTCACCGCGTACCCCGCGCCGTGATACCGAGTCGCCGTCACCACCGCCAAAGCACCGTCGTCCAACTGCAGCACCGCAGCCGCGGTATCAGCGTCCCCGAACTCGGCGAAGAACGCCTCACCCCGATCCGAACCGGAGGCGAACACCGAGACCACCTCCCGTCCGGTCACCCACCGGATCGCGTCGAAGTCGTGCACGCTGCAATCCCGGAAGATCCCGCCGGAGGTCGCGATGTAGCCGGCGGGTGGCGGGAACGGATCGCAGGTCTGCGCCCGCAGCGTGTGCACGCGGCCCAGCGTCCCGGCCCGCACCTCGGCGCGCGCCGCCGCGTACCCGGCGTCGAAGCGCCGCTGGAACCCGATCTGCACGCGGCCGCCGTACTTGTCGACGCTCTTGATGACCTCCAGCGTCTTCGCGCTGTTCTCCGCGACCGGCTTCTCGCAGAACACCGGCACCCCGGCGGCGACCCCGCGCTCGATCAGCTCGGCGTGGCTGCCGGTGGGGGTGGCGACGACCAGGGCGTCCAGCTCGGTGCGCAGCAGCGAGTCGATGTCCGGGGCCCAGCGCACGCCCAGGTTCCCGGCCAGCGCCTCGGCCCGGCCGGACTGCACGTCGGCGACCACCACCTCGACGTCCGCGAGCCCGTGCAGCGTTTTGGCGTGCAGCGCTCCGATGCGCCCGACGCCGACCAGCCCCAACAGTGTCATGCCAGCCTCCGTCGCTACGGGTGCCTGTGGTGACCACTTCTTCGGAGCTTCCTGCGGACCGGGCAGCCGGTCAACCGAATGTTATGACATTTTAACGTCCGGACACATTGTCATCATGGCCTTGACACCCGTCAGACGGCCGGCAGATGGCCGTCAGACGGCTGGCGGCCCCAGGCGCACCGGCAGCGCCGACACCCCGCGGAACAGCCGGCTGTGCTCCCAGCGCAGCTCCTCGACCGGCGCGGCCAACTCAATCTCCGGATACGCGCGCAGCAGCTCATCGAACGCGACGCGCCCCTCCAGCCGCGCCAGCGGAGCGCCGAGGCAGTGGTGCAGACCGTAGCCGAACGTCAGGTGCGAGGGCTCCGACCGATCGGCGCCGCGACCGGGGCGGTAGACGGTCGGATCGCTGTACCGGCGCTCATCACGGCTGACGGCGCTGAAGTGCACGACCACCGGCTCCCCGGCCTGGATCAGCACGCCGCCGAGCTCCACATCGACCAGCGGATAACGTGGAAACACCGCCTTTACCGGAGGATCCAGGCGCAGGAACTCCTCGACCGCCGCCGGCAGCAGCGCCGGATCCTTGCACAACGCGGCCAGCCGCTCGGGGTCCGACAGCAGCATCAGCGTGCCGTTGCCGATCAGGTTGACCGTGGTCTCATATCCGGCGCCGAGCAGCAGGAACAGCAACGACAACAGCTCGGGCTCGTCCAGCGCGTCGCCCTCGTCCCGGGCCCGGATCAGGCCGTCGACGAGGGTGCCTTCGTGGGAGATGTCCAGCGGCGCGTCGCCGAGATTCGCGCGGCGCTGCGCCACTAGCCCGGCCAGCAACTCCCCGACCCGGCGCCCCGCCTCGGCGGCCAGCTCCACGTGGCGCTCGTCGGCGTGCAGGTAGGTGTCGGCCCAGTGCCGGAAGTCGGGGCGCTCGGCGGGGTCGATGCCGAGGAGTTCGGCGATCACGGTGATCGGCAGGGGAAAGGCATACGCGGCCATGAGATCGACCTCGTGGTCCCCGCCACTCGGGAACTTCGCGATCAGGTCCCGCGCGACCTGCCGGATCCACGGCTCCAGCGCGGCGACACGACGCGGCGTGAACGTCTGCTGCACCAGCGCCCGCAGCCGCGTGTGGTCCGGCGGATCCAGCCGGCCCATGTGCGACTGCAACCCGCGATCGGCCGCCCCGGTCCAGAACACCGACCGCGCCGCCGCCCCGGCGTTCTTGATCCCGTCGTTGCTCAACTGCGGCGAAGACATGACGAACACGGCCTCGTCGTACCCGGTGACCAGCCACACCGGCAGGCCGTCGAGCACGACGCGCGCCACCGGCCCGCTCTCGGCGATGGGAGCCAGCAGGGCGTAGGGATCGCGCGCGTATGCGGGGTCCGACGTGTTCAGTACAGGGAGATCCGACATAATCAGAATTCTGACTCGCTAGGCGCGCAGAGTCACGGTGGCGCGCGGGCGGCGGACGACAATCCTCGCCTAGTGTCCTGCGCCTGAAGTTCATTTTCTAAATGTAGAATATCGGGCATGCCGAGGACGGGACGGCCGAAGGCCGAGCTGGTGCTCTCCGATGATGAGCGGGCGCAGTTGGAGCGCTGGTCGCGGC
>NZ_JAACYW010000159.1 GCF_015356825.1 Catenulispora rubra | reverse complement strand
GCCCCCGATCCCACCGCTTCCAGCCCTCGTCCCGTCCAGGTTCCACTCGCCGCTCCGGCGGCTCTCGGGCATCCGCGCGACCGGCGTGGCACGTCCCCCGCCACGCCGCGCGCCGGGAAGGGTGTCCTCGGCGAGCGCGTCGTCCTCGGCGAGGTCGTCGATCACGCTGCGCCGACCGCCGCGGCGCTCGCGCAGGTCCGGGTACGTCGGGCGCGAGCTCTGTGCCTCGTCGTCGTGGCCGCTCCCGCGGCTGCCTTCGCGACCGCCCTCGCGGCCACCTTCCCGGCCGCCCTCGCCGGAGGCGAAGTACGCCGCCAGCGCGGTGGTGATCGGCACCGCCGCGGCCAGGCCGATCGAGCCCACCAGGGTGCGCACGATCTCCTCGGCCACCACCTCGGCGCCCGCCGCACCGCTCCAGCCCTGGCTGGACGTGGTCATCAGGACGAACAGCGGGAGGCTGCCGCCCGCGTACGCCAGCACCAGGGTGTTCACCGTGGAGCCGATGTGGTCCCGGCCGATCCGCATGCCGACGCGGAACAGCTCGGCGGCGCCCATCGTCGGGTCCGCGGCCTTCAGCTCCCAGACCGAGGACACCTGCGTCGCGGTGACGTCGTTGAGCACGCCGAGCGCGCCGATGATGATGCCGGCCAGCAGCAGCCCTTGGACGTCGACCTTGTGGAAGTAGCCTGCGACGGTCGCGGCGTTGTCGTCGCCGAGCCCCGTCAGGTGGGCCAGCTTCGTGCCGGCTTCCCCGAGCCCGCCGATCAGCGCCAGACTGATCGCCGTACCCAGGACGGCCACGGATGTCCGTACCGACACCCCGTGCGTCGCGTACAGCGCCGCGAACAGGATGACGCCCGCGGTGACCGCCGCGACCTCGATCGAGTTCTCCCCGCCGACGATGGCCGGCAGCGTGAACTTCACGAGCACCCCGAACGACACGGCCAGCGCCGCGATCGCCCCGGCCCCGCGCCAGCGCCCGACCACCAGGACGAACAGCGCGAACGCGATCGCCAGGCTCATCAGCGGCGGCCCGCGCTGGAAGTCCTTGATGCTGTACTGGCCGTCCGCCGGCTGGCTCTTGTCGTAGGTGAGGACCAGGCCGTCGCCGACCGAGTACTTGGGGGTGCTCGGGTCCACGCCCACGGTCACCGTCGCGCTCGTGCCCTTGGTGGGCCCGCTGGTGATCTGCACGGTCAGCTGGTCGTTGGTGGTGTCCAGCCCGCTCGGCGACGTGGTGGTGGTGCCGCCGCCGGCCGGCGGCGCGGTGCCGCCGTTCGGCCCGGGCTGCACCAGCGTCGAGGCCGTCACCGTGCCCTGCACCCACACCTGCGGCGGGATCGGCGACTTCGCCGCCGACGGCCACAGGAGCACGAGCCCGGCCACCGCCGCCGCGGCCACCGGCAGCAGCAGCGCGGTGATCAGGGTCCGCAGCCGGGTGGAGGCCGGGGTAGCCGGGCCGTGGCCGTGCGAGTGCCCGTGCGAGTTCCCGTGGGGGTGTCCGTGACCGGACCCGCCCCGGCCGGAGCTCTCCTGCGCAGACCTCGATCGGCGGCTGCTCACGGCCATCGGCTCTCCGTGGGTCGGTGGTGCGGGGACGGCGCTCGGAGCCCGCCGTGGGGTGGGTCCGGGCTGCCGCCACACGATAGCGGCTGAAGGTTAGAACGACGCCTCGGCGTGAACATCTTTGCGGATTTTTGACTGGTGTCGATATTGGTTGTGGGCCAGTCATGGGCCAGTCATGGGCCAGTCATGGGCCAGTTGTGGGCCGGCCGTGAGTCAGTCGTGGATCGGTTGTGGATCGGTCGTGGCAACTCCGGAAGTGGTATCTGGCAACTGCTTTTGCGGTGGTATCGATCGGTACGGTACGGCCTCGCGGTATCACCACGCCCTAAGCTGGCGCGCGGTGGCGGTCCGCGGGGAGCGCCTGAGCCGGGAGGTCGGGTGCAGTGACGGTCGCACGGTCCATCGCATTGTTCGTGGTCGCGGCGGTCCTGGAGATCGGCGGCGCGTGGCTGATCTGGCAGGGCGTCCGGGAGCACCGCGGCTGGGGGTGGACGGCGTGCGGGGCGGTGAGTCTGGCGTTGTACGGGTTCGTCGCGACGTTGCAGCCCTCCTCGGATTTCGGGCGGGTCCTGGCCGCCTACGGCGGGGTGTTTGTGGCGGGCTCGCTGCTGTGGGCCTGGGTGGCCGACGGCTACCGGCCGGACCGCTTCGACGTCATCGGCGCGGCGGTCTGCCTGGTGGGCATGGCGATCATCATGTACGCGCCTAGGCGGTGAGGTCGGTGCGGTCGGTGACGGTGCTCCCGTTGCTCTTGTCGGTCCCGTCGCTCCCGTCAGTCCTGTCGGTACCGTCGGTACCGTCGCGTCGCGCGCCGGCACGCGGCATCATCGACGCATGCGGGTGACGGTGCTGGGTGGCAGCGGGGCGTGGCCGGTGGCGGGCGCCGCGTGCAGCGGGTTCCTGCTAACTCATGACGGGTTCTCCCTTCTGGTCGACGCGGGCTACGCGGTACTGCCGCGGCTGCTGGAGCTGATGCCGGCGGAGCGGCTGGACGCCGTCTACATCAGCCACGGCCATCCCGACCACTGCGCTGATCTCAATCCTTTGCTTCGGGCTCGGGCACTGGGCGGCGCCGACCCCGACCCCCTGCCCGTCTTCGCGCCGCACGGTGCCCTGAACGCCGTGCTGGCCCTGGACCGGCCGGGGATGCTCGACGCCGCGGTGGCCTGCCACGACTTCGAGCCGGGGGCGTCGTTCTCGGTCGGACCGTTCGACCTGCGCACCGCGCTCCTGCCGCACTGGGTACCCAACGCGGCGGTGCGGGTCGCGGCCGGCGGTCACGCCGTCGTCTACACCGGGGACGGTGGTCCGCACCCCGCGCTCGTCGAGTTGGCGCGGGGTGCGGACGCACTCATCGCCGAGGCCACGTATCCGGAAGTGATGGCCGTGGGCGATGCCCCCTACCTGTCGACCGCCCGGCAGGCGGCACGGCAGGCTTCGGAAGCGGGTGTGGGCAGGCTGGTGCTGACGCACCTGTGGCCGGGCTCAGAGCCGGGGGAGCACCTCGACGCGGCGGCGAAGGAGTACGACGGGCGTACCTGCGTCGCGAGCGGCGGGCTGTCCTTCGACGCGTAGCCGGGCCGCAGCCCCGCTCAACCCGCCGTCACGCTCACCGGCCCGGACTCGCTCGGGGCGTGCTCGGCGTCACCGCTGTACTTCGCGGAGGCGGTGTGCCGGCCCGGACCGAGCTCGGCCTGCACCATCGCCCGGCCGCCGGACAGCGGGATCGGGCCGGAGGAAGCGTCGTCGACGGTGAACGTCACGCTGCCGGTGGCCGCCGAGGCGCCGCTCGCGCGATGCGCCGGCGACACCCGGGCCGACATGGTCACGATGCCGTCGCCGGCGGATGCGGACAGCTTGGTGACTGTCTCGGAAGGCGCCGCGGAGGATGCCGAGGACGTCTTGGAGCCGGAACTCTGCGGACTGTCGGAACTGCCGGACGTGCTCGCACCGGCCCTGGTGCCGTGAGCGGCAGCGGTCGCGGAGCCGGTGCTGCTATGTCCGGCCGCATGCCCGCCGGAGCGACTGCCGCTGGCATGTCCGGTCGCGCGCGACGCCGAGTGGCCCGTGCTGCTGTGCCCCGGCGAGCGCGAGGTCGAGTGACCCGTGCCGCTGCGCCCGGCCGAATGCCCGGTCGAGTGTCCAGCAGAGTGTCCGGTCGAGTGTCCGGAGTGCCCGGTCGTGTGTCCCGAGCGTCCACTGCTGTGACTGCCGGCCGTACTCCCGGAGTGCTCGGAACCCGGCCCCGCAGGCTGCCCGGCGGCGAAAGCCACCCCCGGCGTCAGCACCATCGCGGCTGCTGCGGCCGCGACCACCGCCCCCGAGTAGCGGCGGGTGCGGGATGTGGTCGAAGTCGTGCGAATCATGGTGTCCTCCAGATCGTCGTGATCGGTGACCATCCGGTCCGGCGACGGGGCGTCGGCGCGGTTCCCGGTGGTGAGGACAACTCTCCCGGATATCCACAAACCGGACATCCGTCATCATGCTGAGATCAGTCTGCGGTGATCAGACGAGGCCGAACGGGTGACACCGGTCCCGCTCGGTCACTCCTCGTCGAGGAATCCCATCCGTCGGCCGAGCACCGGATCGGTCTCCCACCAGGGGCGGGTCCGCTTCGCGTCCTCGCCGCCGGCAGCCGCGCCGACGGTGGCCGGAGAAGTATGAGAAATAGACGCCGGCGTGGACGCGTCTACGTCATCCGTCTCGACACCGATACCAACACCGGCACCGGTCCCGCTGCCCGCGTCAGCGCCGGCGCCAGCAACGGCGGCCGTCGAAGCGGTCCCATAGACGATCGAGCCCTCGGCCTCCAACGCGTCCAACTCCGCGTCCATCTCGGCGGCCCGGTCACGGTCCTCGTCGAACATCCGCCGCCACAGCGCCCCGAGGAACGGCACCCCGGCCAGGTCCCCGATCAGCCACAGCGCCCCGCCGCCCCACACCTGGTCCTGCTGCGGCGACAGCCCGCCGGGCCGGTTCAGCGCCGTGTACCAGTCCCCGGCCACCAGGTGGTGCCCCAGCATCAGCGTCAGGCCCAGCGCGCCGTCGGCGATCGCCTCCGCGAACGTGATCCACACCGACACCAGGTGCGGGTACTCCTTCGGCACCGGGTCCAGGCGCAGCCGCGTCCAGTAGTAGAAGAACCCGAGCGCGCTCAGCGCGAAGCTCAGCACCCACGCCGCGCCGCGCGAGCGCAGCGTGTCCTCGTAGATCGGCGAGAAGTAGACGGTGAACGGCGTCACTAGGAACACGATCGACACCACGGCCGGAAAGGTCAGCAGGGCCGCGATCCGCGTCGCCAGCACCCGCCGCACCGCGCCGGCCAGCCACCGCGGGCCGCCCTCGATCGCCAGCGTCAGCGGCATCCCCAGCGCCAGGAACATCGGCACCACCATGAGCAGGGTGATGATCTGCACGGCCCGCGGCCAGAACATCACCTGCTGGTAAACCGCCAGGAACGACATCGTCGTCCACCCGAACAGCGCCAGCCCGATGACGAAGGCCACGGTGCGAAGCACCGGCCAGCGCGCGCCACGGCGCCGCGCCACGACCGTCCCGGTCACGTAGAGCGCCGCGAGGACCACCAGGATCGCCCCGACGTAAGGGTTCAGCCGCCACGCCGAGCCCACCTGGGCCCCGCCCAGCGGAGCGGGCATCGGAACGGCCGTCAAGGCTGGCGTCACCATGGGTCCTGGCCCCTGCTCATATCGACGTGCGTGGTGGTTCCGCCCCGAAAAGGACGGGAAGCGCAGCCATTTTATGACTGCGCTTCCCGATCTCAGCGGGCAGGTCCTGCCGACCTGCCGGGCTCACCCCGGGGCGGAGGTCAGCCGCTCACCGCCGAGTTGTAGTCGCTGATCAGCTTCGAGATCTTCGTCGAGGCGTCGGACAGCGCCGAGTCCGCCGACGTACCGGTGGTCGCCACCGACAGCATCGCCTGCTCCAGGTCGGCCCGCGCCTGCGGCATCACGCCGAGAAGGCAGCCCGCGGTCGGGGCGCTCGGCTGGGTGGCCTTCAGCTCGTCGATCGCGGTCTGGAACTGCGGGTGCGCCTGCCGGTAGGCGACGTCGGTCGGGTCCTGCAGCGCCGAGACGCTGACCGGGAAGTAGCCGGTCGCCTGGTGCCAGGCGGCCTGCTGCTGCGCCGAGGAGGCGAACTTCGCGAACTCCCACGACGCGCGGACCTCGGCGTCGGAGTGTCCGACCCGGTCGATCCACAGCGAGGCGCCGCCGATGATCGGGCCGCCGGTGTCGGAGGCCGAGACCTTCGGGAAGGGCGCGGTGGCCACGGTGAACGGCGAGGACGCCTTCGAGCCGGCGGCCACGTACCCGCCGAGCACGCCGGTGGACTCCAGGTTCATCGCCACCTTGCCGGCCTTGAACGCGGCCTGCGCGTCCGCGGTCGGCCGACCGGTGTTCAGCGCGTCGCCGCTCTTGACCAGCCCGGCCCACCAGTTGGTGTAGGTGAGCGGCGCGCCGGAGGTGATGTTCAGCTTGGTCGCCGGGGCGGTGCGGCCGTTGCCGTTGTCGCAGTACAGCGAGCCGGACTCGGCGGCCAGCTGCTCGACGAACCAGCCGTAGTCGGCGGCGCCGAAGCCGTACTGCGTGGTCTTGCCGCTGGAGTCCTTGACTGTCAGCTTCTGCGCGTCGGCGGCCAGCTCGTCCAGGGTCTTCGGCGGGTTCGACGGGTCCAGCCCGGCCTTCTTGAACGCCTCGACGTTGATGTACAGCAGCGGCATCGAGGAGTTGAACGGCATCGACTCCAGCTTGCCGCCGACCGTGTAGTAGTTGGCGATGTTCGGCTGCAGGTCCGCCAGCGAGTAGCCGTCCTTGGCCGCGAGGTCCGCGACCGGCACGGCCTGCTTGGAGTCCACCATGAACCGGGTGCCGACGTCGTAGACCTGCATGATCGACGGCGTGGTGTGCGAGGACACTGCCGTCTTGTACTTGGCGATCGCGTCGTCGTACGAGCCCTGGTAGCTGTCCGTGACGTGGATCTTGCCCTGGTACTTGGCGTTGAAGGCGTCGACGATCGCGGTGACGGCCTTCTGGTTGGTGCCCTGCATGCTGTGCCAGAACGTCAGGTTCACCACGCCCTTGGCGTTGGTGAGCGCGTCGGCGCCCGGGACGCCGCCGCCGGCGGACGAGCCGCCCTTCGACGACGACGAGCTGCAGGCCGACAAAGCGACTCCGGCGGCCAGCAGGCCGGCGGCCACACGCAGCGAGCGCGTGCCGAGTGTTCTCCTCATTGGGTTTCTCCCCTGTGGACGTGGATGTGGTGGAAGGTGGCGATGATGAGATGGTGCGATGTGTGTGGTGACGCGCAGAGGTGACTGCGAACCGGCTACTTGACGGCTCCGCTGGTCAGGCCCTTGACGATGAACTTCTGGCCGAACACCACCAGCAGCAGCGTCGGCAGCACCGAGCAGGCGACGCCGGCCAGGATCAGCCGCGGGTCGGCGGACTCGGAGTTGTTCAGCTGCGACATCCCGAGCTGCAGCGTCTGCATCTTGGGGTCGTCGGTCACCAGCAGCGGCCAGAAGTACTGGTTCCAGGCCGACAGGAACGAGTACACGGCGATCGCGGCGATGGTCGGCCGCGACACCGGCACCACGATCCGCCACAGGAACCGCCAGTGCCCCGAGCCGTCGATCTCGGCCGCGTCGCGCAGCTCCATCGGGAACTGCAGGAACGACTGCCGCAGCATGAACGTGCCGAACGCGGAGGCCAGGAACGGCAGCACCAGCGCGAAGTAGGTGTTCGCCAGATGCGCGTTCGAGATCGTCTTGTAGTTGGGGATGATGATCGCCTCCCAGGGGATCATCAACGTCGCCAGGAAGAGCCCGAACACCGCCTTGCGCCACTTCATCGGCAGGAAGACGAACGCGTACGCGGCCAGCAGGGAGGTCACCACCTGCGCGACCGTGATGATCCCGGCCACGACCACGCTGTTCAGGTACTGGCGGCCCAGCGGGATCGCGTGGAAGACGTCCACGAAGTTCCCGGGGTGGATCCCGGAGGGGACCAGCGCCGGCGGGGCCTTGATCAGGTCGCGGGTCGGCATGATGCTGCCGGCCAGCGCGTAGTAGACCGGGAACACCACAGCGAGCGCCGCGATGGTGAGGACCAGATAGACCAGGACCTTCGCTATGCGGTCCTTCACGAGCGCGCTCACCGGTAGAACACCTTCCGCTCCAGCACCCCGAACTGGATCGTGGTGAGTACCAGCACGATGAACAGCAGCACGATGGCGTAGGCGCTGGCCGTGCCGAGGTCGCTGTTGCCGTTCTCGAAGCCCTTGTTGTAGATGGCGTAGACCAGCGTCATCGCCTTGCCCTCGGGGCCGCCCTCCGGAGCCAGGATCCGGATGGCGGTGAACGCCTGGAGGGAGTTGATGGTCGAGACCACGGTGAGGAAGAACAGCTGCGGCGACAGCAGCGGCACCATGATGGAGCGGTTCAGCCGCCAGCCGGTGGCACCGTCCAGGCGCGCCGCCTCGATGATGTCGCCGGGGATCGCCGCCACGCCGGCGGACAGCACGAGCACGTTGTACCCGAGCGTCATCCACACCTGCACGACCACCACGGACAGCAGCACCCACTTGGGGTCGGTCAGCCAGCCCACCGGCTTGGTACCGAAGTGCGCGAGCATCCCGTTCGCGATGCCGACCGCGGGGTTGTAGATCACCGCGAAGATCACCGAGGCGCTCGCCGCGGAGAAGGCGAAGGGCAGGGCGAACGCGCTGCGGAAGATCCGGATGCCGCGGATCCGTGACTCCATCAGGAGCACCAGCCCCAGCGCGCCCAGGACGCCGGGGAGCACGGTCATCACCGTGAACAGCGCGGTGGTGCCGAGGACCTTGTAGAACCCGGAGTCCGAGAACATGTCGCGGAAGTGCTTCAACCCGACGAAGCGCGAGGAGTTCCCGAAGATGTCGCTGCCGTGGGTGCTCAGGACGAACGACTCCACGAGCGGATACAGGATGAACATCCCGAACACCGCGAGCGACGGCACGAGGAACAACCAGGCCAATCCGTGGTCGCGGGACCTGAAGGCGGACCGGCGTCTGACGCCTCCACCCCTTGTCACCACCGGTATCGCGTCAGCGTTCTGCGACGCCCCGTCCAACGCGGCCAAAACCCCACCCCTCTGATCAAGTGCTTGAATCGGGAACCCATTGACAGCCCGAGGATCCCCGGTCCGCTGATCAGCGTGGCGGCGGCTGTCGAACAATCGGTTGCGCCGAGGAGTACCCCAGGCGACAAGTTCCCCGGAGAAGGCGTGTGAATCCCGTCCGTGACGACGCGCTTGGCGGAGCGTGCCCGAGAAGGGCGATGTTTAGGGATCTTCCGAAGCCGGCGCCGGTTCGCCGCCCGACCAGTGGGAGCGCGCTGCCGGACGAGAGCCCTTTGGGGCAACCCTCGTCGTGTATTAGAAGTCTGAGTAGGGCATCCTAAGTACAGGCGGTGGGTGCGCGTCAGGCGGGCCCGATCACGATGGCGCGGTCGGCTTCCGGCGTTCCCGGACGGCTGCGTGCTTTGCAGAAAGGGCCGTTGACATGCGCGGACGGGACTTCGGCGTCGCCTACGGCGCGACGCTGCTGGGATTAGTGCTCGCGTTGTGGCTCGGGGGGATCCAATCGGCCACCGTCGTCGCGATGCTGGCCGTGTTGGAAGTGGCGCTGTCCTTCGACAACGCGGTGGTGAACGCGACGGTGCTGCGCCGGTTCGACGCCCGGTGGCAGCGCATCTTCCTCACGGTGGGCGTCCTGATCGCGGTGTTCGGGATGCGGTTGATCATCCCGATGGTGGTCCTGGTGGCCGCCACCCGGCAGGATCCGCTGCACGTGCTGAGCAGATCGGTCAGTGATCCGAACGGGTACGCCCACGAGATCCTCGGCGTGCAGCCGCTGATCGCGGCGTTCGGCGGGGTCTTCCTGCTGATGATCTTCATGGACTTCTTCCTCAGCGGCCACGACCAGATCTGGCTGCCGTTCTTCGAACGGCGCCTGGCGGCGATCGGCGAGCGGTTCAAGCCGCTGGCGCTGGAGGCGTTCCAGGTGGTCGGTGTCGCCCTCTTCCTGCTGATCGCCGCCCGGACCTTCGCCACCGACCATCCAGTGGGCGTCCCGGTGGCCGGCGGTCTGGGGCTGGTCACCTACTTCACCATCAAACGGCTCTCCGACGCCGCGGCGGACCGCAGCGAGGCGCTGGCCGAGGAGGCCGACGCGCGACCACCGCAGGGCCGCCAGGCCCTGATGCTGTTCATCTATCTGGAAGTCCTGGACGCCACCTTCTCCTTCGACAGCGTCATGGGCGGCTTCTCGGTCACCGTCGACATCGCGCTGTTCACCATCGGCCTGGGCATCGGCGCCGCGTACGTCCGCAGCCTGACGGTGTTCCTGGTCCGCAAGAAGGCGCTGGACCGCTACGTCTACCTCGAACACGGCGCGTACTACTCGATCGGCGTGCTGGCGGTGCTGCTGCTGGTGGAGATCGGCCCGGACGTGCCGGACTGGCTGGCCTCGCTGGCCGGCACCTCGATGATCGTGGCGGCCTTCATCCATTCGGCGGTGAAGGCAAAGGGGGAAGAAAGGGCGGGCGCCGACCAGCACGCGTTGAAATCCTGACGGACGCGCCGCGCGGCGCGTCGGCCGACGCCGCCTCCGACGTCGAGCTGCCCGCCGCGACCCCGGTGCCCTCAGGAAGCGTGGTGCCCGCCGCCCGCCTTACCGGTGGTGTGCACAGCGACGGCGACCCGCCACGTCTGGAGCATGACGAGCTCTGAAATGCGCCATCCCTTACCGGTGCGGCGGAAGGTGACGGAGTAGTAGCCCCCGCCGGGGTTCCACATGTCGCCCTTCTGCCCCGGGATCCGTACCGACATCGGGTTGAAGAAGTGCGCCTCGGCGCAGGCGCTGTCCCCGTTGATGTCGAAGCGCCGGTTCACTATGAGGTGCGCCCGCACCGGGACCTGGGTCAGGGACTTCTCCAGCCACTGCTGTGCGTCCTCCACGGAACCGCGGGGACCGCCGCTGGACAGGTAGTCGAAAACCGCGTCCTCCGTCGACAACCGTGTGAGTTCGGTCACTTGGTCGGTGTCGATCGCCACCGCGTAGGCCGTGAGCAGGTCGTCGAGAGCGAACCGGTCGACCAGAGCGCGCTCGCTGTACAAAGGAAACCTCCAAATGAACGTGCATCCGCAGGAGTAGACCTGTTGTGCATGGGGCATGACTGCCAAGGCACGGACAGCAGGGCAACTGTACCGACGGCGGGGGAGCCGTTCCGAAACGGAACGTAGCGCGCCACAACGTGAGAGGTGATGGAAGTGCTCGGGGTCGGGCGGGAGCCGAAGAGCGGCTACCGGATCACCTTCGCGGTGCCCACGAAGTCCGAGGGGGCCTCGGCGGCACGCCGGGTGGCCCGCGAGGTCTTCGTGGACTGGGGCCTGGACCTGGAGGAGACGATGGTCGACTCGGCCATCGTGATCATCAGCGAGCTCGTCACCAACACCGCCAAGCACGCGGCGCTGTTGTGCCGCCAGGCCGAGGTGACGTTGGCGCTGGAGTACGGCTGCCTGACGGTGGCCGTCCACGATCGTCATCCGCATCGGCCGAAGGCCCTGCTCAGTCCGCATCCGGACGACAGCGGCGGCTGGGGCCTGCAGCTGGTGCGCGACCTGACCGCGGAGGTCGGTGGACGCACCGAGGTGCCAGCCGATCCGGACGGCGGCGGGAAGACGGTACGGGTCGAGCTGCCCTTGCGGGCGAACAGGTACTGGGAGTTCGAGAGTACTGTCGGGGCGGCTTAGGTCGGCCTCCCTCATAGGAACTCCCCACCGCGAAGCGAACTGAATGGTGCGCACCCCGATTCTGCGGGAAGCGCACCATTGTCGTATCAGCAGTCATGCCAGCTTTCCAGTGCCGGTTCTTCAGCGCCGGTTATTCAGCGCTGGCTCTCTAGCTTCGGCTCTCCAGAGTTCTCCAGTACTGCAGCGCT
The DNA here is from genome assembly GCF_015356825.1 of Catenulispora rubra. Classification (GTDB taxonomy): domain Bacteria; phylum Actinomycetota; class Actinomycetes; order Streptomycetales; family Catenulisporaceae; genus Catenulispora; species Catenulispora rubra. Next base: position 14,157 of record NZ_JAACYW010000159.1, on the reverse strand, counting down.
ACTTCTGCTTCGGCTGGCCCACCGGCCGGATCGCCATCCACGCCCCGGCGACGCACACCACGGTCAGCGCGGTGAGCGCGGCGATGTCGCCGTACCAGGTACCGGCCTTGTGGGCCTGCGTCGCGTCGCACTTGGCGCCGGGCAGCGGACCGCGCGGCGAGGAGTCGTTGCAGCCGGTGCCCAGGAGCACGTCGGCGTTCGCCGTGGAGGCGGCCGCCGAGTAGCCCCATTTTGCCGAGGCCAGGTAGCTGGCCTGCGCCAGACCCGGGGTCTTGTTGACCGGGAAGGCCGAGCCGGTGAACAGGAACTCGGCGAACAGGATGACCGGCAGGATGGTCAGCGCCTTGTCGGCGTTGGACACGAACGCGGAGATCAGCAGGCCCAGGGCCATCGCGGCCAGGCCGGCCAGGGCGACGTCCACGAACAGTTCGAGCTGACCGGAGGAGAACACCGAGCCGTCGCCGGGCCCGCCCTGGCGCACGATGCCCAGGAACACCAGGACCGCAGCTTGGGCGATGGTCAGCAGGCCCAGCAGGATCGCCTTCGACAGCACATACGCCGATGGCGAAAGCCCGATCGCTCTTTCCCGGGTGAGGATCGGTTTCTCCTTCACGATCTCGCGGATCGAGTTGGAGGCGCCGAGGTAGGTCGCGCCGAGCACCAGCGCCAGCAGGACCGAGCCGGCCTTGCGGGCCGCGACCGGGTCGGTCGTGGACAGGTCGTGGGAGCCCAGCACCGCGAGCATCAGCAGACCCAGGATCGGCGCCTGCATGAACAGCATCGCGGTGTTGCGCTTGTCGGCCCACACCACCGAGCTGAACCGCTTGAACAGGGTGGCCAGCTGGTGGCCCCAGTGTGGGTTCGCCGCCGGGACCGCGGCCTGCTGTGCGTTGGCCGTGCCGTTCACTTTGTTCAGCTGTGCGCCCAGCGGAGCCTGGACGTACTGCTGGTCCGCCGGGGAGCCGGCGAAGGCCTGTTGCGCGAAGCCGGGCGCGGCGCGGTCCAGGTCCTGGAACACCTCTGCGTAGGTGCTTCTGCTGAAGAACTGCAGAGTCTCCGGCGGAGGGCCGAAGAACGCGGTCTGTCCGCCGGGCGCCAGGAACAGGATGCGGTCGCAGCGGTCCAGGCTCTGGATGCTGTGCGTCACCGTGATGACCGTGCGGCCGCCGTCGGCGAGCCTGCGCAGCAGGTCCATCACGGACTTCTCGTAGCCCGGGTCCAGGCCGGAGGTCGGCTCGTCCAGGATCAGCAGGCTGGGCCGGGTCAGCAGTTCGATCGCTACTGAGGTGCGCTTCCGCTGGCCTCCGGAGAGCTTCTCCACGGCCAGGCCCGCGCGCTCGGTCAGGCCGAGCTCGGTCATGACCTCGTCGACGCGGGCGTTGCGCTCGGCTGCCGGGACGTCCGGCGGGAAGCGCAGCTGCGCGGCGTAGCGCAGGGCGTCGCGGACCTTCAGCTGCGGGTGCAGGATGTCGTCCTGCGGCACATAGCCGACGCGGTTGCGGAGCTCTGCGTAGTTCGCATAGAGATCGCGTCCGTTATAGAAGACCGCGCCACGGTCTGCGGGACGGTTGCCCGTCAGAGCCTTCATCAGCGTGGACTTGCCGGCGCCGGTCGGGCCGAGCACGGCCAGGAAGTCGCCGCCCTCCAGGGCGAAGCTCACGTTGTCCAGCAGGACCTTGGGTCCGGCCAGCACGCCGAGGTTCGCCGCGGAGAAGGTGATCCCGCCGGTGTCGACGAACTCCTGGAGCACGCCGTTGTGGAAGCGCAGTAGGTGCCGCGCTATAGCGATGATCGCGCCTTCGCGGACCTCTGCGCGGTTGATGCGCATGCCGTTCAGGTAGGTGCCGTTGTGGCTGCCCTTGTCGACGATCTCGAAGCGTCCGCCCTTGAACTGCAACTCCGCGTGGAAGCGGGAGGCCTGCAGGTCGTGCAGGACGACGTCGTTGGCGGCGTCGCGGCCTATTCGCAGCGTGTTGGAGGTCTGATAGACGCCGGTGTACTCACCGAGGCGTGGCTGCTGCGGCTGCTGCCCGGGGTTCTGTTGGGGGACGTACGGAACGGCCTGCGCGACGGCGCCGGGCTGTTGTGCCCAAGGCTGCTGTGAAGGGGCGCCACCTATAGGAGCGCTGCCTACAGGTGCACCGCCTATATGCGCGGCTGCATGGGGAGCGCCCATGGGAGTGAATACCGGAGCGCCTGGCGCAGGTCCCTGAGGTGTGGGCTGCGGATGCTGTCCTGGCTGGCCAAGCTGCCCCGGCTGACCAACCTGTCCGGGCTGTCCCTGCGGACCCGTATACGGCTGTCCCTGGTGTCCCTGCTGTCCTTGCTGTCCCTGGTACCCGGGCTGAGGCGCGGGACCGGGCTGCGCAGTCTGGGCGCCGCCCTGCTGGAACCCGGGCGGCGGCAGGCTGGGCCGCTGCCCTCCGGGCACCAGGCGCACCTCCTGGCCGTCCACCGGGTGTCCGAGCCGCACCACCACCGGGCCCGGCAGCGGCATCGGCTGCGTCAGGCGGGTGTTCTGCACGAACGTGCCCTGACTCGACGAGTCCTCCAGGACCCACGCGCCGCCCTGAAGATAGAGCGTGGCGTGGACCCGGGACGCCCGCGGCTCGGCGACGATCACGTCGGCCTGGTTGGGGTCGCGGCCGATGACGACCCGGCGGGTCCCGTCGAAGACCCGCTCGTTCCCGTCGGGAAGGATCTGCAGGGTCAGCGGTGCGGCCTGTTCCGGTTGCTGGGACACGGGCCCATCATTTCGGCTCGGCCCCCCGCGCTGCAACGCGGATCCGCAACCGTGAAGTGCCTGTGACATGCGAGATGTCGCAGGTCTGCGCGGTGCGCCCGGACCCGGTGCCGGGCCCAGGGCGGGGCGTTCCGGGACAGTCGGGACAGTAAGACGACGTAAAGCTCTGAACCCTGTTAGGGGTTATCACCGCTTCCGGCCGACACCGGCGTACATCCAGTACTGGTCGATATCGGCCGGCAGCTCCCCGGTCGGCCGCCAGGCGGGAAGCCGCACCAGGCCGGGGTCGATCAGGTCGAAGCCCTCGAAGAAGGAGGTGATCTGCGCGTGGTCGCGGGCCGCGCCCTCGGCCGCCTTCTGGTAGACCTGCAGCTTCTCCTGGTCGGCCGGCAGCAGGTCGGAGCCGGCGTGCGAGATGACCAGGAAGCTGCCGGGGGCCAGGTTCTCGGTCAGGGCGGCGAGCACGCCGGCCGGGTCGTTGGCGTCCGGGAAGAAGTGCAGCACCGCGACCATCAGCAGCGCGACCGGCCGCTCGAAGTCGATGAGCGCGGTGACGTCCGGGTGCGTCAGGATCGCCTTCGGGTCCCGCAGGTCGCCTTCGAAGACCCGGGTGCGCGCCTCGTCCGCCAGCAGGGCCCGGCCGTGCACGGTGACCAGCGGGTCGTTGTCGACGTAGACCACCGCGGCGTCGGCGTGCACGGACTGTGCCACCTCGTGCGTGTTCCCGGCGGCCGGCAGCCCCGCGCCGATGTCCAGGAACTGCTTCACCCCCTGCTCGGCCGCGTACTTCACAGCCCGCCCCAGGAACGCCCGATTGGCCCGCGCCAGGGTGGAGATGATCGGCACCGCCTCGGCGATCTTCTCGGCGACCTCGCGGTCCGCCGGGAAGTTCTGCTTGCCGCCGATCCAGTAGTCGTAGATCCGCGCCGGGTGCGGCTTCGAGGTGTCTATTCGGTTCGCGGGGTCCGCGGCGCTGTCACTGGCGGGGGCGGGGGTGACGGGGTTGGACCAAGGTGTCCCGGCGGCAGAGCTCATGGCGCCGGATTCTACCGACGCTGCACGAGTGTTGATACGACGAATGGAGGAGGACGTTGAGCCCGGCGCGGGTCTTGTCAGCCTTCGACCGCGTCGATGGCGCGATAGATCCGCTTCGCGGACACCGTCTCCGGCGTCCCGAGTTGCTGGGCGAACAGGCTGACCCGCAGTTCTTCGATCATCCACCGGACACGCCGCACGTCCGGGTCGCCGCGCCGGCCGGCGGGCAGCCGGTCCAGCAGCAGTTGGTACTCGTCGCGGACGTCGTGGATCTGGAACATCAGGAGCTGGTCCTGGTTCGGGTTGTCCGGAAGTTTCTCCAGGCGCCGGTCGATGGCCCGCAGGTAGCGGACCAGGTGCGGGAGCTGGTCGAAGCCGGTCTCGGCCACGAAGCCCTTGTGGATCAGCCCGCTGAGCTGGTCGCGGATGTCGGCCAGGGCGGTCAGCAGGGAGCGGCTGGTGGTGTCCTTGAGCCTGCGCTCCACCTCGTGCGAGACCGACAGGACGCGCTCGACGTCGTGCACCACCTGCATCGAGGTGTCGGCCAGGTCGGCGCGGACCGCGTCGAACAGCTTCTGATATCCCGTCTCGTCCCAGGCCGGGCCGCCGTTCACGGCGATCAGGTGGTCCGCGGCGCAGGCGACGCAGTCCTCGAGCAGCGCCAGGGCGTTGCCGTAGGGGTTGTGGCTCAGCGCCAGCTTCGCCGGGTTGCTCAGCCGGCCGTTGATGTACTTGATCGGCGAGTTGACGTTCAGCAGCAGCATCCGGCGGGTGCCCGCGGCCATCGCGCGGCGCTGGTCCTCTGCGGTGTCGTAGAGCCGCACGGCGACGCTGTCGCCGGCGTCGGCCAGCGCCGGGTAGGCCTTCATCGTCAGCCCGCGCCGCTTCTGTTCGAACGTCCTGGCCAGCGTGCCGACGCTCCAGGTCTTCAGCCCCTCGCGGGCCAGGCCGTCGGCGGCGTCGTTGATGACGTCGCGGGTCTTGACCTTCAGCTGGAGCTTCAGCGCCTCCAGGTCCTTGCCCTCGGCGAGCTTGCGGTCCTTGTCGTCGATGATCCGGAAGGTCATCTTCAGGTGCTCGGGAAGCCGCTGCAGGTCGAAGTCCGTCGGCTCGACCCGGTGCCCGGAGACGGCACGCAGCTCGCGGGCGATCGCGTCCAGCAGCGGACCGTCGTTGGGGATCAGGCTCCGGCGCAGCGCCCGGGCGAAGTTCGGCGCCGGCACGAAGTTCACCCGCAGCTGCTTGGGCATCGCCTTGATGAGCGCGGTCAGCAGCTCCTCGCGCAGGCCCGGGATGAGCCAGTCGAAGCCGTCGGTGGAGACCTGGTTGAGGACCGCCAGCGGGATGTGCACGGTGACGCCGTCGGCGTCCGCGCCCGGCTCGAACTGGTAGGTCAGCCGGAACTTCATGCGGCCCTGCCGCCAGGAGTCCGGGTAGTCCTGCTCGACCACGGCGCCCGCGCCGTCGTTGATGAGCATCGACTTCTCGAAGCTCAGCAGGTCCGGCTGTTCGTGGCTGGTCTTCTTCCACCAGGAGTCGAAGTGCCGCGCGGATACGACGTCCGCCGGTACGCGGTCGTCGTAGAAGACGAACAGCGTCTCGTCGTCGACCAGGATGTCGCGGCGGCGTGCGCGGTTCTCCAGTTCCTCTACTTCGGCGAGCAGCTTGCGGTTCTCGGAGAAGAACTTGTGGTGCGTCTGCCAGTCGCCCTCGACCAGTGCGTTCCGGATGAACAGCTCGCGTGACACCTCGGGGTCGATGCTGCCGTAGTTCACCTTGCGGGAGGCGACCAGAGGGATCCCGTAGAGCGTCACCTTCTCGAACGCCATGACGGCGCCTGCGGACTTCTCCCAATGGGGTTCGCTATAGGTGCGCTTCACCAGGTGCTGCGCCAGAGGCTCTGCCCATTCCGGCTTGATGGTGGCGACTACGCGACCCCACAGGCGGCTCGTCTCCACCAGTTCCGCCGCCATGACCCATTGCGGCGACTTCTTAAAGAGGACAGAGCCGGGGGAGATGGCGAACTTCGCACTGCGTGCGCCGATGTATTCGAAGGACTCTGTGTCTTTCAGGCCGATGTGGGACAGCAGTCCGCTCAGCAAGCTGATGTGGATCTGGTCGGGGCCGGCCTCGGTGCTGTTCGGGGTGAGCTCCAGCTGCTTGGCGATCTGCTTCAGCTGGCTGTGCACGTCCTGCCACTCGCGGATGCGCAGATAGTGCAGGAACTCGGCTTTACAGAGCTTGCGGAACTGGTTCGAGGAGAGCTCCTTCTGTTTCTCCTTGATGTAGTCCCACAGCTTCAGCCACGCCAGGAAGTCCGAGCCCTGTTCCTTGAAGCGCGCGTGCTTCTCGGCGGCGGCCTGCTGCTTGTCCGCGGGGCGCTCGCGCGGGTCCTGGATGGACAGCGCGGCGGCGATGATCATTATTTCCTTCAGCGCGCCGTTGCGGTCCGCCTCCAGGACCATGCGGCCGAGCTTCGGGTCCACCGGGAGCTGCGCGAGCTTGCGGCCGACCGGGGTCAGGCGCTTGCGGTGGTCCTGCTCCTCCGGGTCCAGCGCGCCGAGCTCGTGGAGCAGGTTCACGCCGTCGCGGATGTTGCGCGCGTCCGGCGGGTCCAGGAACGGGAAGGCGGCGACGTCGCCGAGGCCCAGCGCGCTCATCTGCAGGATGACGGAGGCCAGGGAGGTGCGCAGGATCTCCGGCTCGGTGAACTCCGGGCGGGACAGGAAGTCGTCCTCGGCGTACAGGCGGATGCAGATACCGTCGCTGGTGCGGCCGCAGCGGCCCTTGCGCTGGTTCGACGAGGCCTGCGACACCGGCTCGATCGGGAGGCGCTGCACCTTGGTGCGGTTGCTGTAGCGGGAGATGCGCGCGGTGCCCGGGTCGATCACGTAGCGGATGCCCGGGACGGTGAGGCTGGTCTCTGCGACGTTGGTCGCGAGGACGACGCGGCGCCCGGCGTGGGGTTCGAAGACCTTGTGCTGCTCGGCAGTACTGAGGCGCGCGTAAAGGGGGACGATCTCCGTGGTGCGGAGGTTGCGCTTCTTAAGGGCGTCTGCGGTATCGCGGATCTCGCGCTCTCCAGACAGGAACACGAGTATGTCGCCGTGGCCTTCTCGGCCGAGTTCGTCCACGGCGTCGCTGATCGCCTGGATCTGGTCGCGGTCCTCGGCGTCGCCGTCCGCGTCGGGGTCGTCCAGGAGGAGCGGCCTATAGCGGACCTCTACCGGATAGGTGCGTCCAGAGACCTCAACGATCGGGGCGTCTTTGCCGTCCCGGTCCGCGAAGTGCCGGGCGAAGCGCTCCGGGTCGATGGTCGCCGAAGTGATGATCAGCTTCAGGTCGGGGCGGCGCGGCAGCAGGTTCTTGAGATAGCCGAGCAGGAAGTCGATGTTCAGCGACCGCTCGTGCGCCTCGTCGATGATGATCGTGTCGTAGCGGCTCAGCGTCCGGTCCTGCTGGATCTCGGCCAGCAGGATGCCGTCGGTCATCAGCTTGACCAGCGTGTTGTCGCTGGAGTGGTCGGTGAAGCGGACCTTGTAGCCGACGGACTCGCCCAGCGGCTGCCCCAGCTCCTCGGCGATGCGCTCGGCCACGGTGCGCGCGGCCAGGCGGCGCGGCTGGGTGTGCCCGATCAGCCCTGCGACCCCGCGGCCCAGCTCCAGGCAGATCTTCGGGATCTGGGTGGTCTTGCCGGACCCGGTCTCGCCAGCGATCACCACGACCTGGTGGTCCCGGATCGCCGCGGCGATGTCGTCCTTGCGGGCGCTGACCGGCAGGTTCTCCGGATACGTGATCTTCGGGATGCTCGCCCGGCGGGCCTGTGCCCGCCCCGAGGCGGCCTGGATCTCGGCCTCGATCTCCGCCGCCACCGCCTGCAGGGCCTGCGGGTTGCGGATGCGGCGGGCACCGTCGATGCGGCGCGACAAACGGCGGCGGTCATGCGGCGTCAGCTCCGCGAGGCGAGCGGTGAGCTCGGCGAGCGGAGCCGTCTTGAGCTGAGAGTCCATGGCAGTTCAAGGATAGGGTGGCGGCGGGCTTTACTTCTTCTGGTTATCGCTGGGGCCACGCCGCCGGCGGATGGGAGCACGCGATGGGTTCCGACCAGACGACCAGGGCCTCCCTGCACGGGATAGCCGAGTTGCTGCTCGCCGGCCCGCAGTACCGTCAGCACGGCACGATCAGGCTCCGGGTCCTGCCCGGCGCGATCGCCACGATAGCGGCGCCTGACCTGCGCGCCGACCACCTGAAGGTGCGGACGCACGACGCGGCGGTGGAGGTGCGCGGCGCCACCTACGCCGAGATCGGCTCCCGGCTCGGCGTGGTCGCCGGCGCTCCCGAGGGACTGTACGAGCACGGCTCCGGCGCGCTGCCGTCGGACCGTCCCGTCCTGGACCCGCGCACCGCCCGGACGCTCCTGGCCGCGCTGGATCTCGGCGACCAGAGCCTGCGCCGGTTCGCTCCGCAGCTGACGCCGGTGCTGTGGCCGGAGCACTTCGATGTCGCCGTGAGCCTCGATGAGGTCAACTACGGCGTATCTCTTGGCGATGACTTCCTGGACGAGCCGTATATGTACGTCGGGCCCTTTAGGCCCCACACAGGGGCGTTCTGGAACGCGCCGTTCGGGGCGGGGCAGCCTTTGGGAAAGACCGTCGAAGAGGTTGCGGACTTCTTCGCGTTGGGGCGGAAGGCGGCGGCGGTCGCCTGATCGCCTGATCGCTTGTGACCTCTTCCCCTGGTAGGGAAGAGGTCACGTCAGCGCTTATAGAGCTGCCTACAGAGCTGCCTACAGAGATTTCTAGACTTCGGTGACCTTGCCGGCGTCCACACTCAGCCGCCGCGTGGTCTGCACGGCCTCCAGCATCCGCCGGTCGTGCGTTACCAGCAGCAGCGTCCCCGGGTAGTTCGCCAGCGCCGCCTCCAACTGCTCGATCGCGGCCAGGTCCAGATGGTTCGTCGGCTCGTCCAGGACCAGCAGGTTCACGCCCCTGGCCTGGAGCAGGGCCAGCGCGGCGCGCGTGCGCTCGCCGGGGGAGAGCGTCGCGGCGGAGCGCAGGACGTGCTCGGCCTTCAGCCCGAACTTCGCCAGCAGGGTGCGGATCTCGGCCGGCTCGATGTCCGGCACCTGCTCCTCGAACGCCCGCAGCAGGGCCTGCTCGCCGAGGAAGAGCCCACGGGCTTGGTCGACCTCGCCGACCACCACGCCGGGGCCCAGAGCGGCGCTGCCCTCGTCCAGCGGGATGCGGCCGAGCAGGGCGGCCAGCAGCGTGGTCTTGCCGGAGCCGTTCGCGCCGGTGATCGCGACCTTCTCGGCCCAGTCGATCTGCAGGTTCACCGGGCCCAGAGTGAAGTCCCCGCGACGTACGATGCCATCTCTTAGCGTTGCCACCACGGCGCCGGAACGGGGCGCGGCGGCGATCGTCATCCGCAGTTCCCACTCCTTGCGGGGCTCGTCCACGACTTCCAGACGCTCGATGCGCTTCTCGGTCTGGCGGGCCTTCGCCGCTTGCTTCTCGGTTCCCTCTGCGCGCGCCTTCGCCAGGATCTTGTCGTTGTCCGGCCGCTTCTTCAGAGCGTTCTTGACGCCCTTCTCCAGCCAGTTGCGCTGCATATGTGCGCGCGCTTCTAGACCCGCCTTGGTGTCGGCGTACTCCTCGTACTCCTCGCGCGCGTGCTGCCGCTCGACCTCCCGCTCCCGCAGGAAGTCCTCATAGCCGCCGCCGATCTGCCGGATCAGCTGCTGCACGAGGTCGAGCTCGATGATGCGGTTCACGGTGCGCGCGAGGAACTCGCGGTCGTGGCTGATCAGGACCACCGGGGCGCGCAGGCCGCCGACGAAGCGCTCCAGGCGCTCCAGGCCGTCCAGGTCCAGGTCGTTGGTCGGCTCGTCGAGCAGGAAGACGTCGTAGCGGCTCAGCAGCAGCGAGGCCAGGCCGGCGCGCGCGGCCTGCCCGCCGGACAGCGAGGTCATCGCCTGGTCCAGGTCCACGGCCAGCCCGAGGTCGGCGGCCACGGCCTCGGCGCGCTCGTCGAGGTCGGCGCCGCCGAGGCTCAGCCAGCGCTCCAGGCTCTCGGAGTACGCGTCGTCGGCGCCGGGGGCGCTCTCCACCAGACCGGCCGTGGCGGCGTCCAGCGCCTCCTGTGCGGCGGTCACGCCGGTGCGCCGGGCCAGGAACTGTCGGACCGTCTCCTCGGGCCGCCGCTCGGGCTCCTGCGGCAGATGGCCGATCGTCGCGCTCGGCGGACTGAGCTGGACGCCGCCGTGCTCCGGCCGGTCGAGCCCGGCGAGCAGGCGCAGCAGCGTGGACTTGCCGGCGCCGTTCACCCCGACCAGCCCGACCACGTCGCCGGGGGAGACCACGAGGTCCAGGCCGGAGAACAGGACGCGGTCGCCGTGGCCGGCTGTGAGTTCCTTGGCGACGAGCGTGGCGCTCATGCGGCGTGACTCCTGAAGTGCTGGTGACGTTGGGGTGGCGTGCGATGTGTGCGTCTTGACGATAGCGGCCCTGTCAGCGGCTCCGCTTAGAATTGCACACATGTTCGACGACGCCTGGTTCCAGGGATCCCTCCTCGACGTCGACACGCCGGAGTCCGTCGGCGCCCTCGGCGCCACAGTGGAGCGCGTGCCGCTGACCGAAGGCGCCTGGGTGGATCTACGCCGAGGCTGGCTCACCGGAGCGGACGACCTGTTCGCCCGCCTGATGGAAACGGTGCCCTGGCGCGCCGAACGCCGCATGATGTACGAACGCGTGGTAGCCGTCCCCCGCCTGCTCTGCTTCTACGGCGACGGCGAAGACCTCCCCGATCCCCTGCTCACCGAGGCGCGCGCAACCCTCGACCACCACTACGCCCCCGAACTCGGCGAACCCTTCACCACAGCCGGCCTGTGCCTCTACCGCGACGGCCGCGACAGCGTCGCCTGGCACGGCGACACCATCGGCCGCGGCTCGTCCGAGGACACGATGGTCGCGATCCTGTCCCTCGGCACCCCGCGAACCCTGGCCCTGCGGCCCCGCGGCGGCGGCACCCCACCGCTGCGCCACGAGATCGGCCACGGCGACCTGCTGGTGATGGGCGGCAGCTGCCAGCGGACATGGGAGCACGCGGTGCCGAAGTCGGCGCGGCCTCTGGGGCCCCGGATCAGTGTTCAGTTCCGTCCGCGGGGAGTGCGGTGACGGGGTTCTCTGTTCTCTGAACATGCGAATCGCTCGACGTGCGACCGGTGCGCGACAAGTGTGCGACCAATGTGCGGCAACGAGAAAACCGCCACCTCATCTGAGATGGCGGCCACTTTTCGGGTGGGCGATACTGGGATCGAACCAGTGACCCCTGCCGTGTGAAGGCAGTGCTCTCCCGCTGAGCTAATCGCCCGTGCCTCATCGTCGCGTGCCCCTCCAGGGCCGTTCCGACGTCCGTAACCTTACCGCATCCCGAGGGTGCCGCGCGCACCCCTTTCGGTGGGGGTCGCGGTGTTGCGGGTAAGGGTCGGCGACGCGCCGGAAAGGCGTGGAATTCGTCACACTGTGTCACTGGTGGTATACGGTGGGTTCTGTCCCGATTCGGGGGATTGCGCCGCCGGTCACCGGGGCGCTGCTCGCGCACGTCAAGGTCTTGTCCTCGACCTGATGGCCTACGCACATCGCCGTATACCGGGCACACGGGTTTACCGACCACCGGACCGTGGCATTCCTCCTTCGCGCCCCTCGACGCGGACCACATGGAACGCGGGGGTGTGAACCGCTGAGTTCGGGACCGCCCGCCTCGGCGCACTCCTAGCGAAAGGCCGACCGCCATGAGCTCATCGGTCACCTGTGAGCTGCAGCTGCGTCTCGTCATCTCCGGCGACTCCTCGCTGCCGGTCCCCGCGGGCCTGCGCTACGACACCGCCGACCCTTACGCCGTGCACGCCACGTTCCACACCGGCGGGCAGGACACCGTGGACTGGGTCTTCGCCCGGGAGTTGCTGGCCGAGGGGCTGCGCCGCCCCACCGGTACCGGCGACGTGCGGGTGTGGCCCTCGCGAAGCCGCGGGCAGGCGATCGTGTGTCTGGCGCTCAGTTCGCCGGAGGGTGAGGCGCTCCTGGAGGCCCCCGCGCGGGCTCTGGAGAGCTTCCTCAAGCGCACCAACACCGCCGTCCCGCCCGGTCTCGAGCACCGCTTCTACGACTTGGACGCCGAGCTCGTGCACCTGTTCGCCGACAACTGAGGCGCCGACCAAGGCACTCACTGAGTCAACTGCTGAGGCACGACCTCAGGCGCGCAGCCCGGAACCGAACCGCCCCCGCCGATGCGATCACCATCGGCGGGGGCGTTCCGTTTCCGGCACTGTCGTCGCGCCGGGTCCGGTCAGTCCGGGGCGCGGTCACTCTGCGTCGTGATCGCCTCGGGGCATGGTCGCTCCTGGGGCGTGGTTATTTCCCGGGCACGGTCACTCCGGGTCGTGGTCCTCGGCGGAGCGCTCGGCGAACACGGCCATGGCGCCCTTGGTGACCGGCCCCGGCGCGGCGAGGTCGCGGCCGTCCGCGCGGTGCACGCCCTGTACGTCGCGCAGCGTCGACGTCAGGAAGATCTCGTCGGCGTCCAGCAGGGTCTCCACCGGCAGGTCCGTCTCCTCGGCGCCGGGCACCCACTTCAGCACCAGGGCCCGGGTGACGCCGGCCAGGCAGCCGGTGTCCAGGGTCGGAGTGAGGATGCGGCCGTCGCGGACAACGAAGATGTTGCTACCGGTGCCCTCGCACAGGCGTCCGGTGGTGTCGGCGAACACCGCTTCGGTGGCTCCGGCGCGCTGTGCGTGTGCCAACGCTTTAGCGTTCTCGGCGTATGAGGTCGACTTGATGCCCGCCAGGGCTCCGCGTTCGTTGCGCGGCCAGGGCACAGTGGCGATCGCCGTGCTCTCGGTGCGGGCCCGGCTCGCGCCGACCGCCACCACGAGCGTGGGGCCGTGGTCGCCGCGCTCGGAGCCGAGCGGGGCGATGCCCGCGGAGTAGGTGATCCGGATGCGGGCCAGCGGCGGCACGTCGTTGGCGAGCAGGGTCTCGGTCACGGCGTGCCGGACGGCGTCGACGTCCACCGGGGGCAGCCCGAGGCCGTCGGCCGAACGGGCCAGCCGCTGCAGGTGCCGGGTGAGGGCGAAGGGGCGTCCGCCGACCGCCTTGACCGCCTCGAACACGCCGTCGCCGACGGTGAAGCCGTGGTCGAAGACCGAGATGTGCGGGGTGGCGGCGTCGACGAGGCCGGAGTCGACCCAGACTTTGTCAGTGCTCATGGCTCACAAGTCTCCTTCAGTACGGGTTCGACTGCGGGTCTGGCTGTGTGGCTGCTTGTGGGTCTCGCTGTGGGTCTGACTCTTGGTTCGTCGGTGGGTTCGGTTGCGGACCGGACGCGATGGCCAGCAGTCGTGCGGCTTTCAGCTCGGTCTCGTCCCATTCTCCCTGTGGATCCGATCCCCATGTGATCCCGGCGCCGGTGCCGAAACACAGCCGGTCGCCCTGCCACCAGAACGTGCGGATACCGACGGCCAACTCCCCGACCCCGCGGTCGGCGTCCACCCAACCGACGGCTCCGCAGTAGGGCCCGCGCGGCGCGTTCTCCAACTCGTCGATGACGCGCAGGGCGCTGCTCTTCGGCGCCCCGGTGATGGAGCCGGCGGGGAAGGTCGCCGCGATCAGCTCGGGCCAGCCGGCGTCGGGGGTGAGTTCGGCGGTCACGGTGGAGACCAGGTGCACGAGGCCGGGATGCGGCTCGACGCGCAGCAGCGAGGGGACTTCGACCGTGCCGATCTCGGCGACCCGGGCCAGGTCGTTGCGGACCAGGTCGACGATCATGACGTTCTCGGCGGTGTCCTTCGGGAGGAATTCCTCCGCAGTACGTGCGGTGCCCTTAATGGGTTCCGAAGTGACGGTTCGGTTCTCGCGGCGTAGGAAGAGCTCAGGGGAGGCGGTCACTACGCGGGTCCCTGGGATGTCCACCATGCCAGCGTACGGAGCGGGGTTCCCTATACGGAGGCGGGCCGCGAGTGCGAGAGGTTCGGCCTGCGGAGTGATCGGCGCGGAGAGGACTCGGCAGAGGTTCACTTGGTAGACCTCGCCTGCGGCGATCTCATCGCGGATGGCCTTGACGGCGCCGACGTATGCGTCCTGATCCATGGAGGAGATCCAGGCGCCGCGATCGGGGCCGGTCCATGGCGTTGCCGGCGGGGGGAGCGGAGCGTCCCGGACATTGTCGAAGCGCGCGAGCGTCCAGTCGCCTTCATAGGTGCCCACGACGGCCCAGAAACCGGCGGAGTCCAGGGCGGCCAGATCCGAGGTGACGTCACGCAGCCCGGTCGCGAGCCGGCCCGCGAAGTGGGCCAGGGGCTCGGGGCCGGAGGGTATGCGGGG
>NZ_JAACYW010000158.1 GCF_015356825.1 Catenulispora rubra | reverse complement strand
CCGGACCAGCCGCTCGACCCGCAGGTCGGTGGCCGTGACCAGGTCCGCGGACGAGGCCTTGAAGCGCAGCCGCCGCGGGGCGGCCGAGCGGCGGATCAGGGTGGCGGCCTCCCGGGCGACGCGGATCCGCCCCGGCGAGCCCAGCGGTCCACAATCCGCCGAGCACAGCGTGCCGATAGGCCAGCGAACGTTCCAGCTGCAACGGCGCGCCGCCGCCGAACAGCAGCGCGTAGGACGTGGCGAACTCGCTCAGCCGCTCCCGGAAGCGCTCGACGCGCGCGCCAGATTCCCCTCGCAGCAGATACCACTGCCAAAGGAAAGGTTGGAACACCCACGAGTTGTAGTGATCGATATTCCGCCCCGGCTCCGCCGGCGGTCCGTCGTTGTACCAACCGTCGCCGAGGTACCAGGACTCGACGCGCTCGACGTTCTCAGCGCCATGCCCGCCTTCGACCGGAACCCCGACCGACTCCAGGAACGCCTCGATCACCGCCGGGAACAGCAGCCAGTTGTTGTGCTGCCACACCTTCAGCCGCGCATGATGCGCCAGCCACTCGGCGAGCCGTTCACGCACCGGATCAGGAAGCTGATCCCACACCTGCTCCCGGCACAGCGCCAGCCCGAACGCCAGGTTCGCCGCCTCCACCGCCGGCTGCGTGATCCCGGCGTGCGGCCAGTCCTCGAACCCGACGGCACGCGGCCAGTACCCGGGCCCGGCGGGATCCATCGCGGCGGCGAGCCCCTCGGCGTACCACTCGGCGTGCCCGAGCGGATCGCCCTCTCCCCCGCCGAGCCGCGCGCCGGCGATCAGGAAGCTGCGAGCGAACCCCTCGATCCCGTCGCTGATTGGCCCGCTCTGCGACGGCGGCCCCGGCGGGCAGATCAGCGCGCCGCCGTGGACCGCGTGCTTACGTGCGGTCAGCAACCAGCGATCGGCTTCGGCTTCCCAGTCGGCGCGGGAGGACACGGCGCGTGAGAACAACGATCAAGCCTTTCGATCAAATCAAGTAACAGCGGAAGACGGCGGCGGCGCCGTCGAATCCCGGATCACCACATGCGTCCCGACGTGCCGGGTGTCGGTCGGACCGTCGGACTCCCCGCGCAGCGCGACAGCCAGCCGCACCGCCTCCCGTCCCATCTGCTCCAACGGCAGGTGCACGGTGGTCAGCGTCGGCGTGACCTCGGCGGCCAGCGGGATGTCGTCGTAGCCGACGACCGACACGTCCTGCGGCACCCGCAACCCGGCCTCGCGCAGCGCCTGCATGGCGCCGACCGCGACGCCGTCGTTCGCGCCGAAGACCGCGGTGAACTCCCCGGCCGAACCGTCGCGCAGCAGCTGAGCGGTCCGCTCGTAGCCGAAGCGGCGGCTGAAGGCGCCGGGCT
This sequence comes from Catenulispora rubra, assembly GCF_015356825.1. Taxonomy (GTDB): domain Bacteria; phylum Actinomycetota; class Actinomycetes; order Streptomycetales; family Catenulisporaceae; genus Catenulispora; species Catenulispora rubra. The sequence goes on along the minus strand of NZ_JAACYW010000158.1, from coordinate 24,477 downwards.
GGATCAGCCGCTTGTCGACCTCCAGCCCCCGGCTCGCGTGCGCCCGCCGAAAGCCGGCCACGCGCGCCTGGTGTACCGACAGCTGCTCCGGTCCGCCGACGTACAGGATCCGCCGGTGCCCGAGCCCCAGCAGGTACTCCGTGATCGCGTGCGCCCCGCCGGTGTTGTCGTAGTCGACCACCCCGGCCGGGGCACCGGACTCCAGCGCGGGCCGGCCGCACAGCACCAGCCACGAGCCCTCGCGGTTCAGCGCCCGCGCCCGGTCGGCGAGCTTGCGCCGGTAGGCCGGGTCGTCGACACCGCCGCCGACCATGATCACGGCGTCCGCACGCTGCTCGTGCAGCGCGTCGATGAGGTCCAGCTCTCCGCCGACCACACCGTAGGTGCTGCACACCAGGCACAGCTTCCCGTCCTCGGCGGCCTGGCGCTGCACGCCGTGCGCGATGAACGTGTAGAAGGGGTCGATGATGTCCTGGACGATGATGCCGACCGTGCGGGTCCGGGAGCCGGCCAGCGCGCGGGCGTGCGCGTTGACCACGTAGCCCAGCGTGCGCACGGCCTGTTCCACCTTGCGGCGGGTCTCGGCGGCGACCGGGTAGTTGCCGTTTAAGACCCGGGAGACGGTGGCGGTGGACACCCCTGCTGCTTCGGCGACCTCCTGGACGGTGGCGCGCTTGGGGCCGGCGGTCTCCCGCGGCGTCCGTGGCGCCCGTGGTGTCCGCGACGGCTTGCCCTGCGGCATCGGCACCCTGACCGCTCCTCTCGTCCTGCTCTTCGGCTGTGGCCTCACGCCAACCTGTCCAGCTGGTCGGGAAGCACCTCATACCGTAGTGGCAGACCGGCTACGTACCGTTCCACCTGTTCCACCGCCAGGCGCCCCAGGCGCAGCACCTCGCCGCCGAGCGCACCGGCGATGTGCGGGGTCAGGAAGACGTTGGGCAGCGTGAACAGCACCGAGTCCGGCGGCAGCGGTTCGGCGTCGGTGACGTCCAGGACCGCGTCGATGCGGCCGGAAACGAGTTCGGCGGTGAGCGCCGTCTGGTCGACGATGCCGCCGCGCGCGGTGTTCACCAGGACCGCGCCGTCGGGCATCAGGGCCAGCCCGCGCGCGTCGAGCATGCGGCGGGTGTCCGGGGTCAGCGCGGCGTGCAGGCTGACCACGTCGCTGGCCGCGAGCAGTTCCTCCAGCGAGGTCAGCCGCACGCGCGGGTCGGCGGTCAGCTCGCCGGCGCCGTAGGGGTCGTAGGGGTCGTAGGGGTCGTAGGGGTCGTAGATCAGCACGTCGGCGTCCAGCACGCCGCGCACCAGCCGCACCACCTTGCGGCCGATGCGGGAGGCGCCGACCACGCCGACGGTCATCCGGTGGGTGCGGCCAGCGTGTACTCGGCGACCGGCACGGCGTTCGCCTCGGCCGCCGAGCAGACCCGGGCACTTGGCGCCACGGTGACGACAGGAGCCCAGCAAGCGAACTTCAACCCCACCGGCAACGGCGGCAGCGGCTCCCCCGGCGGCAGCGACCAGTGGTACCTCCAGCCGATCGGCAACGACACCCCGCAGACGCTGAGCACGACGTCGTCGGCAGCCGGCATCGCAGCCGCGACGAACACCTCCCTGGCCGGCGTGGGGCAGTACAAGCTGGTCAACCGCAACAGCGGCCTGGCGCTGGAGAACGTGAACGGCGCCTGGCAGCTGGCCGGACAGGCGTTCGGCGACGCGGGGCAGGCGGTGGCGATCACGAAGGTTTCGTGAGCTGATTCGGGGGTCTTGATGACGGTCGGCCGTCGCGCTTTCGGGCACGGCGGCCGACGTTCGCACTAAGGAAAGTTCGGCAACTGCTCAAGATGCAGCGCCGAAATGGCACTCTCCTGAAACTCAAGCGTCCCCTCCCGGGCCTGAGCCTTCAGCCACTCCCGCAGCGCGCGATAGTCCCCATCCGCAGGCACGTCGACCGCCAGCAGTGCCGAGAACTGCGCTGCCGTCTCCCACGAACAGCCCACCTCCCGCAGCCTGTCCTGGACCTCGCGGCGGGCTCGCTTGTCCAGGAGGGTGATGCGGAGGGTCGAGTGGCCGGATTCGCCGTTGAGTCTTTCGAACACCAACTCGCGGCGGTGCTGGTCGGGGCGGACGTGGACCAGGTCGCCGTAGGCGACGCCGCGGGCGAAGAAGGGGACGTTGAGCAGGCGCATCTCGTACTCGACCGTGGTCTTCTCGCCCCAGAGGCGTTCCACGGAGACCGGGGGCCAGTTCGGTGCTTCGGCCTTGAGGTCGAAGGCCACCTCGAAGGTGGTCCGGTCGGCGCCGGGGAGGGGCTGCCCGCTTGCCGCTGCCACTGTCGGCCTCCTTGAAGTCGGTCGGGAACGCCGCTGGGTGCTCGGCGTCCCATTGTTCCAGCCTCGGCGACGATTTCAACCGATTACGCCTGAGGAAGGTGATGCATACCGTTTTGCCGAGTGCTGAAGGCCGAGAGCCGAGAGCCCAGCCTCAACCGTCCCGCTACCCCTTCACCCCGGAACTCATCTGGCTGCGCACGATCTGCCGCTGGAAGACGAAGAACAAGATCGCCACCGGGATCGTCGACAGCAGCGCCGCCCCCAGCGTGACAGGGAACTGGTTCCCGGACCCCAGCGACCCGCCGCTGAACTTCGCCAGACCGGTGGTCAGCGTGTCGTACTTGGGGTCGGACGTAGCCACCAGGAAGAAGCTGAACTCGTTCCACGACCCCTGGAACGACAGGATCGTCAGCGTGATCAGCCCCGGCTTCACCAGCGGCAGCGCGATGTCCCAGTACGTGCGGAACGCGCCCGCGCCGTCGATGCGCGCCGCCTCCTCGATCGACTGCGGCACCTGCATGAAGAAGCCGCGCATCAGGAAGATGCCGGCGGCGTCCATCGCGATCGGCAGGATCATGCCCGCGTAGGAGTTGTAGAGGCTCAGCTCCTTCAGCACCAGGAAGCGCGGGATCAGCAGCACCACGTTCGGCACCGCCAGCGTGCCCAGGATCAGCATGAACACCGCGCGCCGGCCCGGGAACTTGAGTCGGGCCAGGGCGTAGCCGGCCAGGCTGTCCAGGAACACCCGCAACAGCGTGATCGAGGTGGCGACGATGATGCTGTTGCGCAGCCAGGTCCCGAAGGGCACCGGCTGGTCGGAGCTGTAGCCGAAGATGCGCTTCCACGCCTCCAGGGTCGCCGGGTGCGGGACGACGTTGAGCGGGTGGTTGGTGGCGTCCGGGTCGGTCTTGAACGAGGTCGCGATCTGGATCACGAACGGCCCCAGGAACAGCAGCGCGAAGGCGCCCAGCGCCACGTACATCAGGACCCGGCGGGACGGGGAGCGGCGCTCGCGGACGGCGGCCATCAGTCGATCTCCTCGGGGATGAGTCGCCGCTGCAGCAGGGTCAGACCCATGATCAGGGCGAACAGCAGGAACGCGATCGCCGATCCGGTGCCGAAGTGGTTGTTCTGGAAGCTCTGGTCGAAGGACATGTACGCCGGCGTGCGGGTCGCCGGGTTGTTGCCGGTCAGGTAGATCTGGTCGAACACCTGCCAGGTGCCGATCAGGCCGAGCGTGAGCACCAGCAACAGCGTGGGCCGCAGGCTCGGCAGGGTGATGTACCGGAAGCGCTGCCAGGAGCCGGCGCCGTCGAGCTCGCCGGCCTCGTAGAGGTCCTCGTTCACGTTCTGCAGGGCCGCGAGGAACATCAGCATGAAGGTGCCGGCGGTCGTCCAGATCACCAGGATGATGATCACCATCATCGCGATCGACGGTCCGCTGAACCAGTCCCACAACGACTGGCCCATCACCGAGTGCTGGGTCCAGCCCGGCGGCTTGGTCACCCCCACGCCGCTGAGCCAGACGTGCACGACCCCGCGCGGGTCGGCCAGCCAGTTCGGACCCTTGACGCCGAACCAGTTCAGGATCCCGTTCACCGCGCCGCCGCCCTGGAACAGGAACAGGAAGACCAGGGTGATCGCGATGCTGGAGGTGATCGACGGGAAGTAGAACGCGGTCCTGAAAAAGCCGCGCCCGCGCAGGTACTTGTTGTTGACCAGGACGGCCAGCCACAGCGCCAGCGCGGTCTGGGTCGGCACCACGAACAGCACGAACCAGAAGTTGTTGCGCAGCGCCCCGGCGAACGTGGTCCGGGTCAGGCCGTCGTGCGTGAGCAGCTGCTGGTAGTTGTGCAGTCCAACCCACTTGACGTCGCCGCCGAGCGGGTTGGACAGGCCGTCCCAGTTCGTGAAGCTGACGTAGAGCGCCAGCACGATCGGGACCACCAGGAAGACGATCAGGCCGAGCAACGCCGGCGAGACGAAGAGCCATCCGGCGAGGGCTTGACGCCGGTCCTCCTGCGATCTGGTTCTGCTCATCTTCCTGGGGGCCTTTCGATCCGGACTATGGACGACGCATTAGGGCCGGCACGCGAGGAACCGGCGCCGCGCCTAGTTGTTGCTCAGCGCGTCAGTGGCGTTCTTCTGCAGGCTGGACAACATGCTCTTGGGGTCCGAGGAGCCGTCGGACAGGCCCTGGATCTTGGAGTCGAAGTCCTTCTGCACCGCGTCGAAGCCGGGGAAGCCGACCGGGCCGAAGGCGTTGTCCGCGCCGGTCACGAAGGCCGCCTGGTCCGGGAACTGGGTGGTGAACTGGGTCTTGGCGGCCTGCCGCGAGGGCATGACGCCGAAGGCCTTGGCGAAGCCCATCTGCTGGTCCACGGTCGTCAGGTAGTTGATGAAGTCGACCGCGGCGGCCTGGTGCGAGCTCTTCTGGGCCACGCCCCAGCAGTTGGTGAAGGACAGCGTGGCGTTGCCCGCCGGGCCCGCCGGCAGCGGAACGACCTTGTAGTGGACGTTCGGGTAGTCCTTCTGCAGCCCGCCGACGATCCAGTTGCCCTCGATCGTCATCGCGGCCTTGCCCTTGCCCAGCGCCTCGCCGCCCCAGCCGGTGTCGACCTGCTTGGGGAACTTCAGCGCGCCCTCCTTGGCCAGCTTCTGCAGGTACTGCAGGGCGGCCAGGTTCTGCGGCGAGTCGGCGGTGACGGTCTTGCCGTCGGCGGAGACCACCGAGCCGCCGGCCTGGCGCATGAAGGCGCCGATGCGGTCCAGCGTGTCGCTCATCACCAGACCGGTGACGCCGTTGCCGGTCAGCTTCTTGGCCACGGTCTCCAGCTGGTCCCAGGTGGTGGGGACGTCGGAGTCCTTCAGGCCGGCCTTGGTCCACAGGTCGGTGTTGATCTCCAGCGCCAGCGTGGAGAAGTCCTTCGGGACGCAGTAGTACTTGCCGTTCTCGGTGAACGCCTTCTGCAGGTTCGGGTACATGTCCGCGGAGTCGGTGATCTTCTCGCCGACGTCGGCCAGGGCGTTGCCCTTGACCAGGCCCTGGAACTTGGAGGCGTCGACGTAGAAGACGTCCGGCGGGGTGCCGCCGGCCAGCGACTGCGTGAGCTGCTGGGTGAGGTCCTTGGCCGGGGTCACCACGACCTTGTTGCCGGTCTTGGCGGCCCAGGCGTTGCCCGCGGCCACCACCGCGTTGGTCTCGGCGTCGCCGGAGGACCCGATCAGCACCTGCAGGGTGACGCCGGAGGTGGCGCCGCCGGCGCCACCGCTGCCGCTGCTGCCGCCGGTCCCGCCGGAGGACGAGCCCGAGCTCTTGCCCGGCCCGCTGCTGCCGCACGCGGCGGCGGTCACCAGCACCGCGGCGGCACCGGCGACGCCGATGATCCGCTGGACGCGAACTGACTTCATTGTCGTTCCTTTCGTTTCGCCTTCGATCAGGCTCGGGACGCAGACCCGCTGGTGGCGGCGGTGTCAGGCCTCGTCGGGGGGTGAGATGTGGGAGGGGTTGCTGCTGCCGCGCGCTATGACCGTGGGCTCCACGACGGAGGTGGTCACCGCGCTGCGGGGGTCGTCGATCCGCTCCAGCACCAGGTCCACGCAGCGGCGTGCGATGGACTCCAGGGGCTGGCGGACGCTGCTCAGGGCCGGCTGGACCACGGTGGCCAGCGGGCTGTCGTCGAAGCCGATCACCGCGACGTCCCGGCCCACGGCCAGGCCGCGGTGCTCGACGGCGTGCATCACGCCGACGGCCATCGCGTCGCTGACGCAGACGAACGCGGTCGGCGGATGGGCCTTGGCCAGCAGGCCGGAGGCGAGCTGGGTGCCGGCGCCGATGCCGTCCAGGCCGCGCACGGTCAGGCCGCCGGTCGGCAGGTCCAGCTCCGCGGCGGCGGCCAGGTAGCCGGCGTAGCGGTCGTCGCCGACCTCGCTGCCCTCGGGCCAGCCGATGAACGCGATCCGGCGGTGGCCCTGCTCGGCCAGGTGCTTGGTCGCGGCCAGGGTGCCGGCGTGGCCGTCGACGTCCAGCCAGGAGTACAGATAAGGGGTCTGCTCCCAGGGCCGGCCGAAGCTGACGAAGGGCACGTCGCGCTCGGCGAGCCAGGCGGTGCGCGGGTCGTGGCGGTGCGAGCCGAACAGCACGAAGCCGTCCACCGCGCCCCGGCTGACCAGGTCCTCGAACATCGCGATCTCGTCCTCGTCGCCGTCGGCGGCGAACAGGATCACGCCGTAGCCGCGGTCGCGCGCGGCGGAGGTCAGCGCGTACAGGAACCGGTCCTCGATGGCGCCGATGCCGCGGCCTCCCGAGCGGGTGGACCGGAACCCGATCAGCCGCGTGGTCTGCAGCCGCAGGTTGCGCGCGGCCTGGGTGGGCCGGTAGCCGAGCTCGTCGACCGCGCGGAGCACGCGGGCCAGCGTGTCGGGGCGCAGCCGCTCCGGCGCGTTCAGCGCGTTCGATACCGTTTGGTACGACACCTGAGCGTGCCTGGCGACGGCCTTGATGGTCGGGCGGGGCGGTGAGGGCTCGCGGTCCATTGCCACGGCGTTCCTCCTTCCTCAGAGTTGAACGATCAAAGTCGCTGAGGTGGAGTCTTACATATGAACGTTCAAATAGATAGAGTGCCGAAGAACCACCAGGCAACACGAGGGACACCCCATGACCGACGGCCCGGCCGAAACCCCAGCTCAGCAACCCTATCTGCACGACCTGCAAACGACCGTGCGGGCTCCCGTCTTCGGCCTGTCGGGCACCGGCGGAGCGCTCTCGGGGCGCGGCGTGACGGGGGTTTTCGCCGACGACCGGCGTGTCCTGAGTGTTTCCGATCTCACCCTGTCGGGCGCACGCCTCACCCCCATCGCCACGGAGCTCGACGGAGCCGACACGACGCACAGCGTGCTCGTGGCGCGCGGCCTCGGCGAGGACGGCGCGGACCCGGCGGTGTGGATCGAGCGGCGGCGGGTGCTGGTCAGCGAGGACCGCGGCGACGGGCTCCAGACTCTGGTGCGCGAGACCATCGAGATCCGATCGGCCTCACGCCGCAGTGTCCAGACGACGTTGACCGTCACCCTGGGCTGCGACCTCGCCGAGATCTCGGTCGTGAAGTCCGGCCACTCCCCCGGTCTGCTGCCGGCTGAAGCGGTTGACGGCGGCCTGCGCTGGACCGGACCCGGTTCACAGAGCCCTGACGTCGTCCTGGCGACCGCCCTACCCGCGCCCGCGGACGTCGACTCCGAGAACGGCCGGCTGCGCTGGCCGGTGGACCTGGCACCCGGCGAGGTCGCACGCTTCGCCATCGACGTGAGCGTCACCCCGACCGGCACCTCCGTGGTCCTCGGCACCGACGGCGCGTCGGTGATCGGCGACCTCCACGTGGACAGCGGCGACATCCGCGTCGGCCGCTTCGTCGAGCGCTCCATGGCCGACCTGCGCGGCCTGGAGCTGCGCGACCCCACGGCACCGGAGGACCACTTCCTGGGCGCCGGCGCACCGTGGTTCCTCACCCTGTTCGGCCGCGACTCGCTCATCGCCGCACGCATGCTGCTGCCCCTGGGCACCGAGCTGGCCGCCGGAACGCTGCGCACGCTGGCCCGGCGTCAGGGGACGAAGACCGACCCGGAGACCGCCGAGCAGCCGGGCAAGATCCTGCACGAGATCCGGCGCGCGCCGTCCGGCCACGACGCCTTCGGCGGCTCCGACCGGCCACTCCTGCTGCCCTCGACGTACTACGGCACCGTGGACGCCACACCGCTGTGGATCATGCTGCTGCACGACGCCTGGCGCTGGGGCATGCCGGCCGACGAGGTCGAAAAGCTGCTGGACCCGCTGGGCGCCGCGCTGGCGTGGATGCGCGACCACGGGATGGACGACGCCGGATTCCTGAGCTACGTCGACGAATCAGGCCACGGCCTGGCGAACCAGGGCTGGAAGGACTCCCACGACTCGATCCAGTTCGTCGACGGCCGCATCGCGACGGCACCACTGGCCCTGAGCGAGGTGCAGGGCTACGCCTACGAGGCGGCGATGAGCGGCGCGGCCCTCCTGGACGCTTTCGGCCGGCCCGGCGCCGACGAGTGGCGCGCGTGGGCCACGCAGCTGGCCGCACGATTCCGCGCCCGCTTCTGGATCAGCGACGCCGACGGCCCGTTCCCGGCGGTCGCCCTGGACCGCGACGGCAAGCCGGTGGACACCGTCGCCTCGAACATGGGACACCTGCTGGGCACCGGAATCCTGAACCGCGAGGAGTCGGCTCTGGTGGCAGCACGACTGGGGTCGGCGTCGATGTCGTCGGGCTACGGCTTGCGAACGATGGCGACCTCGGCCGGCGGATACAGCCCCCTGAGTTACCACGGCGGCTCGGTCTGGACCCACGACACGGCGGTGGCCGTCCAGGGCCTGGCGCGCGCGGCAGCCGAGGGCGTCCCCGGGGCGGCCGAGGCGGCCGGCACGCTGATCGACGGCCTGCTGGAAGCCGCCGCAGGGTTCGAATACCGCATGCCGGAGCTGTACGCGGGGAGCCCGGCACGGCCCGGCGGACGGCCGACACCGTATCCGGCCTCGTGCCGCCCGCAGGCCTGGGCCGCGGCGGCGTCGGTTGCGGTGGTCTCGGCCCTGGTCGGGATGCGGCCCGACGCGCCGGCGGACATCGTGGCCTTCGAACCGCTGCCGGGCGACGCCTGGGACGCGCTGACGGTGCGCGGGTTCCGGGTCGGCACGGACGCGCTGGACATGCGGGTGGACGCCGGGGATGTGCGGATCCTGGATGCCTGATCCGGAGCGGATCCCCATCTCAGGTTCCTGAGCTTGAGGGAGCTCAGGTGTGGCGACGACTCCTAGAAAAGCTTCTAAAAACCACAAACCAACCGCACCAGCCGCACTCACCCGCCACCCACACATAGGTCAACAGCGCCCTTTTGTAGGGCGCTTTCGGGACGCGCCGTGCGGGCCGTCGTCTCAATACCTGATTCGAGCTATTGTCACCCTCCTGTTTCAGCGCTACCTTCCGCGATGAGTTAGGAAACCTTCCTAACTTGATCTCGAAAGGAGTCCCACATGCTCCGCAAAACCCTGGCCTCCCTGGCCGCCGTCGCAGCAGCCCTGCTGCTGTCGACGGTCGGCCCGGCGTCCGCGGCCCACGCCGATCCGCAGACGATCAACGTCAACATCACGTCCTACGGCTACAACGACAACGACGACGGCAACGGCCACTACGGCACCGCCCAGATCGCCTACCCGCAGATCCACAGCATCGCCACCGAGGACCTTGGCACTTACAGCCAGCCGGTGACGTTCGCCACGGACCAGAACGAGTACGCGCCGGGCACCATCATCTACGTCCCCCACCTGGAGAAGTACTTCATCATGGAGGACGGGTGCGTGGAGTGCACCAGCGACTGGAACAACGGGATCCACCACGTCGATCTGTGGATGGGGCCGAACGACGCGATGCAGCCCGAACCGGCGCTGGACGACTGTGAGGGCTCGATCACCGGCGCCTTCGACATCATCGTGAACCCGGACGCCAACCAGCCGGTGGACACGAACCCGATGTTCAGCAACGGTTCCTGCACGGTCGACACGTACTAGGTGACCGCCTCGCGGCGAAGTCGACAGTCGCCGCGCTGATCACCGAGTCCTCCTCGCCTGGGGGTCGGCCACCGTTCCGGTGGCCGACCCTCAACCTTTCCCCGCACGACCATGGCCACCTCCTGACACTGCGCTTACTGTGAACGCCGTCGCAGCACCCGCCTATACCCGGGCAAACCCGCAGCCGGCTTCGAAACCCTTGGAGCGCCCCGTGAACCGCCCCATGAACCCCACCCGTCGCAATGTCCTGAAATGGGGGCTCGGCGGCACCGTCCTCGCCGCCACCTCGTTCGGCCTCCCCACCGCCGCCCGCGCCGACTCTCCCGTCACCCCCGGCGGCAAGCCCACCGACAGCTGGATGAGCTACCTCGACCCGAACCTGTCACTGCTGGGCATGACGATCCCCGGGACGCACGACACCTGCTGCACCAACCCGGCGGACGGCACCGAGTGGTCGCACACGCAGAACTGGGGCCTCCCGCAGCAGCTGTCCGAAGGGGTGCGCTTCGTCGACATCCGCTGCAACGGCTTGCAGGGGACGGCCAGCGAGATGGGCATCTACCACTCCAGCTACTACCAGGGCATCCGGCTGCAGGACGTGCTGGACCAGTGCCAGGCGTTCCTGACCGCGCAGCCGACCGAGACGATCGTGATGCGTCTGAAGAACGAGAACGCCGGCGGCCAGGCGCTCAGCGACGCGGAGTTCCAGCGCCGCTTCAACTACTACATGGACACCCTCGGCTACCGCGGCCTGTTCCACATGCACGGCTGGCCGACGCTCGGCGAAGCCGCCGGCAAGATCGTGCTGGCCGCCGACTTCACCTTCCCGTCGTCCTGGAACCTGATCCACTGGGCCGACAGCGCGAACCAGTTCAACGTGCAGGACACGTACACCGGCGTTTCGACGGGCACCAAGGGCCAGCTGATAACGCAGCAGTTTGACAATGCCTACAGCAATCCCGCGCCGACCACGATGTATGTGAACTTCCTGAGCCTGGCGCCGTCCCTCCAGGACGGCCTGGAATTCCCGAAGGACCTTGAGCAGACATTGATGGACAACTCCATCTACCCGTACTTGAACGCGCGGACTTCGCAGCGCGCGCGGTTCGGGATCGTGCCGATGGACTTCCCCGACTTCCATGTGAACGTGCTGGAGATGCTGATCGACAAAAACTTCGTATAGTCCGCGATCCATTCCAAGTCGGTCGTCACTCTCTGTTGACTTACTACCGATCACGGTCACTTCCGGGCTAATCTTCAACAGCATTCAACACTTTTGCTGAAGCTGAAGCCTTGGAGGACAGATGTCGGCGAGCCCCCAGCCGGACCGCCAGGACGCGGGCGGTCCGGTGCGCCGGCGAGTGGTGTTCGCCGGCGGGGCCGCCGTCGGCGCCGCGGCGGCCGGGGTCGCGACAGCGACGCCGGCCTCGGCGTCCTCATTCGCGATCATGAGCGGTATGGAAAACAAGGCCGCGAGCACCGGCGCGGCGAAGAACGCAGGCCAGGCACAGGCACAGAGCAAGACCCAGCCCCAGGCCCGGGTCCGGTTCGACCGGTGGACCACGTGGTCCGACTTCCGCAGCGGCGAGTCCGCCGGCGCGCTGCCGTTGCCGGGGCCGCGCTTGGGCGTCGTCATCGCCGAGCCGGTGGGGACCACGTCGTACACCGACCCTTATCTGAACACCACCACGCAGTACGAGTACGCGACCTGGACCTCTCCCTCACGGTCGCTGGACTTCGGCGCGACACAGCTGACCCCGCACTGGAACGCCGAAACGCCGAAGGGCACGTTCCTGAAGGTGGAACTCCTGGCGACGATGGAGGACGGCCACCTCGACACCTGGGTGATGGGTATCTGGACGCTCGACGACAGCGAACTCAACCGGACCTCGGTCAACGGCCAGAGCAGCGCCTACGGCGAGATCGACACCGATACCTGGAGCGCCGCGAGCGGGCACTCGATGCGTTCCTACCAACTGCGCCTGACCCTGTTGCGCCGCCCCGGCGCCGCGATCACGCCGCGGGTCTGGCAGCTCGGCGCGACCGCTTCGATCGTGCCGGCGCGCACCACGGTTCCGGCTAGCACGCCCGGCCCTGCGACCGGGATCACGCTGGCGGTCAAGCCGTACGCGCAGTACGTGCACGACGGGCAGTACCCCGAGTTCGGCGGCGGCGGTGAGGCCTGGTGCAGCCCGACGTCGACCGAGATGGTGGTCGAGTTCTGGGGCAAGGGCCCGACGGCCGAGCAGCTGGCGTGGGTCGATCCGGGCTACACGGACCCGGCGGTGGATCACGCGGCGCGGTACAGCTACGACTACGGGTACAAGGGGACCGGGAACTGGTCCTTCACGTGCGCCTACGCGGCGTCGTACGGGTTGGACGCGATGGTCGTGCGGCTGAACTCGATGACCGAGCTGGAAGTGCTGATCGCGGCCGGGTTCCCGGTGATCACGTCGCAGTCGTTCACGCTCGCGGAGAACGGCCGCTACGCCAGCGCCGGGCACCTGTGGTGCGTCATCGGGTTCACCGACGCCGGCGACGTGATCGTGAACGATCCGGCCAGCAAGAGCGATGCCGACGTGTACACGGTGTATCCGCGGCGGATGTTCGAGACCGTCTGGCTGCGAACGAACTACACGAAGGCCGACGGCACGCCGGGGTACGGATCCGGCGGGGTCGCGTACCTGATCAAGCCGCATGACAGAGCCCTGCCGGAGGTCGTGGACCGGCAGAACCCCAGTTGGCCTACTGAACACTGGGGCTAAGAGCTGATTGAGGCCCCTGCGAGGCGGGCGTCAGGGGCCTCAATCATTGTCTTTATTGCTTAGGCGGGGAGCTCGACGGACAGCGCGTGGCGAAACACGTTGCCCGGGTCCCAAGCAGCCTTGATCTGTTGCAGCTTGGGGTAGTTGTCCTTGTAGTAGAGCTCGTACCAGGGGACGCCTGAGGTGTTCCATGCCGGGTCGGCGAGGTCGACGTCCGGGTAGTTGATGTAGGAGCCGTCGCTCACGTCGTCCGGGACGGGGACGCCGCCGGTGGCCGCGTAGATGCCGCGGTAGTACTCGCGCATCCATCGGACGTTCGTGGCGTCGTCGGCCTCCAGCAGCCAGGTCGTCGAGAAGACGGCCTTCATCACGACGTCGCGCTGGGCCACGGCGGTCGCGTCCGGCGGCACCGCCTGGACCTGGCCGCCGTAGCCGATGAGGAGTATGGCGGCGCTCGTGGGGCAGCCGTAGTCGGCGAGTCCGGCGTGGATCGCAGCGAGGTGTTCGTCGACCTGGCCCTCGACGTTCGGCAGGCCGCCGTCGGCCTGGACCACGAGGTTGAAGACGCCGTTGTGGATGTTGCCGATTTCGAGGATGGCGTACAGGCCGGTGCCGGGGGCGCCGGGCGCGCTGTGCTGCTCGTGCCACTGGCCGAAGTTGCGAACGATGGTGGTGAACGCGTCGCGGGTCATGGAGGCGTCGAAGGCCCATTCGGCGAGGAAGAAGTACATCTGGCCGGGAACCGGTGGCAGGAGTTTGGCCGGGTTGGTGCCCACGGCGCTCGGGGACCGGAACCAGAAGCGGGTCACGACGCCGAAGTTGCCGCCCCCTCCCCCGGCGTGCGCCCACCACAGGTCGCGGTGCGGGTCGTCGGGTTCGCGGGTGGCCCGGACCACGCGGACGCGGCGGTGTTCGTCGACGACCACGACCTCGACGGCGTAGAGGTGGTCGACGACGGAGCCGTAGCGGCGGGACAGGGGGCCGCGTCCCAGCAGGCCACGGCGGCTGAGCCCGTTGTTCGACGGCACGTCCATCATCACCTCTCGTTCGGCGGCACATCGGATGTCAGAGAACGTACATGGACGTTCCCGACTACGACGGCAAGCGCTTATGCTGCGCACATGAGCGCCGAAGACGCCGACCTCGCGGCCGGGACGGACACCGCGCTGATCGCCGGCGCCCTGCGCAGCCGCGACGACGACGCGGCGCCGTGGTCGGTGGCGTGGGGCCTACTGCCGCCGGGCGTGGAGGCGGTCCAGGTGACGTTCCGCGACGGCCGCCGCGCCGAACCGGCGGCACGCGTCGGCGTGCTGGGCCGGCACTGGGCCGCCGAGGTGGCGGGACGCTTCGACAAGGTGGTGGTCACCGGCGGCGAGGCGCGCGAGACCGCGAAGATCAGGACGCGGGACAAGACGCCGACGCCGCGGCGCTTCTCCCGCCGGACGCCCGGGTTCCCGGCCGACCCGCTGGAGCGGATGAAGCACCACTGGGGCCTCGCGGCGGTGATTCTGCAGCCGGGGCGCGAGGACCGGCCGGTGCTGCCGGACATTCGGAGCGCCGGCGGGGATCTGACGTAGCGGCCCAGGGTGCCGGCGCGGAGATCGAGTCCGGAACCGGTGCGCCTCGACCGATCAGACCGGAAGCTCGATCAGACCGCGTACTCGATCAGACCGGGAACTCGATGTGCGGCAGCACCGACAGGCCCGGGCCGTAGCGCGGCGGTATCGGCGGCTCGGCTCCGGCGGCCACGATCGGCGGCTCGACGAAGTCGACTGCGAGCTCGGCCCGGTGCAGCGCCACGACGTCGGCGGCGGCCGGCAGGCCGGGCTGCTCCACGACCAGCAGGGGACGCTCCAGGACTGGCGAGAGCAGGTCCAGGATGTTGTCGACCGGCGCGGGCGCGGGCGGCTGGTGCAGGTCGAGCCCGGTCCAGGGATCGGCCTTCACGAACGCCGCCTGCCGGGCCCGGAGGTCCGCCGCGGCCACGACGGTCGCGGCCGCGTGGATGGTGGCGATGACGTCGTCGGCGGTCTCGGGCATCGCGACCTGGCTCGACGGGGGTGCGGCGAGGTCGGTCGTGGCTATGTGAGTCGGCATGGTGCGGTCGAGGTCGAGCTCGGCGGCGGTGTCTTCGGTGTCGGCGGGCAGCGCGAGCTCGGTGGACAGCGCGAGCTCGGTGGAGCTTTCGGTGGCGGGAGCGGCGGAGTCTGCGAGATCTGAGAAGCCTGCGGGATCCGAGGAGCCTGCGAGATCCGAATCGTCGGGCGAGTCGTCGGTGTCGAGGGCCTCGTCATCGGCGTCGGCTGCGGCGGTGGGCTCACTGTCGGCCACTGGAGCATCGGTGGTGTCGGTGGCGAGTTCGACAGTGCTGAGTTCGTCCGCGACATCGGCGGCGTCCACCGGGCCGAAAGCAACAGTCGGCGCCTCGGCAGCGCGCGTCGCCTGCTTGAGGGCCTCCACATCCAACGAGACCGTGGCCGTGGCGTCGGAGATTCCAAGGCCTTCCGCGACCGCGCGCTTCACGGCCTCGACGTCCAGCGCGATCGTGGAGAGTGAGCCCGCGTCGACCACTTCCATCCCGACCGTCGGCGCCTCGGCGCTCGATCGCGGACGCGGCACCTCGCTCACGCCGTCCGCATCCCCGTTCGAGTCCGCGTCCCGATCCACATGCACGCCATTGCTCGCGCTGCCCGCGCCCACCGCATCCGCCGCGTCCACCGCCGTGAAAGCGACGGTGTCCGCCTCGGCGCTCGCGCGCGGCGGCGCCGCACGGCCGTCGACCTCGACGGCCGGCAGGTCGCGGGTGCCCGGCGCCGCGGCGGCGGTGGCCGCGGCCGGGCGCGTCTGGTGGGGGGTCGGTTCGTTCAGCAGCATCAGGTGCTCGCGGGGTCTTCGGGGGCGGCGCTTCGGGCGTGGAGTTCTCGGAGTTCGTCTTCGTCGGGGAAGTGGTCCACGGTGCGCTTCAGCAGCGCGCGGGCCCGCGGGTAGCGGTGCCAGTGGAAGGGTTGCAGGCCTCCGGATCGGGGGTCGTCGGGGCGCGGGACGCGCAGGATCAGCGTGGTGGCCTCGGGATCGCCGACGCTGCCGCCCTCGCCGAGGCGGACGGCCTCCTCCAGCAGCTCCGCACACAGGCCGTAGTGGCGCGTCTCGTACTGGAACGAGGCCTCGTTCTTCCACAACGCGATCATCAGGTCCCGGAGTTCCTTCGTGTCGCGGTACGCCAGCGCTGTGCGGAGGCGGTGCGCGCGATCGTGGAAGGGACGCTGGGCGTTGTGCATCGCGTCGGCGATGAGCAGGGTCGCTATCTCGCGCGGGGCCTCGACGTCGGGGTCGCCGGTCCACGTCTGGTCGGCCAGCAGGGCCCATGTCATCCGGTCCAGCGCCAGGGTCCGGCGGTCGCCGAGCGCCGCCGAACACGCCAGCAGCTTCAGCGCCTGCGACAGGCCGGCGTGGTACTCGACCCGCGACGGATCGATCTCGCTGAGCTCCTGCCACCACTGCACCGCCTCCAGCAGGTCGCCGTCCGGCCCCGGCCGCGTCAGCGACCCGGCCCGCTCGGCGAGCACCACCTCCAGCAGCGCCGCCGCGTCCTTGTCCTGCGGCATCAACTCGACCGCGCGCCGCGCGTGCGACAGCGCCAGCACGTAGTCCTGGTGTTCGGAGCGCAGTTCCCCGGTCCGCCGCATGTGCGCGACGGCCAGCTCGTTCTGCAGCGCGGCCACGTCCGGGGCCACGGACAGCGCACGCTCCAGCACGTCGACCACGCTCTGCAGCACGCTGACCGGCGCGGGCACGTCCCCGTCGGCACCAGCCGCACCAGCACCACCACCGGCAGCGCCACCCGCAGCCTCGGCACCGACGCCGCCGGAACCGACACCACCCGCAGCACCGCCGGAACCGACACCGCCGGAACCCCCAGCGCCGACACTCCCGACACTCCCGGCACCCCGCCCCGTCAACCCGACGGCCGCCATGTTCACCGTCTTGGTCGCGTCCGCGATGAACGCCGTCCCGGTCACCGCCATGTTCACCGTCGGCGTGGCGTCGACCGAGACCGGCCGCTCGCCCTCCTCGGCGAACCGCATGAGCTCGTGCGCGGCGTTCAGCCCGGACTCGGCGGCGATCTCCGCCCACACCGAGTCAGGCTTCTGATCCGGATCCAGCAGCGCCGCCCGGGCTATGCACTCCAGCGCCGGCGCCCACTGCTCGTCCAGATGCAGCTCCATACCCCGCATGACCAGCGTCTTGCGCAGCAGGGCCGTCCACGCCTCGTCGCGGTCCACCTCGGGGACCGTGTCCAGAGCGGTTGTCGCCGCCTCGTACTTGCCGTCCTCATACAGGAAGTGCTGCGGCCCGAAGGGCCCGTACAGCGCGGCGACCCGCACCGACTCGTCGTCCTCGGCGGCCTCGGGGTCCACCACGTGCATCGCGTCGGCGAGCTCGCGCCACTCCACCAGCGCCGGCGTCTCAGGCTGCTGACGGAGAAGCGTCTCCAACGTCGGGCTTATCTCCGGATCCGCCTCGCAGGCGAACACGTCCATCCCGAGCCGCACCGACCACGCGTCCACCTCGTCGCCGCCCCGGTACGCCGACAGGTCCGCGAACCGCAGGTCGTTCTTCAGCTCGTCGACCAGCACGCGCCGGTTCCGCACGATCTGCTCGTGGTCGGCCTCGACGTCCGCGACCCCGACCACCTGCACCCAGAAGTCCGGCGCGTACAGCGCCGTGACCAGGCAGCCGATGGTCCACATCCAGTGCTCGTCCGCGCCGGAGGACCGCGCCAACTGGTACGCCGACAGCCCGAGCGCGTGCAGCAGCCGAGCGTTCGTCGGGTCCTCGCGCACCAACGCGAGATACCCGGTGAACGCCTCTTCATGACGTCCTTCTTCGGCGTGCTGCCGCGCCGCGTACTCCGACAGCGCCTCCAGCGCCGCCTGCGCTTCCGGCTGGTCCGGCTGGATCCGCAGCGCGTGCCGCAGGTCGCCGAGCGCCTGGTAGGGCTCGCCGCGCTCGATCGCGGAGGCGGCGCGCCGGATCAGCAGTTCGACGCCTTCGGTCTCGGCGTCGGCAGGCAGCCGGCTCAGCGCCCCGTCGAGGTCGCCGGCCTCGGCGCGCATGAGCGCGAGCTGGCGGCGCAGCGGGCGGGTCAGGGCGCTGCTTCCCAGTGCGTCGGCCCACGAGGTGAGCGTACGCTCGGCCTCGTCGGGGACGCCGGCCTTGCGAGCCGCGAAGAGCAGCGACTGCAACGCCGGGCCGGCGCAGCGCTCGCAGCGGTAGGAGCTGATGCCCGCGGGCCGGAACAGGTGTGTCCGGCAGCCTTCGCGTCCGCAGCCGGCACAGGAGCCGACGGCGTCCTTGCCACACTCGACGTCGGCGATGGCCACACACGGCAGCGGCGGCTCTTCGTCGTCGGCGTCGGCTTCCGCGGCCAGCCGTTGGGCGGCGACCAGCGGTCCGGCGTTGGCGATCTCCTGGATGTCCAGGCCCTGGGTGTCGTCGTCTTTGAGGACGTAGGCGTCAGGGTCGGAGTCAGAGCCAGAGGAGTCCGTGTCTGCCCCGGCCTCGACTTCCGGTGCCGCCGAGCCGCCGGCGACGTCGTTGCCCAGGAAGCGCTGGTACCACCGCACGGCGTCGTACCAGTGCCCGGTCCGTTCGGCGTACAGCGCGCGGGCCCGGGCGACCGCGGGGTCGCAGTCGGGGTCGTCGGGAAGTTCGGCGAGCAGCGTCTCGGCGTCGTCGAAGCGGTCGTCGAGCAGGGCGGCGACGGCCAGGTGGCAGCGGTCGCGCATGCGGCCGTGGACGTCGAGGAACGTCTCCAGGTCGGCCGTGGAGCCGCCGGCCAGGTCGACCAGGGCGCGCAGCCGGTTCTGGCGGCCGCGCAGGCCATCCACGCGATCGGAGACCGGCAGCGAGGCCGCCAGGTCGAGAGCGACGGCCGCTTTCTCCCGATTGTCGGGAATCTCCCGGCCGGCCATCAGCATCCACGCGGCCTCGCGCAACGCGGCTTCGCGCAAAGCTATTCGGTGCTCGATGACGTCCGGGGAGTCCAGATAAGCGATCTGCCACTGGAGCCGCGCGGCCGTCGGGTCGCTGCCGAGGCGCTTGCGCGCCTCCCGGTCGCGGGCCACGGCCGTCCAGTCCCGCAGTTCGGTGGTACCGAGGCGGTCCCAGGTGTCGATGGCGGCGGCCGGGTTGTTGGAGCGCAGTTGGGCGAGTCCGTAATGGAATGTGGCCATGCCGCCCCAATAGGAGGACTGCCCGGCCTCCGACTCCAGCATTCCCCGGGCTTCCTTGCCGCGGCCGGCGGCCAGCAGTACGGCACCGAGCCGAATACGCGCGGCGTGCGAATGCGCGTCATGCCTCAGTGCGGCCTGGTAATGCGCGATCGCCTCGGCCGGACGGCCGGACTGCTCGCGCAGCAGCGCCAGGCCCAGGCGAGCCGGGGCGAACGCGGCCTCGACGGCGAGGGAGTTGCTGAAGTGGTTCCACGCCAGGTCGTCCGCGCCGAGCTGCACGGCGAGCCGGCCGAGCGAGTAGTGGATGCGCGGATCCTGCGGCGCGTACTGGGAGGCGGTGCGCAGGTCGGTCTCGGCCTGGTCGGTGCGGCCCATCTGCTGGTGCGCCAGGCCCCGGAACAACAGCGCCTCGGGGCGCAGCCAGGCCCCGCGCGACCACGGCGAGGCCGGGCCGGTGCCGCGGCGGAACGCCTCGTCGTAGGCGGAGATCGCGTCGTCGTAGCGGAGCAGGGTGCTGAGCTGGATGCCCCAGCGGAACCACAGCTCGCCGCTGCCGCCGGGCACCGCGGCGGCCAGCAGGTCCTCGGCCTCCTTGACCCGGCCGTCGCGGCGCATCATCGTGGTCAGCGCCAGCACCGGCCAGTCCACGCCGGGCAGGGCGGCCAGCGCGGCGCGCGCCGTGGCCTCGCGCTGCGCGGTCGGACCGGTGGTGCAGGCCTTCTGCAGCCACATGACGGTGCGGATCGCGGTGTCCTCGTCGCCGGGCTCCAGGCCGTAGGTGATCGCCTTCAGGAAGTCGATGATCGGCTTGAGATCGCCGTCCTCGGCGCGCAGCCGCTCCTCGGCGAACTGCCGGACCAGCCAGCGCGGCAGCTGGCGGAAGGGTTCGGGCAGCAGCGGGTAGGCCTCGCGGAAGCGCGCCATGGCGTCGGTGAAGATGCCCATCGCCAGGATGGTCTCGGCCTCGCCGAGCAGGGCGAGGCCGCGATAGTGCTGCAGGTCCTCAGGGGCGGACGCCAGACGGCGGGCCAGGCGCGCGTAACGATCGCGAGCCCGCTCCTGGTGTCCCACCGCAGCCAGGTCCTCCGCCTTGGCGAACTCCTGGGTGATCCACTGCGGGTCCGTCCCTCGTCCACGCCCCAGCAAGGCCACACCGTCCCATCAACCCGTATCGCTGCCTACAGCTTGACACAATCGCCCCCGCCCGCGCCGGGCCGGATCCGGCGCCGCGGGCACCGACCTGTTGTTCTTCACGGTCGGTGCAACACAGTTCACCCGGGCTCCACCCCGATCTCACTTCGTGTGCGCGCTTTGTGTCCCTTCGCTGTCGTCCTAAACGCCCCTGCAGGGTTTAGGACGCCGTGATCACCAGGGAGGTTCCTTCGACGGGGCCGGGGAAAGGACTTTTGACTAGGTTTTGACGGTGCGGCCGCGGCTTCGGCGTTCGGTTCAGTGCTTGATTCAGCGCTTGACTCAGCCCAATGTGAATGTCCTGATGGATGTCGGCGGCGACATGCTGCGGCTTGTCACCGCCGACGTGCGGTCGCATCAGCTCTGACCGCGGGTCCCCTTCAGGAACACCGGGTTGGTCAGCGCGGCCATCGGGCCGAACAGCAGCGCGTCGCCCATCGTGTTGCCCTGGCCCGGGGTGCCGTCGGCCATCGGGTGGCGGATCTCGGCGCGGACATAGGCGGCCAGCGAGGGCGTGGTGCGCCAGACGACGACGCCGTCGCCGTTGGCGTCCAGCGACTTCTGGAACATCTGGCCCTCGTCGGTGATCAGGCGGACGGTGCCGTTCGGGACGCCGTGCGCCTCCAGCCGGACGTCGACCGGGGCCGTCGTCGGCACCTTGAGCGTCTCGCCGATGCCGGCCTGCTTGCCGGCGCCGGTGACGGTGAAGTCCACCGAGATCGCGCTGGACTCGGCGATCCAGTTGCGGCCGGCGCGCAGGCCGTCCATCAGCGCGTCGGTGCGCAGGTCCTCGGCGTGGACGACGTTGTGCGGCAGGCCGATCACCTGCGGGACGCTGTGCGCGTCGCTGTTGCCCACGGCCGGCAGCCAGCGCCTGCCGGAGCGGACCGCCTCGCCGAGCTTCTGGTCCCAGGTGCTCACGGCGTGTTCGTCGTCGTAGGTCCAGGGGCCGGTCCACACCTCGGTGACGTCGGCGTCCTCGAACCCGAACTTCCACTGGCAGGCCACGTAGGCGCAGTACATGTGGGCCGGGGCGACCAGGCCGCCGTGCTTGCGCACCTCGCGGGCGAAGCGCGGGAAGGCGTCGTCGCGGTTGCGGTAGCGCCAGTCGATCCACTCGCCGGCCGGCAGGCCCATCGCGACCCAGTGGCCGTTGCGGGTGGTGATCTCCTCGCCGGGGATGATCAGCAGGTCCGGGCCGGCGTACTGGCCCCAGACGCCGTGCGAGGCGGAGGTGTTGTGGTCGGTGGAGACCATGAAGTCCAGGTTCGCCGCGCGGGCGCCGGCGGCGACCTCGCCGGGCAGCCGCTTGCCGTCGGAGTAGACGGTGTGCAGGTGGCAGTCGCCGCGGTACCAGGCCTGGCCGCGGCCCTTGGCGCGGGTCGGCGGGTAGTTCGGGACGAACGGGGTGCCGGGCTTGCCGTAGGTCAGGGTGACCTGGACCTGGTAGTTCAGGCCCTGCTGCGCCACCTGGTAGGGGCCCAGGGCGATGTGCCAGGTGCCCTTGCCGACCGGGCCGGGCAGGTAGCCGGGGGTGGCCTCGGTGGCGTTGATCGAGAACGCGGTGCGGAAGCCGCCGGACCAGCCGCGGAAGCCGGGGCCGCCGAGCGCGGTGCCGCGCTCGTCGAACACGCCGATGTCGCAGGAGTTGGTCTTGTCCCCGGGGGTGACGGTGGGGTGGTCGTAGGAGTAGCTGACGTCGATCTGCTTCACCCCGGCCGGGATCACGACCGGGAGGTAGACGAAGTCGGCGACGCCGGTGTCGAGGTGGCCGGTGATGGTCTGGGTGACCTGGGTGCCGTCGGCGGGGGCGCTAGCGGAGCCAGCGCTGCCGGCGCTGCCAGTGCTGTCGGCGGCGTGGGCGAAGGTCATGGGGCCCAGGGTGAGCGCCGCGGTCGCGGCGCCGACCGTCAGGACGCCCCGGCGGGACAGGCCGGAGGCGGTGGGGTCGGCCGACTCGGGCAGCGGTGCGACGTTGTGCTCGCAATAGCCATCTGTGCACATGGTGTCCGACGATCCGCCACGCCGGTGAACCAGGCGTGAGCGTCAAGCGAAAGGTTGTGGGTTCGTTACGAGGGATACCGAGGACTAGCGAGGGGTGACGAGGAGTATCGGCGCACCAGGCCCGCGCGGTCGCCTGGTCGACCGGTCGACCGTGCGGAGGCCACGAGGACGGCCGCGACGATTTCCCGCATGCCGCCTTCACCGGGGCGCAGTTCGCGAGGCGGCGCGATGATAGAGGCATCTCCATTAGCGCGAGGAACGGGAGATCGAGATGACCGGTATCGAGGTCCTCACCGCGGGACGCTACGGCTACGCCGACCGGCGCATCCACCGCGACGACTTCGCCCACCAACTGGCGGTCATGCTGCCGGCCGACGACGACGAACGGCTCCGGCCGACCACCGCCGTCAGTACCGAGGACCTGGTCAGCGCGGCCAAACTGTGCCGACATCTGGCCGAGCGCTATCCGTCCGAGCCACTCGGCCGGCTCGCCGAGCAGATCGCCTACCGGCTGGAGCACCCGATCACCCACCCCGGGGCCGTGGTGTACTACGCCGCCGCCCTGCTGTGCCGCGAGCAGGAGGCCCTGAGCCGGGTCGAGAGCGCGACCATGGTCGCCGCGGTGCTGGAGACCCGCGCGGCGGGCCACGCCGCGGATGCCCTGGAGGCCACGGCGCCGCAGACGCTGCGGTACACGGTCAAGACGGCCATCGACGGCGACTTCGTGCGGGGCGCGCGGCATTTGAAGGCTCAGCAGAACTAGGGCTCAACAGAACTGAGGCTGGCTGGCTGGGCGCAGGCGGCAGGCAGGCCGGGTGGCCTGAAAGACGGCGGCCATCCGGATGAAATGGCTGCGCGGCCTGACGATGGCGGCTGTCTGCGGCCGGGTCCGACACGCCTCGCAAGTCGGCGCACCAGGTGAATGCGGGGCGAGTAGGGCGCGGCGAGCACGAGGCAGCCTGGTGCGGCGTGGTGCAGTGCCGTTTAGCAAGCCCGGCGCGATGCATGCGAAGCGGTGCAGTGCGGCGTGGAGCAGCAAGCCCGGCGCGGTACGTGCGGCGTGGTGCGGTGCGATGCGGGAGCGGTGCCAAGCAACAAGCCCTGCGCGGTGAGCGCGGCGTCCTTCCTCGTTCGCGACCCAGGACGCCGCCCCCCGCTTCTCACCGCTCCCCCAGGTTTCCGGGGCGGCGCAGCCGACATCCCGGAAGTCCGTATCATCCCGCGCGGACCGGGTAATGTCACTGGATTGCGGCTCGGACACAAACCATTGACAGGTGCGCACTGCTGTGCGCGACTGAGAGCGACCGGGGGAGGCGGAGGTTCGCGCGGATGGAGACCATCGACTACGGCACCGGCGACCTCGGCCGGGTCCGCTTTGTGCTGTCGCCGCTGGGGCACCTGATCCATGGCGTGCACGACGGTCCGTGCAGTCGGGAGTCGCCGTGGCGGCAGCGGTGGTGGCCGCGGGCGCGGCGGCAGGTGAGTCTGGGCTCCGGGCGGCTGGTGCCGCTGATCAACCGGGCGCATCCGGACGCGCCGGCGTTCCTGCCGCTGGCGATCGCCGGTGATGGTGACGGTGCCGCGAACCCGACGTTCGAGCAGGAGCTGGATCGGCTGCGCGCCACTCCGCCGCACCTGCTGGGGTACCGGCTGGCCGCAAGTTCTGGCCCCGGGCCGAGGCGCACCGACGACTCCGACCGGCT
Source organism: Catenulispora rubra (assembly GCF_015356825.1). Lineage (GTDB taxonomy): Bacteria > Actinomycetota > Actinomycetes > Streptomycetales > Catenulisporaceae > Catenulispora > Catenulispora rubra. Next base: position 663 of record NZ_JAACYW010000158.1, on the reverse strand, counting down.
GATCCGCGGGTTGCGCAACCAGGAGGACGCCTCGCTGCGCGCCGTCGTCGACGGCCTGCTCGCGCTCTACCGCGCCACGCTGATGCCGGACTGGCCGACGATCTCCGAGCGGTTGCAGCGCGACGTGTCGATGCGCCGCCGCCAGATCCAGCAGCACGGGACGCTGCCGATGCTGACGAATCTGCACTCTGATATCACCTGGCGGCCCCGCACGGAGCCCCGCGCCCCCGGTTCGGGGCTCATCCTGGCGCCGTGCCTGTTCGGCCAGCAGCGGGCCCACTGCGGCCCCGGCGCCGACGGCACGCAGGTGCTGGTCTACCCGACCGCCGAGTTGGAGGAGTCCTCCGTCGCCCCCGACGACCACCTCGCGGCGCTGCTCGGAGCGGGACGTGCGGCGGTGCTGCGGAGCCTGGCGTCCCCGGCCTCGACCTCGGGGCTGGCGCGGCGGCTGGGGATATCGGCGCCGATGGCCTCGACGCACGCGACGCTGCTGCGCAACGCCGGTCTGGTCTCGACGGCACGGGACGGCAAGAGCGTGCGGCACGAACTCACCGCCGTCGGACGGCAGCTGGTCGAGCTGAACCCGCAGACCACCATCACGTTCTGAGGGTTGAGAATTCAGGCGCTCAGCGCTTGATCCCCACCCCGACCAGCCCCCAGATC
>NZ_JAACYW010000157.1 GCF_015356825.1 Catenulispora rubra | reverse complement strand
CCCACTGCCGGGCCACCCGCCTGGCCTTCCTCGCACTCACCCTCGCGGCCGGCGCCTACGCGGTGGCCCGGCAGTGGGGCCGCGTGCAGGCGGGGTTCGCGGAGCTCGGGCCGGTGCCGTTGATCGTCGCGCTCGTGCCGGCGGTGGCTTCGGTCGTGGCGATGATGCTGGCGTGGCGGGGGTTGCTCGGCTCCTTGGGGTCGCCGTTGCGGTTTCGGCCTGCGGCGCGGATCTTCTTCACCAGCCAGCTCGGCAAGTATCTGCCCGGCTCAGTGTGGCCGGTGGTCGCGCAGATGCAGCTCGGGCGTGCCTATCGCATCCCGCGTGCACGCAGCGCCGCGGCCGCCGCGCTCGCCATGCTCGTCTCGCTCGCGTCGGCGCTCGTGCTGGCTGCTGCGACGCTGCCGGTTGCCGGGGGCGCCAAGGCCGCGGGGTACTGGTGGGCGTTCGTCGCTGTGCCGGTGCTGATGGCCGGGTTGCATCCGCGGGTCGCGAATCCTGTGCTCAAGACCATCTTCCGGGTCACGCGGCGCCCCGCGATCGAGCCGCTCACCGCGCGCACCATCGCCGAGACCGCGGCGCGGAGCGTCGTCGGGTGGTTGTTGGCCGGCCTGCACATCTGGATCCTGGCGATCGCGCTCGGCGCGTCGCCGTGGCGCACGCTTCTGCTCGGCGTCGGCGGGTACGCCTTCGCCTGGAGCGTCGGCTTCATCATCGTCTTCGCCCCGGCCGGCGCCGGGGTGCGCGAGCTGATCCTGGTCGCGGCGTTGCAGCCGGTGCTGGATCCGGGCAAGGCGACGGTCGTGGCCCTTGCTTCACGCCTGGTCACCATCGTCGCCGACCTGATCGCCGCCGCCGTCACCGCGCGCGAGGGCCGGGCCCGCGGCGCGGCGCGCGCCGACAGCGAGCCGGCGAGCGCCACCGCGGGTTAGGCAGGTCAGGCAGGTCAGGCTCACGACTCCTGCGGCGGCAGCGGCGGCATCCGGAAGGCCTTCCGCACCACCGGATTCCGCTTCACCGCCAACTCCGTCGCGGCCATCCGCCAGCGCACGTACCCCTTCTTCGAATACCGCCACTCCCGCTTGTGCCGCGCCCAGTCCACCTTCCGCGGCTCCGGCACCGCCCCCAGCTTCTCCGAAGCCAGCGCCCGGTACTTCTCCTGCAGCGACGTCCGCAGCGCCGCGTCCTCGGCGTCCTTGTTCACGCTGCTGATGTTCGCGTCGTGGCGCCGGTACAGGAACGTCGGCGTCCGCGAGTACACGAACTTCCGCCCGTCGATCAGCAGCGTCGCCCACACCGGGTACAGCATCTGCGCCAGCAGCGCCGGGTCGAGCTCCACCGCCTGGATCAGCTCCGCCCGCACGAAGGCGCCGTCGTTCACGTCGATCCGCCCGATCAGCAGATCGCCGAGGTGCGCCGCCCGCCGCCGCTTCGCGTACTGCCGGTTCAGCTGCCCGTCGGTGATGTAGTACGACGCCGCCGACACGTCCGCGCCGCCCCGCACGTTCCGCAGATGCAGCGTGATGTGCTCCGGCAGCATGATGTCGTCGTCGCCGAAGATCGTCAGGTAGCGGGAGGTCGCCAGCGACACTCCGAGGGCGATCGCGGCGCCGGGATCCTTGCGGCCGTCGTGGACCTCGACCCGCGCGTAGTCGACGCTCACCGCCGGGCCGGCCGCGGCGGCTTCGGCGCTCATGGCGGCGACCGCCTCGCGCGTCGACTCCGTCGGCGAGGCGTCGTCCACCACCAGCACCCGCACCGTGGCCCCGAGCTTGTCCGAGGCGGCACGCGCCGAGGCGACGATGGATTCCACCGTCTCCTTCAGCAGCCCCGGGCGCTCCCGTGTGGGGACGATGACAGTCAGTTCAGAGTCGGTCACGGTACTCCTCAGCAAGTAGACGGCATAAGGGTATTCGGAACCGTGCCGGGTACGCTTGCGTCCGGTCGTGTAGGAGAAGTCAACAGCCGAGCCTGGAGTCCGGAGCACTGTGAAGATCAGCGTCATTGGAATGGGCAAGATCGGCCTGCCGCTGGCCGTGCAGTTCGCCTCGAAGGGCCACCAGGTCTACGGCGTGGACGTCGTGGCGCGCACGGTCGACCAGATCAACGCCGGCGTCGAGCCGTTCCCCGGCGAGGCCGAGCTGGACGTGCGGCTGCCGCGGGTGGTCTCCGCCGGCCACCTCACCGCCACCCTGGACGGCGTCGCCGCGGTCGCCGACAGCGACGCGGTCGCGGTCGTCGTCCCGGTCGTCGTCGACGAGGACGCGGTCCCGGACTTCCGCGCCATGGACGCCGCCACCCAGACCATCGCCGCCGGCCTGAAGCAGGCCGCCGCCAACGGCCGCACCGGCATCCTGCTGAGCTACGAGACCACCCTGCCGGTCCACACCACCCGCGAGCGCTTCGTGCCCGCGCTGGAGGCCGCCTCGGGCCTGAACGCCGGCGCCGACTTCCTGCTCTGCCACAGCCCCGAGCGCGTCTACACCGGCCGGGTCTTCGCCGACCTGCGCAAGTACCCGAAGCTGGTCGGCGGGATCGACGCCGAGTCCGCCGCGGCGGCGGTCGCGTTCTACGAGGCCGTGCTGGACTTCGACGAGCGCCCCGACCTCAAGCGCGGCAACGGCGTCTGGGACCTGGGCTCCGCGGAGGCCGCCGAGCTGGCCAAGCTCGCCGAGACCACCTACCGCGACGTCAACATCGGCCTGGCCAACCAGTTCGCACGCTTCGCCGACCGCACCGGCATCGACATCTTCCAGGTGATCGAGGCCTCCAACAGCCAGCCGTTCAGCCACATCCACCAGCCCGGCCCGGCCGTCGGCGGCCACTGCATCCCGGTGTACCCGCGCTTCTACCTGTTCAACGACCCCGAGGCCTCGATCGTGCGCGCGGCCCGCGAGTCCAACCTCGCGCAGCCGGCCTACCTGGTCGGCCTGCTGGAGGGCCTGCTCGGCGGCGCGACCGGCGGCGGCGGGCTGGCCGGCCGCAAGGTGCTGGTGCTCGGCGCGGCCTACCGCGGCGGCGGCGTGAAGGAGACCGCCTTCTCCGGCGTCTTCGGCCTGGTCGCGGCGCTGGCCGGGGACGGCGCGCAGCCGTACGTGTCCGACCCGCTGTACTCCGCCGAGGAGCTGGCCGCGCTCGGCCTGCCGGCCTACGAGCCCGGCACCGAGGTCGCCGGCGTCATCGTGCACACCGACCACGAGGAGTACCGCGAGCTGTCGGCCGCGGACTTCCCCGGCGTGCAGGTGCTCGTCGACGGCCGCAACGTCACCGACCCGGCCAAGTGGGAAGGCGTCGCGCGCAAGGTCCTGGGCATCGCCTGAGGATCGAGCCGCGAGCGGCGAGGAGCGAGGGAGGGGGAGCGCTGAGATGCCCATCCGCGCGATCGTCCTGGACATAGGCGGGGTCCTGGAGCACACCCCGGACCTCGGCACCGCGGCCCGCTGGGAGCCCGAGTTCGGCCCCGGCTGGATCCACCGCGTCGACCCCGTCTTCCGGGCCGGCGAGATCGGCGAGATCACGCTGGAGGAGGTCCACGAACGAGCCGCCGGCGCCCTCGGGGTCCCGGTGGCCCGGTTCGAGGCCTTCATGGAGGACGTCTGGGTCGAGTACCTCGGCACCTACAACGCCGAGATCGCCGACTACTGGCGCGCCCGCCGGGACGAGGGCTACGCGACCGCGATCATCAGCAACAGCTTCGTCGGCGCGCGCGAGCGCGAAGAAGAGGCGTACCGGTTCAGCGAGCTGACCGACCTCATCGTGTACTCGCACGAAGTCGGCGTGATGAAGCCGGACCCGGCGATCTACGAACTCTGCCTCGAACGCCTCGGCCTGCCGCCGGAGGAGACGGTGTTCGTGGACGACGTCGAGGAGAACTGCGCGGCGGCCCGGGCGCTCGGCATGTCCGCAGTCCTGTTCCAGGACACGGCGCAGGCTGTACGCGAGCTCGACGCGCTGCTGCAAAGGGCCTGATCCGGCACTGATCCGGCAGTGATCCCGCGCTGCGGCGAAAAGCCCGCCGGCCACCGCGCCCAAAAATCCGGCGGCACCGATGACTTCGGCGCCGCCGGATCGTCTGTACAGGCATGAGTGAGCTCAAGCCCCTGCGGGCCAAGAACCTGTCCCTGCCCAAGTACGGACTCCCCCAGCTGGACTGGGAGGAGACCGAGCAGGCGGTCGCCGCCGCCGTGGCCGGTCCCGGCCGCTCCTGGTTCCTCACCACCCTGAACCCCGACGGCTCGCCGCACACCACCGGCTTCGGCCATGCCTGGCTGGACGGCGCCGTCCACTTCACCACCGACCCGACCGTCCGCAAGACCCGGAACCTGGTCGCCGACCCGCGCTGCACCGTCGCGGCGCCGATGGAGGGGTACGACGTGACCTTCGACGGCGAGGCCCGGCGCGTCACCGACCCGGCGGTGGTCGAGCGGGTCGCCGCGGTGTACGCCGCCGGCGGCTGGCCCTGCCGGGCCGAGGGCGACGTGATCACCGCGCCGTTCAGCGCCCCGACCGCCGGCCCGGGGCCCTGGCAGGTCTACCGGATCGATGTGCGCTCCGTGGTCGCGCTGAAGAGCACCGGCGACGGCGGCGCGACGAAGTGGTGGTTCGGGTAGTCCCGAGCCTCCGAGACAGGGACCGGTCCGATGGTTCCGGCGGCGGCGCGACATAGCCCGGCGGGTCGGCAGGGGGATCAGCCGGGCGGGTTCGGCGGCGGCGCGGAACCCGCTTGCGGGAGCGTCTGACCGGTCCCTATACCGAGCGGCGCGGCGGCGCGCGCATCCAGCCTGCGCCGGCGTCCTCCGAACTCTCCTCAGGGCGTAGTCTGCTCGCCCTGCTTCGCCGACAGCGCCAGCACCTCCGCCGGCACCGGCGTGTCCAGCCGCATCGCGGTGAACAGGTCCTGCGCGATCGGCGCCAGCTGCACGCGGTTCGGGTCCGGCTGGTACCACTGCCACGGCACCGTCAGGTACGTGATCTGCTGCCGCGGCACCTGCTTCAGGTCCGAGGCGAAGTCCGCCAGCGCCGGCAGCGAGCCCAGCGCCGGGTCGGTCGTCAGGGCCTTGGTGGCGGCGTCCAGCACCTTGTAGAGCTTCGCCGGGTCGTCCAGCGTCCCGTCGGCGGCCAGGGTGTCCAGCGCGGAGTTCAGGAACTGCTGCTGGCGGCTCATCCGGCCGATGTCCGAGCCGTCGCCGAGGTTGTGCCGGGCCCGGACGAAGGCCAGGGCCTGCTCGCCGTCGACCACCGTGGTGCCGGCCGGCAGGTTCAGGTGCGAGTCCGGGTCGTTGACCGGCTGGTCCAGGTGCACCGGGATGCCGCCGATGGCGTCCACGAGGTTCTTGAAGCCGGTGAAGTCCACCACCAGGACGTGGTCGATCGTCAGGCCGCTGAATCCCTCGACGGTCTTGACTGTGCACGCCGCGCCGCCGATGGAGAACGCGGCGTTGAACATCCCGAACTGCGGCTGCGACTGTGCGCCGTTGGACAGGGCGCACGCGGGCGTCTGCACCATCGAGTCGCGCGGGATCGAGGCCACCGTCGCGCTCTTCCGGTCCGCGGCCACGTGCAGCAGCATCGTGGTGTCCGAGCGGGCCCCGGAGTTGGCGTCGCCGTACTGCGCGTTCGCCCCGTCGCGGTCGTCCGAGCCGATCAGCAGGACGTTCATCGCCGCGCGGCTGCCGGGCGGCGGTGTGGCCGAGCTCGGCCGCAGCGCGTCCGCCGGCCCCGGGGCGTCGTCGGCGTGGATGTCGACGGTCCTGATGTTGTCGTTCAGCCGGTTGTACACGCCCCACAGGCCCACCGCCCCGGCGATCGCCAGCACCGACAGCGAGGTCGCGCAGATGATGACGACCCGCCGGCGGGACATGGAGCCGCTGTCGGCCGCGCCGACGTGCCGGGAGGCACGCCGTGAGCGGCGGGAGGGCTCGGCCGGGCCGGTGGTCTGGTCGTCCATGATGGGACGAGACTATGTCATCTTCGTACTAACTTCGTCCGCAAATGTCCCGGTACTGCGACATCTGTGCGATCCGGCACCCGCCGGACCGCACAGCCGCTTCCACCGGACCGCACAGCTGCTCCCGCCGCCCCGCTCAGCCGGTCCCGGCGCCGTAACCGGCGGTGATGCCGGAACAGATGTCCTGGTCGGCGGTCCGCGAGTTGTTCGCGATGTCGGTCGGCAGCGGTCCGGCCGCTGTCGAGCCGCCGCTCGGGGCGGTCGAGCCGGCCGTGGGCGCGCCGCTCTTCGCGGAGGTGGTGCCGGCGCCGGCGCCCTTCGGGTGCGCCGCGGCGTAGTCGTCGCCGAGGACCAGCACGATCTGCGTCCCGTAGCTGCCGGCCTGGACCTTCGCCCCCGGGAACAGCGTGGCCAGCTGCTTGGCCTTCGCCTCCGAACGCGAGTTCGGGTAGGTGATCGTGGTCACGGCCGTGTGCGTCGGCACGGTGCGGTTGAGGACCGCGTCGTAGCCCTGGGCCTGCAGCGCGGTGGTCGCGTCGGCGCCCAGGCCGTTGACCGTGGTGCTGTTCTCCACCTTCACCGAGATGGTCGAGGGCGAGATCGACGGCGCCGGCGGCTGCGTGGTGGTCGCCGCCGTGGTCGGCGCGGCCGAGGTCGTGGCCGGCGAGCCCGCGGCACCGGAGGCGCCCGAGCCGTCAAGCAGCGTGTCGCTCTTGAGGTGGTCCCAGATCACGCCGGCGGCAACCGGGTCCATGTCCACCCGGCCGTCCTGGGTCCGGTAGTGGCCCGGCAGGGTCAGGAACTGGATGTGCGAGGGGTCGATGCCCTTCATCGACTCGGCGAAGCCCGACAGGGCGCCCAGGCTGCCCAGGTCCGGGTCGAACTGCGCGTACTTGAGGGCGTCGTTGAAGATCGCGGCCAGCGTCCGGGGGTCGTTCATCACCCCGTCGCTCTCCACCTTCTTGATCATCGATCCCAGGAACGCCTGCTGGCGCCGGGTGCGGCCGATGTCGGAGCCGTCGCCCAGGCCCTCGCGCTCGCGGACGTAGTCCAGCGCGGTCTGGCCCTTCACGGTCTGGATGCCCTTGTGCAGCGTGATGTTGTCGCCGCCGACGTCGCTCACGTCCTTGGGCACGCACACCTGCACGCCGCCGATGTCGTCGGTGAGCTTGGCGAACGCCGAGAAGCCGACCACCACGGTGTGGTCGACCCGGATCCCGGAGATCGACTCGATGGTGTTGATCTCGCAGACCACGTTGCCCTGCGAGGTGTTGCCGACCGCGAACGCCGCGTTGAACTGGTTCTGCTGCGGCCTGGTGTGCCCCTTGTTGGGATCGTTCGGGTCGATCTGGCAGGCCGGCATGTTGACCATCATGTCGCGTGGGATCGAGATGCCCACGGCGTGCTTGTGGTCGGCGTAGACGTGCAGCAGGATCGAGGTGTCCGAGCGGGCCCCTTCGCCGGTCGCGCCGCCGCCGAAGGCGTTGTTGCCGTTGTCCCGGCTGTCCGAGCCGACCAGCAGGATGTTCTCCGGGCGCTGGCCCTGGGCGTTGGCCTTGGCCTCGGCCGGGCGGTTGGCGGACAGGCCCGAGTTGCTGAACGTGTTGATGTTGCTGTTGAAGTGCTCGTAGGTGAAGGCGCCGGCGCCTATCAGCGTGACCGCCAGCGAGGCCGCGGAGATCGTGATGACGCCCCGGGGCGCCAGGCGTCCGGCTCCGCCGGCCCCGGGTATCGCGGCGCCGCGTCCGTTGCGCCCGCCGTGCCCGGCGTGGCCGCCGCGGCTCCGGGCGGCGTCGAGTTCGCCCTCGGCGGCGCTGTCCGGCTCGTAGCGGTACTGGCCGCGCCCGCGCACCGGGCCCGGGGCGTCGTCGCCGTAGCCGTCGGACGCTCTGCGGTGGCCGCCTCCGGGCTGCCGGGCAACCCGCTCCCACGGGGGCGGTTCGGGGTTGCGCTCGCCTGCCACTCGATCTCCTCACACCAGGGTTCGCGCGGTGGCGTCATTCCACGGGCAGGACCCCCAGCGAGCCCCCAACGCTCCCGGCATCCGCACCCTCACCGCCACCGCCACCGCCACCGCCTCCGGCCAGGGACGCGACCCGCGCGTTCACCTTCTCCGAAGCCATGCGACCCGGCAGCCTCGACGGATCGACATTCCGGCACAGTACCAAGGAAGCGCCGACCGCGAGTTCGGACGTCAAGGCCGCCCGGATCTCGGCCCGCGAATCGTAGGCACAGCCCGTCAGCACTCGACTACTGGAAGTCAGACCCCAGCGTGCCGCGGCGTCGGCGGCGTCCTTCACGAGTTCGCCCTGGGTCCAGCCGGAGCCGTCGGCGGTCAGGGCCCGGGTGTCCGCGGTGACCGGGGAGTAGGGGACGAACACGTCCGCCTGCGCCGGCGCGACCGCGGCGTAGTCGGTGAATCCTTCGGGAACCTTGGGGAACGGCGCGCCCAGCGGCCGCAGGGCGAGCGCGATCCGCTCGCCCTTGCACGCCAGCGCCTCCTCCAGCCGGTCCGGCCCGGCGACCACGGCCGCCGCGCGCTCGGCCGCCGAAGAGTCCTCGCCGACGCTGGCCACCACGCCGGCGGTCCAGCACGCCACCAGCCAGATAGGGGTCTGCCAGTGCGTCGGCAGCAGGATGGCGACCTCGTCGCCGGGGGCGAGGGCGAGCTCGTCCTGGATCAGGTTGGCGGTCTTGGCGACCCAGTTGTCGAACGTGGCGTAGGACAACTCCACCCGCTCGCCGGTGTGGTCGTCGTAGTACGTCAGGAACGGCCGGGAAGGGCCGAGGGCGAGTGCGTCCCGCCACACGTCCGGGAAACTACTGTTCGCTGCGGTCACGCCGAGAGGATACGGGGGAAACAGGCTGCTGTTGCGCAAGCACGTCGGTCAAGGACCGTTTATGCTGGCCCGCACGGCGTGCCCGGTGTACGCGACCACACGCGGTGCACGTCCGGGACGCCGCGCTGAGAGAACTGGCGAGGGGAACGAGCGTGACAGAGGCGATCCTTCTGGTGGGGGGCAAGGGCACCCGCCTGCGTCCTCTGACGGTGAACACCCCCAAACCGATGCTCCCGGTCGCCGGCGTCCCGTTCCTCACCCACCAGCTGGTCCGGGCCAAGGACGCCGGGGTGCACCGGGTGGTCTTCGCCACCGCCTACCGGGCCGAGGTCTTCGAGGAGTACTTCGGCGATGGCTCCGACCTGGGGCTGGAGCTGGTGTACGTGACCGAGGACGTGCCCCTGGACACCGCCGGCGCCATCCGCAACGTGGCCGACAAGCTCACCAGCGCCCCGGACGAGGCGGTCCTGGTGTTCAACGGCGACATCCTGTCCGGTGTGGACATCGCCTCACTGGTGGAGGCGCACCGCGAGCGCGGCGCCGACGTCACGCTGCACCTGTCCCGGGTGACCGACCCGCGCCCCTTCGGCCTGGTGCCCACCGACGCCCAGGGCTGGGTGACCGCGTTCCTGGAGAAGCCGCAGCGCCCCGAAGACATCGTCACCGACCAGATCAACGCCGGCTGCTACGTCTTCCAGCGCTCCCGCATCGACGAGATCCCCACCGGCCGCCGGGTCTCGGTGGAGCGCGAGACCTTCCCGGGCCTGCTGGCCTCCGGCGCGAAGGTGCTCGGCGTGGTCGAGCAGTCCTACTGGCTGGACCTGGGCACGCCGGCGGCGTTCGCCAAGGGCTCGGCCGACCTCGTGATGGGGATAGTGACCTCCTCCGCGGTGCCCGGCCCGGCCGAGCGCGGCACCGCCGAATCCCTGATCCTGGCCGGCGCGCGCATCGCCGAGGACGCGGTGGTCGACGCCGGCACCACCGTCGGCTCCGGCGCGGTGATCGAGTCCGGCGCGCACGTGAGCGCCTCGGTCCTGGACACCGGCGCGGTCATCGGCCCCGGCGTGAAGGTGACCTGCTCGATCATCGGCGCCGGCGCGCGCATCGGCGAGAACACGGTGCTGGACGGCGTGGTGGTCGGCGACGGCGCGGTGCTCGGCGCCGACAACGAACTGCGGGCCGGAGCGCGGGTCTGGTGCGGGGCGGTGCTGCCGGACAAGGCGGTGCGGTTCTCCAGCGACGAGTAGGCGACGCACAGGGAGTAGCCGACGCTTAGGTGTAGGCGACGCACAGGGAGTAGCCGACGCTTAGGTGTAGGCGACGCAGAGGAATGCGCGCACGTCTCTACGCAGGGATGGCAAACTCTGCTCCGCGATGACTGACGACAACGAGGACAGCGACATCCGGGCGGTCTGGGCCGCCCGCAAGGGACGCAGTGGAGGTGCCGCCTTCGAGCGGCGCCGCACGGCCCCGCCGCGGCGTCCCGTCGTCCCGGCCGCGCGGCAGGCGCCGCCGGAGCCGCCGGAGCCGGCCCCGGAACCCGAGGCCCGGCAGACCGTCGTCGTCGACCCCGGCTACGACCTCGCGGGGTCGGTGAGCGTCCTGCGCCGCGGCGCCGGGGACCCCACGTTCTGCGGCGCCGAAGACGCTTCCCTGTGGATCGGCTGCCGCACTCCGTCCGGCGACCCGGGCACTCTGCGCCTGCATCGGGCGACGACCGAGACCGTCGAGGCCGAAGCCTGGGGGCCCGGCGCGGCCTGGCTTCTCAAGACCCTGCCCGACTTCCTCGGCCTCAGCGATTCTGAGGAGACGCGCGCGGAGTTCGCCGAACTTGTTACCGCACAGGGCAATCCTCAACTCGTGCAGTCCCTACGACGCAACCGAGGACTCCGTGTCATCCGCAGCGGCCGGGTCTGGGACTCGCTGGTTCCCGCGGTGCTGGAGCAGCGCGTCACCGTCCAGGAGGCGCACCGCGCGTACCAACTACTCGTGCGGCGCTATGGGATTCCCGCTCCAGGGGCTCCTGCAGAGGTTCGCCTGTGGGTCTCTCCGTCGCCCCGGGAGTGGGCCCTGATCCCGTCCTGGGAATGGCACCGCGCCGGTGTCGACGGCAAGCGCTCGCGGGCCATCCTCGGCGCCGCCCGCGTCGCGGCGCGCTTGGAGGAGACCGTGGGCATGGAACGCGATGAGGCGGCGCGCCGCATCCGCACGGTCCCGGGCATCGGTGTCTGGACGGCCGCCGAAGTGATGCACCGCTCGCACGGCGACGCGGACGCGGTCTCCGTGGGCGATCTGCACCTGCCACGCATCGTGTGCGGGGCTCTGGGGGACCCCGCCATGGCGTGGGACGACGACCGCATGCTGGAGCTTCTGGAGCCCTACCGCGGCCACCGCTATCGCGTCAGCGCTCTTCTGTACCGCTGATCCGCAGCCCGGTGTGGTGATCCACCAGGCGGGCGAGCATGGCGATCAGCGTCTTCCGCTCGCCCGGTGACAGCGGAGCCAGCAGTTCCTCCTGCGCGGAGTCCAGTTCCGCGTCCAGCTCGCCGAGGAATCTCAGGCCGCCCTCGGTGATGCGCACCAGATTGCGCCGCCGGTCCGCCGGGTCCGGCGCCCGTTCCAGACAGCCGCGCCCCTCCAGGTCCGTGACCGCCGCGGTGACGTCGCTGCGGTCCAGCCCGATGCGCCGCCCGAGGTCCGCCTGGCTGCTCGGGCCGGAGTCGGCCAGGGCCGCCAGCAGCGGGTAGTACGACCGGCTCGGCACGCCGTTGGCGTGCATCCGCTCGCCGATCAGCCGGTGCCCCTGGTTCGTGAGCTGGCCCAACAGCCAGGTCGCGCGACCGTGGAGGCGGACGGGGGTGGTGAGCGGGTCCATGGCCGCAGCCTACTTCGGGCCGAAGGGTTGACAGAAGTGGTTGGCGCGACCAACATTGGCCGTGCCAACATAATGTTGGCCAGGCCAACGGATGGTTGATGGGGAGACGACGATGACCGGCTACGACATCCAGACCTTGGCGGACCGCGCGGAGATCACCGACCTGTTCGTGCATCTGGGCCGCTGCCTGGACGAGCACGACTTCGACGGGCTGAAGGCGGTCCTCACCGAGGACGTCGTCGGCACCACGCCCGGCGGCACGCGGGAGGGGCGCGAGGCGCTGATCGACCAGGCGCGCCGCAACCACGAGGGCTACGAGCGCCTGGCGCACCAGTTCAACAGCATCCTGGTCGAGGTCCAGGGCGACACCGGCACGGTGCGCGCCTACGTGACCGGCGCGTTCGGGCACACCGACAGCACGGAACCGGTGCGCGTCCTGGTCGGGCAGTACCGCAACAAGGTGGTGCGCACCGCCGAGGGCTGGCGGATCAGCGAGCTGACCGTCCGGCCGGTGTTCCGGGTGGGGGAGCCGGCTGTCGCGCTGTAAAGGTCAGCGCAAGGTCAGCGCACAAGGTCAGCGCACAGTGATGAAGTCCTCGGGATCCCGCGGAGTTTGCGGAGGGGGAGACTCCGCGGGTTTCCCTATAGCGATGACGCCCAGAGGTTCCCATCCGTCGGGAAGAGCCAGCAGCTCCTTGATGGCGGCGGGATCCGGGTCGGCCCAGGTGGATCCGATGCCTTCAGCCGCGAGCGTCACCAAGAAGTTCTCTACAGCCGCGCCGAGAGACGCGATGAGGAAGTCCGTAGTCGGCAACGCTGTAGCGATGTGGCAGGGGACCACCAGATAAGGCGCGCGCTCCAGCACTGTGTCGTCGGTGGAAGCCAAGCCGCTGGCGAACGCCTTGCGAGCGGTCTCCGACTCCAGCAGGACGAACCGCCACGGAACCGTGCTGTTCTCCGGAGCCGGAGCCGGAGAGGGAGCCGTCAAAGCCGCGGCCACCGCGCGGCGCACCGAGTCCGGCGGCACCGGATCCGAGGCGAACCACTGCGTCGTCCGGCGCCGCAGCACCCCCTCGCGCATCGCCTCCGTCGTCCCCAGCGAGAACATGTCGTTCTCCGCGGACCGGATCAGCGGCCGCACGCCGAGCCCCGGTTCCTCGGTCACCAGGTCGCCCAGCCCGCGGATCACCGCGACCGGCACGCCGTCGGCCTTGCCCTTGACCACTTCGCCGGCGCCGGCCAGCTCGTCGGCCGTGGCCGCCGCGGTCACGAGCAGTTCGTTGCCGAAGGCGTCTATCGTCCCGCGGTGGTCCATGAGCGCGTTGACGTAGGCGCAGCCGATGGCCACGTCCGTCTGGCCCTCGCGCCACGGCCGTCCGAAGGTGTCGGTGACGACCACCCCCACCGAGACGCCGAACCGCTCGCGCAGCGCGTCGGCGATGTCCCGCGCGGAGCCGTCCGGGTCCTCGGGCAGCAGCAGCACCGTGCCGGCCGGGGTGTTGGACGCGTCCACGCCGGCGGCGGCCATCACAAAGCCGTGCCGGGTCTGCACGATCCGGGTCGGCCCGCGGCGCGCGACCAGCCGCACCATCTCGGCGTCGATCGCGGCCTCGCGGTCGTCGGCCCGGACCACGCGGCCCTCGGCCTTCGACAGGATCTTGGAGGTGACGCAGAGGATGTCGCCGTCGTGCAGGCCCAGCCCGGACCCCGTCACCGCGGCGGCGATCAGCGCCGCCAGGTCGTCGCCGGGACCGACTTCGGGGATCCCGGCGACCGCGTGCACCGTGTAGGAGGTGTCGGCCATGGTCAGGACGCCGGTCGCGCGGAGCCGTCGGCGGGGCTCGGGGCGTGGCCCTTGCGGGCCGCGATGTCGGCAGCCAGATCCAGCGCCGCCTGGGCCATCGCCTGCGTCGCCTCCGGGGAGGACATCATCAGCGGGACCGCGCGGCAGGCGATGCCAGCGGCCTCCACCTCGGCGACCGAGGCGGCGTCCGCGGCGGCGTCGACGAGCCAGCCGTCCAGCAGCTGCGCGCCGTAGTGCTTCGCGACGGCCGCCGCCGTGACCTCCACGCCGACCGCGGCCAGCACCTTGTCGGCCATGCCGCGCACCGGGCCGCCGCCGACGATCGGGGACAGGCCCACCACCGGCGCCGCGGCGTCGGCCACGGCCTGCCGGATGCCGGGGATCTCCAGGATGGTGCCGATCGACACCACGGGGTTCGACGGCGGCAGCACGATGACGTCCGCCTCGGCGATCGCCTCCAGCACGCCCGGGGCCGGCTTGGCGTTCTCCGCGCCGACCGACACGATGGCCCGCGCGTCGGGCGCGTGCATCCGGACCCAGTACTCCTGGAAGTGCACCGCGCGGCGCCCGCCGGGGGCCTCGGGGTCGTCGACCACGACGTGCGTCTCGACCCGCTCGTCGCTGGCCGGCAGCAGCCGCACCGGCAGGTCCCAGCGGGTGCACAGCGCCTCGGTCACCGCCGACAGCGGGTAGCCGGCGCCGAGCATCTGCGAGCGCACCAGGTGCGTGGCGATGTCCTTGTCGCCGAGCGTGAACCAGTCCGGGCCCACGCCGTAGGCCTTCAGCTCGTCGGCGACCCCGAACGTCTCCTCGGTGCGGCCCCAGCCCTGCCCCTCGTGGATCCCGCCGCCGAGGGTGTACATGACGGTGTCCAGGTCCGGACAGATCCGCAGGCCGTGCATGGTCATGTCGTCGCCGATGTTGCCGATCACGGTGACGTCGGCGACGGGTGCGGCCGCGAGCAGGCCGCGGAGGAATCGGGCTCCGCCGACGCCTCCGGCAAGGGCTGTGATGCGCATGGGGGCAGTATTTCAGGAGGCGAAACGCTGCTTGGCCGCGTCCCACCGCAGCCGGCCGGCCGCGACCCCCTCGGCGCGGGCCGCGGCGGCCAGGTCGGCGACCGTGACCGTGGGTTCCGGTATCACGATGTCCGGGTGCGGGATCGCGCCGAGGAAGAGCGCGATGAGGTCCGGTGCGAGGTCCAGCGCGAGGTCCGGTGCGAGGGCGGGAGCGAGGGCGGCGGTGGCCGTGGACGAAGCCTGGTTCGGCATGGGGGGAAACTCCGCTAGGGCATCCGGCCTGCTTCGGGCCGGGCTACGGTCTGGTCTGTGTTTTGGCGGGTCTGTGGGAAGGGTCAGCTGTGACAGAGACAGCGACAACACAGACCGCGACACGACTCCATCGCGTCCATCGCGGTGCGCGCAGCGGTGACCTGCGCCGCGGCGGGGGACGGGCCCCGGCGGCTCTCGGCGGTCACGATGCGCGCGTTCATGATGCCCCCACCCCACCCGGCGACCGGGACCGCTGTCAAGCGGCGTCCGCATGGTGGGGGCGCGTATTACCTCCAACAGGTGAATCGCATGGTCGCTACCAGATCCCGGCTTGACGGCCCGGTAATGACGCGCGTGTAATTTCAAACGTGTCGTGATGATCTCCGCACGGGGAGTGATCTTCTTCCGTGCGGACCAGGTAGGGCCAGGAGGCGTTGCGGTGGCCGAGGCCGCGGAGAACACAGAGGGCGCGGAAGAGGCTTGTCACGCCGAGGTGTACCGCATCTATCCGCTCCACAACGGGGTCGACGAGGACCGCGGCTGGCAGTCCCGCGCCCTGTGCGCGCAGACCGACCCCGAGTCCTTCTTCCCGGAGAAGGGCGGGTCGACCCGGGAGGCGAAGAAGATCTGCCTCAACTGCGAGGTGAAGGCCGAGTGCCTGTCCTACGCGCTGTCCAACGACGAGCGCTTCGGGATCTGGGGCGGGCTGTCCGAGCGCGAGCGCAGACGACTCAAGCGCGCGGCGGTGTGAGAACGATCTGTCGCATATGACCGCATCCTGACGGCTGCCGGGCCGGTGGAAGAGGACTTGTTGAGGACTCTTCCCTGAGGGCCCTGCGGCCGTGTTCTCCTTGCCAGGCAACGCAATTCGGGCATAACGGCATAGCCGGTCGGTATCTGCGAACGCTCGCGTATGGTGGACCCTCAGTCCGCCCCCGAGCGGGGATTCCCGAGACCGGAGCCGGTGCCAGCGCAGTATGTCCCAGTACCCAGAATCCGGATATCGGACCGGCGGCCTGTCCGCCACCGGCCAGTTCGCCGCCGGCGGCTACGGCGGCCAGCCCGGCGGGACCGGCCAGTTCGCCGTGGCCGACGTCGACGCCCGGCGCCGGGCCGCCGCCGAGGCGGCGGTCAACGCCTTCCCGAACCACGTGGTCACCGCCGTGGTGGTCTCACACGACGGCGCGCGCTGGCTGGAGGACTCCCTCAAGGGCCTGCTCGGGCAGCTGCGCGCACCCCAGCGGATCCTGGCCGTGGACACCGGGTCCAAGGACGACTCGCTGGCCATCCTGGACGAGAACCTCGGTCCGGAGGCGGTGCTGCAGACCAAGCGCAACACCGGCTTCGGCACCGCCGTGAACCACGCGCTCAAGGCCGCCCCGGTCGCCGACTTCGACCTCTACGGCCGCGGCGACGCGACGGCTCAGATCGTGGAGTGGCTGTGGCTCCTGCACGACGACTCCGAGCCCGCGCCGGACGCCCTGCTGCGGCTGCTGGAGGTGGGGGAGTACCACCCCGAGGCGGCCGTCATCGGCCCCAAGATCCGCGGCTGGGAGGACCGCGAGCAGCTGCTCGAGGTCGGCGTCACCGTCACCGCCGACGGCCGCCGCTGGACCGGCCTGGAGGACGGCGAGCACGACCAGGGCCAGCACGCCGACCCGACCCGGGTGCTCTCGGTGTCCAGCGCCGGCATGCTCGTCCGGCGCGAGGTCTGGGACCGGCTGCGCGGCTTCGACCGCGCGATCCCGATGTTCCGCGACGACCTGGACTTCTGCTGGCGCGCCAACAACTCCGGCTACGACGTGCTCACCGCGCCGAAGGCGGTGTTCTGGCACGCCGAGGCGGCCGCCCGCGGCGAGCGGCGGATCAGCGCCGGCGTCTCGCGGCCGCACTTCGAGGACCGCCAGCACGCGCTGTACGCGGTCACCGTCAACCACGCGGGCCGCTTCCCGATACTGACGTTCCTGCGGCTGTTCTTCTGGTCGCTGCTGCGCGCGATCGGCCTGGTGCTCAACAAGACGCCGCTGAAGGCCGCCGACGAGGTGCTGGCCGCGTTGGCTTACGCGGGCCGCATGGACCGCATCGTGCGCGCCCGGCGGGCCAGGGCGCGGACCCGGGCCCGGGGCCCGGTGGACCTGGACTCCCTGTTCCCCTCCCGCTTGCAGGTCTTCCGCCACACCTTCGAGGACGCCTTCGAGGGCTTCCGCTCCCGGAACCAGCGCGAGGACGAGACCGGCGGGGGCTCCGTCGAGAGCGGCCCGGTCTCCGAGGAGGCCGAGTCCTTCGACTCCGGCACCCCGTGGCTGATCCGCGCGGTCCGGATGCCCGGCAACTTCGTGTGGATAGCGCTGACCGTCGTGATGATGGTGGCGGCGCGGAACCTGCTCACCGGCGGCCGGCTGATGGGCGGCTCGCTGCTGCCCGCGCCCGCCGGGGCCTCCGACCTCTGGCACGACTTCTTCGCCCCCTGGCACGGCGTCGCCACCGGCTCCACCTCTCCGGCGCCGCCGTACCTGGCGGTCGTGGCCCTGCTCGGCACCCTGCTGTTCGGCCACGCCAGCCTCGCGGTCACGGTCCTGCTGCTCGGCTCCGTGCCGCTGTCCGGACTCACCGCCTACGCGGTCCTCAAGCGCACCGTCTCCTCCAGCTCCCTGCGGGTCTGGGGATCGGCCGCCTATGCGCTGCTGCCCGCGGCCACCGGCGCGATCTCCGGCGGCCGGCTCGGCTCGGCGGTCGGCATCATCCTGCTGCCGCTGGCGGCCTCCGGAGTGCTGCTCGCCATAGGCGGACCGGGGCGCAAGGGCTCGGTGCGTGCCGCGTGGCCCGCCGCCTTCGCGATCGCCATCGGCATGGCGTTCGCCCCGATCGTCTGGGTGCTGTGCGCGGTGCTCGCGGCCGGCGCCGCACTGACCGTGTTCTGGCGTTCGACCGCGGACTTCGCCACCGTGCTCGTCCGGCTGGCGATCCTGCTGGTGACGCCGATCGCCGTGCTGATGCCGTGGTCGCTCCAGCTGGTGAAGCACCCGGCGGCGTTCCTGCTGGAGCCCGGCCTGCCGCCGGTCCCCGGCAAGAACCCGGACCCCACGCACCTGCTGCTGGCCAACCCCGGCGGCCCGGGCACCTACGCCTACTGGATCACCGGCGGCCTGTTCCTGGCCGGCTTCGCCGGACTGCTGCGCCGGGGCCCGCGCCGCCGCCTGAGCTTCGCCGGCTGGACGCTGGCTCTAGCCGGCTTCTTCGCCGGCCTGCTGGCGCTCCAGGCGCGCCCGACCGGCCTGGCCGGCGGGCTGCCGCAGCAGCCGTGGAGCGGGGTGCCGACCGCGGCGATCGGCTTCGGCCTGATCGTGGCCGCGGTGATCGGCGCCGAGGGCGCGCGCGACTACTTCCAGGCCTCGCAGCTCAGCTGGCGCCAGCCGGCCGCGCTGGTGGTGGTGCTGGCCGCGGTCACCACGCCGGTCGTCGCGGCCGCCTGGTGGGTCACGCACGGCGTCGCCGGGCCGGTCCAGCGCTCCGCCGCCGACTTCCGGCCGGCCGTGGTGTCGGTCCAGTCCCAGATGCCCGACCAGCCGCGAGCCCTGATCCTGGGCTCCGGCGCGCAGACGGTGATCGGCTACGGCCTCGTCCGGGACAACGGCGCCAGCCTCGGCGACGCCGACTACCAGGTCCCGAAGGCCGACGCCGACCGGATCAACACCCTGGTCGGCGGCCTGCTGTCGGACTCCGGCGGCAGTGAGCTGCAGGGGCTGGCATCTCTCGGCGTCCGCTACGTCGTGGGCATGAAGACCCTGACCCCGGACTACGTCCACATCCTCGACGCGACGCCCGGCCTGGACCGGCAGTCGCAGATCCAGGGCGTCAACCTCTGGAAGATCGCCAACCCGGCCTCCCGGGTCTCGCTGCGCGGTCCGGGCACCAGCGACCCCAAGGCGCTCGTGCAAACCGCTGCCAACGACCGCACTATGACTGCCACCGTGGCCGCCGGCCAGGACGGCCGCCAGCTGGTGCTCGCCGAGGACGCTGACAGCAACTGGTCGGCCCGGATGAACGGCGCCGACCTGCCGCGGGTCACGATCGACGGCTGGGCCCAGGGCTTCACGCTGCCGGCCGGCGGCGGCACGGTGACCGTGTCCTACTCGGACGCGTCGCGCACGGTGTGGCTGGTCGGCGAGGGCCTGATCTTCCTGTTCGCGCTGATCATGGCGCTGCCGACCGGCGGCCGGGTCGAGGAGCGGGGCCCGGGCTCGGAGCCCGACGACTACGTCCCGCCGAGCCTGCCCGGCCAGTACACCCCTGAGCCGGAACCCGAGCCCGAGCCGGAACCCGTGCCGGAATACGAGCCGCAGTACGAGTATCAGCAGGAGCAGTACGCGCAGCAGGAGCAGTACGCGCAACCGGACCCGTACGCGCAACCGGACCCGTACGCGCAGCAATACCAGCAGGACGCCTACGCGCAGCAGCCGGACCCGTACGCCCAACAACCGGACCCGTACGCGCAGCAGCAGCCTGAGGTGTACGCGGACCCGCAAGATCCCTACGCGCAGCAGTACGGCGGCCATGAATACGCCGCCGCCGAGTACAGCGGCGAGTACGAGAACCCCGAAGCGTACGGCGGCTACCTGCGCCCCGGCACCGGTGAGTACGAGCGCCCGGACTTCGAGCGCCCCGACTTCGAGACCGACGACTACCGGCAGGGAGGCTACCGATGACCCGGCCGAACCGTCCCGCGCGCCCCGGCGCGGGAGACCGCCCGCAGCGCCCCGCGCGCCCCGCCGGAGGGCGTCCGACCGGCGCCGCCGCGCGCCCGGCGGGCGGCGCGCCCGGCGCCCCAGGCGCCCCGGGCCCGTCCAGAGGCCGCGGGCTGGCCAAGACCCGTACCTCCCCGATCTCCACCTTCGGCGCCCTCGGCGTGGTCGCGGTGGTCCTGCTGGCCGGACTCGGCTACGGCTTCTCCACCGGCAGCCAGGACAAGGCCGCGGTCAGCCAGCAGACCTCGCGCACCCTGCCGGTCGGCAGCGCGACCGCGGTCTGCCAGGGCGAGATGGGCTTCGGCAGCGACACCTCGACGTCGCTGACCGCGTACACCCCGTCGGGCAACGCCGCGACCGGCACCGACGGCGCGAGCGTGCAGTACGTCGACGGCAAGCCGTTCGCCCCGTTGAAGATCGGGGCCGCCGGCACCCGCTCCAGCGCGCAGCAGGTCACGCAGTTCAACACCGTCACCAACGACGCCGGCGAGCTTCGGTCCGTGCCGCTGGTGCTGCAAGCCACCGGTTCCTACGCCCCGGGCTTCACGGCCGGCGAGCTGATCCGCAGCGACAGCGGCAACCAGCGCGGCATGGCCGCCGCGCCCTGCACCACCCCGAGCACCGACTTCTGGTTCGCCGGGGTCTCGGTCGGCACCACGGACCGCGACTCATGGCTGTACATGGCGAACACCGACAACGCCCCGGCCACCGTCAACCTGACCTACTACGGCCAGGACGGCAAGATCGACACCGGTTCCCTCGGCCACGACATCACGGTCCTGCCCCATACCTCGATCAAGTACCAGCTCAGCAGCCCCCTCGGCCCCGCGGCGCAGGCCAGCGCCGTGGCCGGGGTGCGCGTCAGCACCACCGAGGGCCGGGTCGCGGCCCAGGTCCTGGACATCGACAAGCCGCAGAAGAGCGACAACGGCACCGGCCGCGGCATGGACTTCATCCCGGCCCAGACGCCGGCCGTGGCCGCCGAGACCTCGCAGACCATCCCGGGCATCCCCGCCCCGGGGAACACCCTGACGAAGTTCGACCTGGTCATCTCCTCCACCAGCGACGTGCCGGTCAGCATCGACCACATCTACTGGTACGGCAAGCAGGGCCGGATCGAGCTGGCGGCGCAGACGCAGGACCCGGGCAAGGGCTACACCAAGCGCGACAGTCCGCTGAGCATCGCCCCGAACCACACGGTGATACTGAACATGACCTCGGCCGCGCAGGACCCGACCGAGTCCGCGGCGCTGCAGATCGTCGGCAGCGGCGGCTCGTTCCTGTCGGGGGTCCGGCTGGTCGAGACCGACCCGAAGAGCGGCACCCAGGACAGCGCGTACCTGGCTCCGACCCCGCCGGTCGGCAGCGAGGCGATCGTCAGCGACAGCAACATCGGCGGCGCGGCCAAGAGCACGCTGATCCTCACCTCCGCCGGGAGCAAGGGGTCGACGGTCCAGGTCACCACCATCGGCGCCGACAACAAGCCGGCCGTCGACCAGGTGACCATCGCCGCCAACAGCACGGTCGCCTACACCCCGAAGGCCACCGGCTGGTTCACCACGGTCATCCAGCCGCAGCCGGGCTCGGACCCGCTCTACGGCACGCGCGTCCTGTCGGACGTGCCGGCCAAGGGCGGTATGCAGGTCACCGCGGAGACGCTGGAGGACGCCCGGGTGTCGGCGGCGGTGCCGCCGGTGGCTCCGGACCTGTCGGGCGCCGTCGCCCGCTGAAACGGAAGACAGCCGCCGGCCGAGCGTTCTGCTCGGCCGGCGGCTTTTGAGTCTCTATGTGTTATCTGAGATGACGTATATAGGGCGCAACACCTTATATATAGGAAACCGGACGGACTGACCCCTCAGTCCTCCTCGTCCCGTCCCTCGTCCACCTCGTCGGGCTCCATGCCCAGCAGCTCCGCGACTTGTTCGACGACCACTTCGTAGACCAGGTCCGCCAGCTCCGGCCGGCCCGCGGCCCGGGCCTCCACCGGCCGCCGGTACACCACGATCCGCACCGGCTCGCCGGGACGGTCCGCGATCACCCGGCCCAGCGGCACGGCCTCGTCGCTCCAGTTCTCGGCGTCCGCCGGCGGGACCTCCTCGACCGCCAGCTCGATCTCGGCCAGCCGCGGCCAGCGCCGCTCCAGGCGCTCCACGGCGTCCAGCACCAGCTCGTCGAACTGCTCGGCGCGCGTCAACGCCAGCGGGACCTGCGGCGGGGCGAGGGGTCCGCGCAGACCCCGGCCCCGCCTGTCACGCGTATGCTTCCGGCGGCGGGGCTCCTGGCCGGCCCCCGACCTGATCGAGGCAGTGATGGGCACGCGTCGAGCGTAACCGCCGATCCGCCCCTCGGCGACAGTCATTCCCCGCGTGTCGGGCCGACTACGCCGTGACCTCGGCTTTCGCCGCGAGCGCGGCTCAGCGCGGGCTCAGCGCGGGCTCAGCGCGGGCTCAGTGCTCGGGATCGGGCAGCGCTCGCAGGTGGCCCCGGGCGCGCGAGAGGACCGCACCGTCCCCGTCGTCCCCACGCTCACCCCGGTTCCCCCGGCTCCCGCGCTCCCCACGGGGCCCGCGAGCGGCCTCCCGCACCGCGTTCGCCAGCGCTTCGAGGTCGTCCGAGGAGGGCTGCGAGGGGCCCGGGTCGGGTTCGGTCAACCGCAGCACGGCCCACCCCCGCGGGGCGGTCAGCCGGGTCGAATGCTCCGCACACAGGTCGTAGCTGTGCGGCTCGATATAAGCGGCCAGAGGGCCGAGGACGGCGGTGGAGTCCGCGTACACGTACGTGAGCGTCGCGACGGCCGGACGGCTACACGCGGTTCGCGAACATCTGCGGGCTGGGCTCACTTGGTGGAGATTAGCGCTTGCCGGCGCGGATGGAACACTGGCACGCCCTACATGCGTGCGCGGGTCGTCCGGCTGGGTCCTCCGGTCCTCCCGCGGGCGCCGGAGCCGCGACCGTCCCGCTCCGCCGCGCCACCCTTGTCCGCGACCGCCGGACCACCGGGGCCTGCCGCCCGGGATAGGCTCGACCCACCTGAAACCAGACCTGAAAGCGGGAGCCAGTGTCAGCGTCGATTCCTTCTGGCCACGACTTGTCACAGATCGTCAAGGCATACGACGTACGCGGGGTGGTCCCGGACCAGCTCGACGAGACCGACACCGAGGCGCTCGGCGCGGCGTTCGCCGAGTTCGCGGGCGCGCCCTCGGTCGTCGTGGGTCATGACATGCGCCCGAGCTCGCCGGATCTGGCCGCGGCCTTCGCCCGCGGCGCCGCCTCGCGGGGCGTGGACGTCGTGGAGATCGGACTGGCCTCCACAGACCTGCTCTACTTCGCCTCCGGCGCCCTGGACATGCCCGGTGCGATGTTCACGGCCAGCCACAACCCGGCGAAGTACAACGGGATCAAGATGTGCAAGGCCGGCGCCGCGCCGGTCGGCCAGGACTCCGGCCTGGTGCAGATCCGCGAGGCCGCGCAGGCGATCATCGACGGGAACCCCCTGCCGCCGGCGGACAGGACCGGCACTGTCAGTCAGCGAGCCATGCTCGAGGACTACGCCGCGTACCTGAACAAGCTGGTCGACCTGTCGAAGATCCGTCCGCTGAAGGTGGTCGTCGACGCCGCGAACGGTATGGGCGGGTACACGGTCCCGACTGTCTTCAACGGGTTGCCGCTGGAGGTCGTCGACCTCTACTTCGAGCTGGACGGCACCTTCCCGAACCACGAGGCCAACCCGCTGGACCCGAAGAACCTCGTCGACCTGCAGCGCGCGGTCGTCGAACACCGGGCCGACCTCGGCCTGGCCTTCGACGGCGACGCCGACCGCTGCTTCGTGGTCGACGAGCGCGGCGAGCCGGTCGCGCCGTCCACGATCACCGCCCTGGTCGCGGTGCGCGAACTGGCCAAGCACCCGGGCGCCACGATCATCCACAACCTGATCACCTCGGCGGCGGTGCCGGAGATCGTGCGCGAGCACGGCGGCGTCCCGGTCCGCACCCGGGTCGGCCACTCCTTCATCAAGCAGGAGATGGCGAACACCGGCGCGGTCTTCGGCGGCGAGCACTCGGCGCACTACTATTTCCAGGACTTCTGGAAGGCCGACACCGGCATGCTGGCCGCGATGCACGTGCTGGCCGCGCTCGGCGAGCAGGACGCGCCGCTGTCGGAGCTGGCCTCGGACTATACCCGCTACGCGTCCTCCGGCGAGGTCAACAGCGAGGTCGCCGACCAGGCCGGCCGGTCGGCCGCGGTCCGGGCGGCGTTCGAGAGCCGTCCCGGCGTCACCGTGGACGAGCTCGACGGCCTGACGGTCACCGGCGACGGCTGGTGGTTCAACGTCCGACCGTCGAACACCGAGCCGCTGCTGCGCCTGAACATTGAGGCGGCCGACGCCGACGCGGTGGCCGCGCTGCGCGACGAGGTGCTCGCGATCGTCCGCGCCTGAGACGCGAAACCGCAGGGCGGACCGGGAGCACCGGTCCGCCCGCCCCCATGTTGTCCCGACCTGATTGGAGCCCCGCCGTGATCGAGCCCTCCCTGCTGGAGATCCTGGCCTGCCCGAAGTGCCACGCGCCGCTGCGCGAGGAGGACGCCGCCTCCGCGCTCGCCTGCACCAACTCGGAGTGTGCGCTGGTGTACCCGGTTCGCGACGGCATCCCGGTCCTGCTCATCGACGAGGCGACGAAGGCCGCCTGAGTCAGCTGCCTGCCGTCTGTTCGGCAGCCTTCAGCACCAACCGGTGAGCCAGTAAGCCCCGCGAACCGCTACATTCATAAACGCAACGTCAGCCGACGAAACAGGAGAAACGCCGTGAGCGTCCTCACTCCGAGCGACTACAAGGTCGCTGACCTGTCCCTGGCCGAATTCGGCCGCAAGGAGATCACCCTCGCCGAGCACGAGATGCCCGGCCTGATGGCGATCCGCGCCGAGTACGCGGACGCGCAGCCCCTGCGCGGGGCGCGCGTCTCGGGCTCACTGCACATGACAGTGCAGACCGCGGTGCTCATCGAGACCCTCGCGGCCCTCGGTGCCGATGTGCGCTGGGCTTCCTGCAACATCTTCTCCACCCAGGACCACGCCGCCGCGGCGATCGTGGTCGGCCACGGCACGCCGGAGGCTCCGGCTGGCGTCCCGGTCTTCGCCTGGAAGGGCGAGACGCTGGAGGAGTACTGGTGGTGCACGGACCGGATGCTGCGCTGGCCGGACGCCGGCGACGGCAACACCGGCCCGAACATGATCCTGGACGACGGCGGCGACGCCACCATGCTCGTCCACAAGGGCACCGAGTTCGAGAAGGCCGGCGCCGTGCCGGACGCCTCGGCCGCCGACAGCGAGGAGTTCCAGGTCTTCCTGGCGCTGCTGCGCAAGTCGCTGTCCGAGGACGGCAACCGCTGGACCACCATCGGCGAGCGCATCAAGGGCGTCACCGAGGAGACCACCACCGGCGTGCACCGGCTGTACGAGATGGCCAAGGAGGGCTCGCTGCTCTTCCCGGCGATCAACGTCAACGACTCGGTCACCAAGAGCAAGTTCGACAACAAGTACGGCTGCCGCCACTCCCTGGTCGACGGCATCAACCGCGCCACCGACGTGCTGATCGGCGGCAAGGTCGCGGTCGTGTGCGGCTACGGCGACGTCGGCAAGGGCTGCGCCGAGTCGCTGCGCGGCCAGGGCGCCCGCGTGATCATCACCGAGGTCGACCCGATCTGCGCGCTGCAGGCGGCGATGGACGGCTTCCAGGTCGCCACTCTGCAGGACGTCGTCGGCACCGCCGACATCTTCGTCACCGCGACCGGCAACAAGGACATCATCATGGCCGCCGACATGGCCGCGATGAAGCACCAGGCGATCGTCGGCAACATCGGCCACTTCGACAACGAGATCGACATGGCCGGCCTGGCCAAGATCCCGGGCATCGACAAGGTCGAGGTCAAGCCGCAGGTCCACACCTGGAAGTTCCCGGACGGCAAGACCATCATCGTGCTCTCCGAGGGCCGCCTGCTGAACCTGGGCAACGCCACCGGCCACCCGAGCTTCGTGATGTCGAACTCGTTCACCAACCAGGTGATCGCGCAGATCGAGCTGTTCACGAAGACCTCGGAGTACCCGATCGGCGTGTACGTGCTGCCGAAGCACCTGGACGAGAAGGTGGCGCGGCTGCACCTGGACGCGCTCGGCGTGCGGCTGACGAAGCTGTCGCCGGAGCAGGCCGCCTACATCGGCGTCGAGGTCGAGGGGCCGTACAAGCCGGAGCACTACCGGTACTGATCTTCCGGTACTGATCCGCTCCGGATCGCGTGTGTGGGGCCGGTCCCGCTGGGCGGGGCCGGCCTCGGCGTTTCTCGGAACGAACGGGGGGTTAGAGCGGGGGCTTGAAGCCGTCGCCCTCGGTGCCCGGTGCGGGTTCGGTTTCCGGGATCCGGTCTTGGGTTTGGGTCTGAGTCTGGGTTTGGGTCTGGGTCTGGGTCTGGGCTTGAGTCTGGGTCTGGCCTTGGGCTTGGGTCTGCG
This sequence comes from Catenulispora rubra, assembly GCF_015356825.1. Lineage (GTDB taxonomy): Bacteria > Actinomycetota > Actinomycetes > Streptomycetales > Catenulisporaceae > Catenulispora > Catenulispora rubra. The sequence continues at coordinate 41 of NZ_JAACYW010000157.1, read as the reverse complement.
GGACCATCGAGCCCTGCCACGCTGGCGGAGCGGGTGTTGTG
>NZ_JAACYW010000156.1 GCF_015356825.1 Catenulispora rubra | reverse complement strand
GCCCCGCAGCCACCCCCCAAAGCCGCACCAGCGCCCCCGCATCCGCCCCGTCAGGGAAGTGCCATTGCCGGGCCAGCAGTTCGTCGACTTCATCCATGCTGAGCATTCGCCCGTCCCGTCCGCGGTGTCCGGCGCCTGGCCATTGGATTTCGAGCGTAGTAACACTGCCGATCTCCCAGCAATGCGGGGCCGGGAAGTAGGGGTCTGATAGGGGGTCCGAAGAATTGGTTGGCCGGATACGGTCGATCGTGACCGAGAAATCGGCTTTCTGTATCGGGTTCAGGAGAGGTGATAGCGGTGACGAATATCGACGGTGACAGTTGGTTCCGCGTTTACCGCCAGTCCGCAGAAGGCATGCCCCTGTTCTGCTTCCCGCACGCGGGTGGCGTCGCCAGCTACTACTTCCCGTGGTCCCGCGCGCTTCCCGCCGACATCGACGTGGTGGCCGTGCAGTATCCGGGCCGCCAGGACCGCCGCGCGGAGTCCTGCGTCCTGAGCATCCCCGAGCTGGCCGACCGCATCTACGCGGCGATCCGGCCGCGGCTGTACGAGCCGTACGCGTTCTTCGGCCACAGCATGGGAGCCACACTGGCCTTCGAGGTGGCGTGCCGGATCGAACGGGACGGCGCCTCGGGTCCGGCGCATCTGTTCCTCTCCGGCCGGCGGGCTGCGTCCCGGCACCGGCACGAGCAGCTGCACCGGGCCGGCACGGCCGCGCTCATCGAGGAGATGCGCGCGCTGGGCGGCACCGATCCGCGGGTCCTGGCGGACCCGGAGCTGCTGAACCTCGTCCTGCCGACGATCCGCGCCGACTACACGGCCATCGAGACCTACCGCTTCGACTCCGCACCGCCGCTGTCCTGCGACATCACCGCGATGGTGGGCGAGGACGACCCGAAGGCCGGCGTCGAGGACGCCGCGGCCTGGGCGGGGCACACGCTCGGCCGGTTCGATCTGCGGATCTTCCCGGGCGGTCACTTCTACCTGGACGACTGCCGCGCCGGCGTGCTCGACACGGTCTCCTCCGTGCTCGGGGACCGCCGGGGGACGCCGGTCGGTCTGGGGTCCCGCGACTGAGATCCGTGGGGATCGCGAACAAAGCAGAAAGGGATGGGCATGGCGAAGGTTGCTGTGGTCGGTGCCGGGATATCAGGTCTGTCGGCCGCCTACCACCTGCGCGGACGGGCCGACGTCACGGTCTTCGAGAAGGAGCCGAACGCCGGCGGGCACGCCAACTCGGTGGAGGTGACCGACGCGGGCCGGACCATCGGCCTGGACACCGCGTTCATCGTCTACAACGAGGCGCACTACCAGAGGATCACCCAGTTCTTCGCCGACCTCGGGGTCGCCTGCCAGGACCACCCGGGCCGCTTCAGCTTCCACAACGCCGACACCGGCATCTGCTACGTCTCGGACGACTTCGAGCTGGACGAGGCCGCGATCCGCGCCAAGTACCCCGAGGACTTCGTGCAGCTGTGGGCGGAGGCGGAGCGCTTCTACACCGAGTCGCCCCGGCACTTCATCCGCAAGCAGGCCGAGATGTCGCTCGGCGAGTACCTGACCGGCAACGGCTACAGCGACGCCTTCCGCTACGGCTTCGTCGTGCTGGTGGCCACCGCGGCCTGGTCGGTGCCGGCGGACCGGATCTGGGACATGCCGGCCGCGACCGTCATCGCGTTCTTCCTCGGCCACGGCCGGGAGGGCCTGGGCGGCCGGACCGCGCCGTGGCGCACGGTCAGCGGCGGCAGCGTCAACTACGTCCGCGCCGCGCTGGCGAAGCTCGCCGAGGCCGGCCAGGACGTGCGGCTGGGCGCCGGCGTCGAGCGCGTCACCCCCGGCCCGGACGGCGTGACGGTGTCGACCGCCGCCGGAAACGAGCGCTTCGACGAGGTCATCCTCGCCGCGCACGCCGACGACGCGCTGGCCCTGCTGACCGAGGTCACGCCGGAGCAGCGGATGCTGGAGGCGGTCCAGTACAACACCACGCGCGCCGCCCTGCACACCGACGTCGCGTGCATGCCGGCGGACCGGGAGAAGTGGCGCAGCTGGAACTACGCGCGCTCCGGCAGCGACCAGGACATGAGCACCTGGGTCGTGTACTACCTCAACTCGCTGCACGACTTCAGCAGCCGGACCGACTACTTCCTCACGCTTGACTATCCCTTCGACGTCAAGCCGGACCAGATCATCCGCGAATTCGACTACCGGCACCCGGTATTCACCGTGGAGGCCCGGAATCTGCAGTCGAAGATTCACGAAATTAACGCAGGAGAATCGCGCGTGAAATTCGCCGGCTCCTATTTCCACTCCCGGAAGATGGGCATCGACATCGTGGGCAGCCACGAGTCGGGCTTCGATTCCGGTGCGGCCGCGGCGGACGCGGTCGTACGCAGCCTGTCCGACCGCGACGCCGGCTGACCGCCCCACACCGCCCCAGACCGCCCCACACCTTTTTGGAGTTTGATCGTGACCGACAAAGTCGACCTCGCCAGCCTGACCGTCGAGCAGGTGCAGAGCTGGCTGATCGAGAAGATCGCCTGGAAGCTCCAGGTCCAGACCACCGAGATCTCGATCAGCGACTTCTTCGACTCCTTCGGGCTGGACTCCACCGAAGCCCTCGTGCTGGCCAACGAGCTGGAGTCCTGGCTGGGCTTCGAGCTGGAGACCACCGCGCTCTGGTACCACCCGACCATCGACGAGCTCGCTCGATACATCGTCTCCGCCAAGGACCGCCTCGCGGCGCTCTGACTCGCAACCGCCGGCGACCAAGGGGTAAGCACTATGGACACTCAGACGAAGCTCAGCGACACGCCGATCGCCATCGTCGGTCTGGGCGCGCTGTTCCCGCGCTCGGCCGACCTCTCCGAGTTCTGGACGAACGTGGTGGAGGCCGCCGACTGCATCGAGGACGTGCCGGAATCGCACTGGAAGATCGAGGACTACTACGACCCCGATCCCACCGTTCCGGACAAGACCTATGTCAAGCGGGGTGGCTTCATCCCGACGGTGGACTTCAACCCGCTGGAGTTCGGCCTGCCGCCGAACCAGCTCGAGGTCACCGACGTCCTCCAGCTGCTGAGCCTGGTGGTCGCCAAGCAGACGCTCGCCGACGCCGGCGCGCTGGACTCCAAGTGGTACGACTCCAGCCGCACCGGCGTCATCCTGGGCATCACCGGGGCCAACTCGCTGACCCAGCCGTTGGCCACCCGGTTGCAGACCCCGGTCCTGAAGGAGGTCGTGCGCAGCTGCGGCCTGTCCGACCGGGACGCCGACGAGATCGCGGCGAAGTTCGTGAAGGCCTTCGCGCCCTGGGAGGAGAACTCCTTCCCCGGCATGCTCGGCAACGTCGTCGCCGGCCGGATCGCGAACCGCTTCGACCTCGGCGGAACCAACTGCACCGTGGACGCCGCGTGCGCGAGCTCCCTGGCGGCCGTGCACATGGCGGTCGCCGAGCTGGTCTCGGGCCGGGCCGACCTGATGATCAGCGGCGGGTGCGACGCTGAGAACACGATCCTGATGTACCTGTGCTTCAGCAAGACCCCGGCGCTGTCGAAGTCCGGCGTGATCCGGCCGTTCGACGAGAAGTCCGACGGCACGATGATCGGCGAGGGCATGGGCATGCTCGCGCTGAAGCGCCTGGAGGACGCCGAGCGCGACGGCGACCGCATCTACTCGGTCCTGCGCGGCATCGGCAGCTCCAGTGACGGCCGGTTCAAGAGCATCTACGCCCCGCGCAAGGAAGGCCAGGTCGTCGCCCTCCAGCGCGCCTACAACGATGCCGGGTTCGGCCCGGAGCAGGTGGGCCTGGTCGAGTGCCACGGCACCGGCACGGCGGTCGGCGACGTGACCGAGCTGTCGGCGCTGCGCGAGGTCTTCGCGGCGGCCAGCGACGAGAAACAGTTCGTCGCGGTCGGCAGTGTGAAGTCGCAGATCGGCCACACGAAGGCGGCGGCCGGCGCGGCCGGGCTGATCAAGCTCTCGCTGGCGCTGCACCAGAAGGTGCTGCCGCCGACCATCAACGTCGACAAGCCCAAGGAGGCGGCCGACTTCCCGAACTCGCCGTTCTGGGTGAACACCTCGACCCGTCCGTGGGTCCTGGAGCCCCGCCGCGAGAAGCGGCGCGCGGCCAGCAGCTCGTTCGGGTTCGGCGGCACCAACTTCCACTGTGTGCTGGAGGAGTATGACCCCGCTGGAGCCGAACTCAGGGTGCTGCACCGCGGATACCAGGTGCACCTGTGGCAGGGTGCGGATGTCGAAGGACTTCTGGCCGCCGTCGCGGCGAGCCCGAAGGGCGAGAGCGTGGATGCGCCGGTTGCGGCGGACCGGGCTCGGCTGGCGGTAGTCGCCCGCGACGAGGCCGAGCTGGCCACGCTGCGCGACAAGGCGGTCGACAAGCTGCGCGCGGACCGTGGCGTCGCAGCGTTCGAACTCCCCGGCGGGGTCTGGTACCGCCGCGAGGCGGGCGTGCCCGGCAAGATCGCCGCGCTGTTCGCCGGTCAGGGCAGCCAGTACGTAGCGATGGGCGTGCAGACCGCGCCGGCCGTGCCGCCGGTGCGGGTGGCGCTGGACCAGGCCAGCCGCATCTCCGACCCCGAAGAGCCGCTGAACCGCGTGCTCTACCCGCCGCAGGCGTTCGACGCCGAGACCGCGACGCGTCAGGAAGAGGCGTTGCGGCGTACCGACTACGCGCAGCCGGCGATCGGCGCGCTGTCGGCGGGCCAGTACCGCTACCTGACCGAGCTCGGCTTCCTCGCCGAGGGCGCGCTGGGCCACAGCTTCGGCGAGCTCACCGCGCTGTGGGCGGCCGGGGCGCTGGACGACGAGGGCTTCCACACGCTGGCCCGCGCTCGCGGCAAGGCGATGGCCCAGCTCCCCGAGGGTGCCTCCGACCGGGGCACCATGGCCTCGCTGAAGTGCGCTCCGGAGAAGCTCGCCGAGCTGCTGGAGAAGCACTCGGACGTGGTGGTCTGCAACCTGAACGCCCCCGAGCAGACGGTGGTCGGCGGCGGCACCGAGGCGGTGCGCGCGTTCGCCGACGAGGCCAACGGGCTCGGCCTGGGCGCGACCCTGCTGCCGGTGTCCGCGGCGTTCCACACCTCCTACGTCGAGCACGGCGTCCCGGCGTTCCGGGCGGCCGTGGCCGAGGTGCCGGTCGGCACCCCGCAGATCCCGGTGTTCGCCAACACCGCCGGCGCCGAGTACGGCGACGACCTGGAGGTCAACGGATCGGTCCTGGTCGGCCAGCTGACCAGGCCGGTGGCCTTCGCCGCGCGGGTGCAGGAGATGTACGAGGCCGGATACCGGGTGTTCGTCGAGTTCGGCCCCAAGACCGTGCTCTCCGGCCTGGTGCGCAAGATCCTGGACCACCACGACGACGTCGTCGTCGTGTCCTCCGACGCCGGTCCGAAGGGCGACGGCGACCGGTCCCTCAAGCAACTCGCAGCGCGGCTCGCGGTCCTCGGACTGCCGCTGTCCGGCTTCAACCGCTACAGCGTTCCGACCCCGGAAGCAGTCGAAGGCAAGAAAGGAATGAGGATTCCCTTGAACGGCGTCAACTACGTCTCCGAGGAGCGCCGCAGCGCTTATCGGGACGACCTCGAGAACGGGTACCGGGTGCCGGCGTCGCCGGCCGCCGCGGCCCCGCTCGGCAATGGGAACGGCAACGGAAACGGCCACAGCAACGGCAACAGCCACCCCGCTCCGGCGGCGACGGCGGCCGCGCCCGGGTACGACAACACCCTGGCCGGCGACCACCTCGCGCTGCACCGCGAGTACCTGAGCAGCCAGCTGCGCCTGGCCGAGCGCCTCAGCGGCATCCTGGAGCACGACGCTCTGCAGGGGACCCTGAGCGACCGCACGGTCGCCGGCCTCGCCTCGGTGAGCGACCACAGCGTCTCCATCGGCCAGGCGCACAGCCAGGCCAGCGAGGTGCTGCTGGGCTTCGCGTACCTGGAGGCCGGCCTCGGCGGCGCGGCTCCCGCGCCGGTCCGCCACACGGTCGAGCAGCTGCCGCGTCCTCGGACGGAGATGAACTACTCCGCTCCCCGCCAGGCCATCGCGGCTCCGGTCGCGCAGATCGCCGCCGCCCCGGTTGCTCCGGCCCAGCCGGTCGCCGTCGCTCAGGTCGCCCCGGCTGCTCCGGTCGCCACGGTCGCCACGGTCGCCACGGTCGTGGCTCCCGCCCCGGCTCCGGTCGCCCCGGCTCCGGCCCCGGCTCCCGTGGCCGTCGCCCCGGCCCCCGCGCCGGCTCCGGCCGCCGCCGCCCCGGCCGCTCCCGCGGCCTCTGCCGGCGACGTCGCCGAGACCGTCAAGCAGGTCCTGCTGGACGTCGTGTCCGAGAAGACCGGCTACCCGACCGACATGCTCGACCTGGACATGGACGTCGAGGCCGACCTCGGCATCGACTCGATCAAGCGCGTCGAGATCATGGGCGCGCTCCAGGAGCGCTTCCCGGACAGCCCGCAGGCGGGCCCGGAGCAGATGGGCGAGATGCGCAGCCTCGGCGGCATCGTCACCTTCATCGCCGGTGCGATAGCCGGGACGAACGGCGCGGAGGCGAACCACCCAAAAGCTGACGGCGCGTCCCGCATCGGACGGATGCAGGCGCGCCTTCTTCAGATCCCCTCTGTTCTCCCTCTGGTCGGGGCGTACGCCGAGCAGCCGGTGGCTTTGCTCGCCGGCGCCGGCAGCGCCCTGACCGAACCCCTCACCGCCGCGCTCACCGCGGCGGGCTGGACCGTGCGGCTCGGCGACGAGCCGCCGGCCGGCCGGCTGGACCTGGTGGTCTTCACGGCCCCCGACGCCCCGGCCGACTGGTCGCAGTCCGCTGACACCCTCCAGTCGGCGCTGCTGGTCGCCGCCTCCGCGCAGCGTGCGCTGGAGTCGGCGGCCGGGCAGGGCCGGGCCGCGTTCGTCACGGTCAGCCGGATCGACGGCCTGGTCGGCTACTCCGGCGGCACCGACGCCGCCGGCCTGCTCGGCGGGCTGGCGGGCATGGTGAAGACCTTCGCGATCGAGGCGCCCACGCTGTTCTGCCGCGCCCTCGACCTGAGCCCCGAGCTCGGCGTCGAGGCCGCGGTGGCCCAGCTGGTCGCCGAGCTCAACGACGCGGACACCTCGGTGACCGAGGTCGGCGTGGCGGCGGACCCGGATCACAACTACCTGGTCCGCCGCACCCCGGCCGTGTCGCTGGAGGACGGCACCGATCCGCTGCTCCCGCAGGGCGAGTCGGTGGCCGAGCCCACGCCGGACGATCTGTTCGTGGTCACCGGCGGCGGGCGCGGCGTGACCGCGTCCTGCACGATCGGGCTGGCCCGGCGCTACCGCAGCGGCATGCTGCTGCTGGGCCGCAGCCCGCTGGTCGAGGAGCCCGCCTACGCCGCAGGAGTCCCCGACGACGCCCTCAAGGGCGCCATCGTGGCCGACCTGCGCGCCGGCGGTGCCAAGCCGATGCCGAAGGACGTGGAGCGCGTCTTCCGCGGCCTGGTCGCCTCCCGGGAGATCCGGGAGACGCTGGCCGCCATCAAGGCGGCGGGCGCCACGGCCGAGTACCTGGCCGTGGACGTGACCGACGCCGCGGCCACCGCGAAGGCGCTGGCCCCGTACCGGGACCGCATCAGCGGTCTGATCCACGGTGCGGGCGTGCTCGCCGACAAGGCGGTCGTCGACCAGCGCGCGGCCGACGTCGGCCCGGTGCTGGCCACCAAGCTGGCCGGACTGCGCTCGGCGCTGGACGCGGTCGCCGAGGACCGGCTCAAGCACGTCGTGCTGTTCTCCTCGGTCGCGGGGTTCTTCGGCAACCGCGGGCAGTCCAGCTACGCCAGCGCCAACGAAGCGCTCAACCGCGTCGCCACGACGCTGCGCCGCAGGCTTCCGGCCACCCGGGTCACCTCGGTGAACTGGGGCGCCTGGGCCGGCGGCATGGTGACCCCGGCGCTGGAGCGGATGTTCGCCGAGCGCGGCGTGACGCTGATCCCGCTGCAGACCGGTGTGGAGTTCTTCACCGAGCAGTTCAGCGCCGCGCGCTCGCAGGACGTGGTGTGCGTGGTGGGTCCGAACCAGCCGCTGTCGGCGCGTCCCGAGCGTGAGCTCGGCGAGGCGAAGACGGTCCTGCGGCTGTCGACGACCGGGCTCGCGCACAGCGAACTCCTGGCCGACCACGCGATCGGCGGCATCCCGGTGCTGCCGGCCACCGCGGCGGTGGGCGCCATCCTCGGCACGATGCAGCGCCTGCGGGGCGGTGCGGTGACGAGGCTGAAGGACTTCTCGGTCCTGAAGGGCGTGGTCTTCGACGAGAACGCGCCGGAGTACCTCGACCTGATGGTGACCGGGAAGCAGGTGCTGGTCACGGATTCCTCGGGCCGCCCGCGCTTCCGGGCGCAGGTGCCCACCGAGCCCACCGGCGCCGCGCCGACCGTGTCCCTGCCGTCCCTGACCGGGGTCGAGCCGGTCACGGCCTACGACACCGGGGTGCTGTTCCACGGTCCGGCACTGGCCCGGATCACCGGCACGCTCGCCGCGCCGGACGGACGGCTGGTGGCGGTGTGCCGTCCGGTCGAGGTCCGGCTCGGCGGCGGCGAGTTCGCCTCCGGGAACTACTCCCCGGAATCGGCGGATCTGCTGCTGCAGGCGGCCTTGGTGCAGGTGCACCGGACCATGGGCCTGAACAGCCTGCCGACGGCGATCGGCGCGGTCGAGGTCTACGAGGGCCTGCCGGAAACCGGCGAGTTCCTGGTGGTCGTCGATGCTCTCTCCGTGAACGGCTCGGTGGCTCAGGGCACTGTCACCGCCTGCCGCCCCGACGGCCGGGTGCTGCTGCGCTTCGGCGCGGTGCAGCTGGTCGCCGACGCCGCGCTGGGCTCGAAGTTCGCCTCCTGACGGACGAGACAGAACCCATCGGTAGAGACAGATACAGATTCTCGTAGTTGATACAGCTTCTCGCGGTTGATACAGAACCTAGCGGTTGATACAGATCGGACAGCGTGACCCCCATGTCGGACACGTACAGCGGCACGCCGATCGCCATCGTCGGCATCGGCTGCCTGCTGCCGGGCGCGAACACGCCCGAGCAGTTCTGGGACAACCTGCTCGCCGGTGCCGACCTGCGCCGCCCCGGTGACATCTCCACCTTCGGCGCCAACCCGGCGAACCCGGGCGGCTGGGGAGACGACACTCACAAGATCACCTCGGTGCGGGGCGGTTTCGTGACCGAGCCGGAGATGGACCACGACGGCCTGCGCGTGGACGCGCGCGCCGTCGACGGTCTCGGCGCGGTGGTCCGGTGGCCGCTGTACGCGATCCGGCAGGCGCTGGCCGACGCCGGGATCGCCGAGGACGACCCGGCGCTGGCCCGCACCGGCCTGGTGCTGGGCAACTACTCCTTCCCCACGGAACAGTCGGGCAAGCTGTGCCTGCCGTTCTACCGGCACGGCGTCAGCAACGGCCTGCGCCAGGCCGGACTCCCGCTGCCGGAGGCCGGCGGGTCCGGCTCCTGGCAGCCGAACGTCCCGGTCCGCTCGCTGTGGCCGTCCGGCCTGCCGGCCACGGTCGTGGCCGACGCCTTCGGCCTCGGCGGGCCGCGGCTCGCGCTCGACGCGGCGTGCTCCTCGGCGCTGTACAGCGTGAGCCTGGGCCGGGACTACCTCGCCACCGGCGCCGCGGACGTGGTGCTGGCCGGCGCGGTCTGCGCCCCCGACCCGCTGCTGATCCACCTGTCCTTCAGCGATCTGCACGCCTACCCGGCCAACGGGGTCAGCGTGCCCTTCGACGCGGCCTCCTCCGGCATCGTGACCGGCCAGGGCGCGGGCGTGCTGGTCCTCAAGCGGCTGGCCGACGCGGTCCGCGACGGCGACCGCATCCACGCCGTGGTCGAGTCCATCGGCCTGGGCAACGACGGAGCCGGCGCGCACCCCCTGGTCCCCAACATCTCCGGCCAACTGGCCACCTACGCGCAGGCCTACGGCTCCGGCGTGGACCCGCAGAGCGTGGACTACATCGAGTGCCACGCGACCGGGACGCCGGTGGGCGACCCGATCGAACTGCGCGGCCTCACCGAATTCTTCGGCGCCGACCGGGTGCCGCTGCTCGGCTCGGTCAAGGGCAACGTCGGCCACCTGCTCACGGTCGCCGGATTCACCAGCGTGCTGAAGGTGATCCTGGCCATGCGGCACGGGGTCATCCCGGCCACGCCCACGCAGACCGGCCCGATCCGGCCGGCCGGGGCTGAAAACGCCGCCGACCGCCTGGTGACCGAGAACCGGCCGTGGCCGGAGAACGGCGAGCGGCCCCGGCGCGCGGGCGTGTCAGCCTTCGGATTCGGCGGGACGAACGCCCACCTGGTGCTCACCGACGCCGTCGAATCGGCGGCCCGGACCGCGTCGGAGACGAAGCCCGCCGCGCCGCAGCCGGTCCGGATGGCGATCACCGGCATGGGAGTGCGGGTCGGCGAGGTCGCGAGTGTCAGTGCCCTGCGCAGCACGCGCCGGTCCGGCCGCCCGGCGCTCGCCGCACGGCCGCAAACCCGTTGGTACGGCGCGGAATCCCTCGGCATCACGGAGCTGGAGTCCGAAACGGACGCCGGCTACGTCGACAGCGTCGAGGTGGACGTCCGCGGCTACCGGATGCCGCCTGCCGAGCTCGTTCAGGCCAACCCCCAGCATCTGCTGCTCTTCGAGGCCGCCAACGAGGCGCTGGCTGAAGCCCGGCTGACGGCGGCCGGAGCCAAGGGCCGTGGCGAGCGCCGGGTCGGCGTGGTCATCGCCATGGAGATGGAGCCCCGCTCGCTGGCCCACCGCGCCCGCTTCGACATCGGCGCGCACGTCCGCGCCGAAGTCGCCCGCACCGGACTGGACCTCACCGCCGACGAGCTCGACCGGCTGGAGGCCGCGGTCCGTTCCGGCGTGCACGACCCCATCGGCGCCAACGAGGTGCTGAGCTACATCGGCAACGTCATGGCCGCACGGATCGCCTCCGCGCACAACTTCACGGGGCCGGCGTTCACCGTGACCGGCGATGCCACCGGCGGCGCGCGAGCGCTGGAGGTGGCCGGACTGCTGCTGCTGGACCCGACCGTCGAGGCGGTCCTGGTCGGCGGTGTCGAGCTGGCCGCCGGGTACGAGAACACCTTGGTCAGAACGGCGCTCGCGAACGGTATTCGGCCGGTGCTGGCCGACGGTGCCGCAGCCCTCGTCCTGACTCGTGCGGCAGCGGGCTCGGCTTTGACCGTTGACGCGGTGGTCACCGGTACCGCCGGCTCCCCATCGCTTGCCGCGCACGTGGAAGACGCGCTGGCGAGCAGCGGACTGACTTGCGAGGACATCGGTTATGTGGAACTGGCCGGCGGGATCGATGCCGAGCAGCTCAGTGCTCTGAGCCGGATCTACGAGGCCCGCGGCGACGACACCCCGGGCTGTGTGCTGGCCGCTCATCCGCCGCTGATCGGCGACACCCAGCAGGCGAGTGTGCTGGTCGGTGTCGTCAGCGCGGCGCTGAGCCTGCGGCACCGCGAACTGCCCCCGGCCGCGCCGGAACTGTTCCAGACGGCCGCTGCTGCCGCCGGCTTCGCCGCGTCGGCGCTGCGGCTGCTGGACGCCGGAGTGCCGTGGCTGCCGCGCCGCGTCGACGACCGCCTGGCGGCGGCGGTGCACGCGGTGGACGGCGCGTCCGCGGCCCACGTCATCCTCTCCGCGCCGCCGTCGCGCCTGGGCATCGAGGCCATCGACTGGACCGGGGCCGGCGCTCCGGTGCTGATCCCGCTGTCCGGCGGCTCCGGCGAGGAGCTGGCCACCGCGGCGCAGGAATGCCTGACCGCCCTCGACAGCGGCCGCGCGCCGATCGACCTGGCTCGGGCGCGCGCGGTGACTCCCCGCAGCGGCCGCTACGTCGCTGCCATCGTCGCCCCCGACGAAGCCGGTCTGCGCCGCGAACTCGCCTCGGCGATGAAGTACCTGCCGCAGACGGTCGCCGAGGGCCGGGACTGGACGACGCCGGCGGGCAGTTACTGCACGGCGAACCCGGTCGGCTCCGACGGCCGCGTCGCCTTCGTCTACCCGGGCGCCTTCACCGCCTACCCCGGCGCGGGCCGCGACGTGTTCACCCTGTTCCCCGGCCTGCTGTCGGAGTTCGAACGCGACGCCCGCGCGCCGTGGTCGGAGCTGAAGCACGCGGCGCTGTTCCCGAGCGCCCCGTTGGGCGTGGACCGTGAAGCGCTGATGCGCCACGAGGGCGAGCTGATCGAGTCGATCCCGACCATGCTCGCCATCGGCACCAACTCCGCGGTGCTGGCGACGCGGATGCTCCGGGACACCTTGGGCATCCGGCCGGACGGCGGCTTCGGCTACAGCCTGGGGGAGAGCAGCATGCTCTTCGCAATGGACGTGTGGGACGCGTCCGTGCGCGACGATGCCGCGTTGATCGCCTCCCCGCTGTTCGTGGACCAGCTGTGCGGACCCAAGCGGTTCGTCCGGTCCGCGTGGGGTCTGGCGGACGCCACCCGGGACCGTGACGTGTGGACCACACAGGTGTTCCTGGCCGGCGCCGAAGAGGTGCGGGCCGCGATGCCGGGCCTGGACCGGGTGTACCTGACGCACGTCAACACCCCGAACGAGGTCGTCGTCGCGGGCCTTCCGGAACAGGTCGAAGAGCTCAAGAACCGGTTGGGCTGCAAGGCGGCGAAGGCACCGGCCAACCACGTCATGCACAACGCCGTGGTGCTCTCTGCGCACCCGCAGTTCGCGGCCCTGAACGACCACCCGCTCGGCGCGCCGCAGTCAGGGCTCGAACTGCTGTCGAGCTTCGACTACGGGCTCGTCGATCCGTCGGACCGGGAAGTGATCTCCCGCCGCATCGCGGACACCCTGTGCACCACGGTCGACTTCGCCCGGCTCACCGAGAACGCCTACGAGCGCGGCTTCCGGGTCTTCATCGAAGTCGGTCCCGGTGCGACCTGCACCCGGTGGATCGGCGAGACCCTGGCCGGCCGTTCGCACGTCGCGGTCGCGGTGGACCGCCGCGGCATGTCGGTCGGCCAGTCGGTCTGCGCCATGGTCGCCCGCCTGGTCAGCCACGGTGTCGACGTGCGCCTCGACCGCCTGTTCCCGGCTCCGGTCCAGGCGTCCGTGCCGGCGTTCCGCGCCACCGTCGTCTGCGGCGGCGAGTCGCTGGTCGAGCGGGTCCGGGAGCGGGCCGAGCCCGTCCTGGCCGACGCCATCGAGCTGCGCGCGCTGGACGCCGAGGTCGGACCGCTGCTGATCACCGCCGACCCCGATGTCATCGTCATCGAGGCGGAGCCGTTCGTGTACCTGCCCGCTCGCCGTCCCGTGGAGGTGGCTGCCGTGGCGCAGCCTGTGATCCCCGCCCAGCAGACCGTCCCGGTCGCCGACTACTTCCCCCAGGCCGTCCCGGTCGCCCAGGCCGCTCCGGCCGCGGCGTTCGCGCAGGCCGCACAGTTCGCGCAGGCCGCCCCGGTCTCCGACTACGCGGTCGCGGCCCGTAGCCGGGTGCTGGGTCCCATGCGCCACACCGTCTTCCAGGCTCACGGCTCGTTCTTGCGGGTTCAGGGCACGCTGGCGCACGCCAGCCTGGATGCTCTGGAAGCCGAGCGGGGCGGGTATCTGCCTTTCGCTCCCGAGCAGCCCGCGACACCGGAGCAGGCCGCGACTCTTGAACGGCCCGTGATCTGGAACGAGGCGCAGCTGCTGGAGTTCGCCTCGGGCAACGTCGCCAACGTCTTCGGCCCCGACTTCGCCGAATACGACACCTTCCCGGTGCGGGTGCGGCTGCCCGAGCCGCCGTACCACTTCGTCACCCGGGTCACCGACCTCAAGGGCACGCCGGGCGTTTACGAGCCCTCGTCGATCACCACCGAGTACGACGTACCGATCGGCGCCTGGTACAGCGTGGACGGCCTGGTGCCGTGCGCGGTCACCATCGAGGCCGGCCAGTGCGACCTGCTGCTGATCAGCTACCTCGGCATCGACTTCCGCAACCGCGGCGAGCGCGTGTACCGGCTGCTGGACAGCGAGCTGGTGTTCCACGGCGGCCTGCCCCGCGAGGGCCAGACCCTGCGCTACGACATCAACATCTCGCGCTTCGTCTGGAACGGCGACAGCCTGCTGTTCTTCTTCAACTACAAGTGCTACGCCGACGGCGAGCTCATCCTGGAGCTGCTCAACGCCTGCGCCGGGTTCTTCTCGGCGGCCGAGCTGGAGAACTCCCTCGGCGTGGTGACCAGCGCCGCCGACCGCCGCCGGCGCGAGGCCCTGACCCGCACCTGGTTCAAGCCGCTGGCCCGGACCGACCGCACCTCGCTCGGTGCCGCAGACCTCGAACTGCTCGCGCAGGGCCGCCCTGCCGAGGTGTTCGGCCCGGCCTGGGACCAGAGTGCCGACGGCAGCAACCGCTCGCTGCGGCTGCCGGACACGATGCTGCGGATGATCGACGAGATCACCGTGATCGACCGGCTCGGCGGCCCCTGCGGGATCGGCGAGATCAGTGCCGTCAAGCACCTGGACCCCGAGGGCTGGTACTTCAAGTGCCACTTCCCGGGGGACCCGGTCCTGGCCGGCTCGCTGGTCGCCGAGGGCGGCGTGCAGCTGCTCCAGGTCTACGCGATGTACCTGGGCCTGCACCTGGTGCTGCCGGACGCCGAGTTCCAGTCGGTGCCGGGCCTGAAGACCCAGGTGAAGGTGCGCGGCCAGATCACGCCGAACCAGAAGAGCCTGCGCTACCACGTGGAGATCACCAAGATCACCATGCTGCCGCGGCCGACCGTGATCGCCGACATCGTCGTCTACGACGGCGACAAGGCGATGATCAGCATGCAGAACTTCGGCGTGCAGGTGCGCGAGAAGCCCGGCACCCAGTACCGGCCGGAAACCGGGGGCATCCCCGCATTCCTGGGCCGCCGCAATGCCCAGGGCGAGCCGGCATTCATCAACGAGCTGCACCTGTCGCACGCCGCCAAGGGCGACCTGGCGACCGCGATGGGTCCGGAGTTCGAGATCTACGCGGACCGCAAGGCCCCTTACATTCCCAACGGGGACTTCCGCTTCGTCGACCGGATCATGAAGTTCGGCGGGGTGCGCGGCACGCTGAAGTCCGGCGCCACCATGGAGACCGAGTACGACTGCCCGCCGGAGGCCTGGTACTTCCACGAGAACTCCTTCCCGGGCATGCCGAACTGTGTGTACATGGAGTCCTCGCTCCAGGCCGCGATCCTGCTCGGCTACTACCTGGGCGCGACCCTGGCCACGCCGGAGCAGGAACTCAACATCCGCAACCTGGACGGCACCGCGAGCGTGGTCAAGCAGATCGACCTGCGCGGCAAGACGATCCGCCAGCAGACCCGGATGACCTTCAACCAGATCATGCCCGGGACCTCGCTGCAGAAGTTCAGCTACGAGCTGTTCGCCGACGGCGAGCTGTTCTACAAGGGCGAGTCCATGTTCGGCTACCACACGGCCGACGCCCTGGCCAACCAGGTCGGCCTGGACGCCGGCAAGTACGTGGCGCCCTGGCTGGACCAGCAGGAGGCCCTGCCGGCCTCGGCGAAGCGGACCCTGGCGATCCGCCACGTCGACGACTGGTTCACCCGGCCCGGCCTGCGCCTGGCCGACGGGCACCTGCGCATGGTCGACACCGTGGACATCGTCGCCGGCGGCGGCAAGTACGAGAAGGGCTACCTGTACGGCCACCGCGAGATCGCCCACGACGACTGGTACTTCGAGTGCCACTTCTACCGCGACCCGGTCATGCCCGGCTCGCTCGGCGTCGAGGCCCTGATCCAGGCGCTCCAGGTGTACGCCATCGACCTGGGACTGGGGGAGGACTTCGCCGACCCGGTCTTCGCCATGCCGCTGGGCGTCGCCACGACCTGGAAGTACCGCGGCCAGATCCTGCGGACCGAGGGCCCGATGACCTTCGACCTGCACGTCAAGGAGATCCGGCGGGAGGCGGACCGGGTCCTGGTGATCGCCGACGCCAACGTGTGGAAGCCCGGAATGCGCATCTACGAGATCACGGACATCGCAGTTGAGGTGCACGACCGTCGAGAGGACGAACGATGAGCATCACCCTGGGAACCGAGGACTTCGTCGAACCGGTGGTCCACACGTCCGTCGAAGGCTGTTACAGCACCCTGACCGACCTGGAGTCGCCGGTCTACGTGGTGCGCAGCCCCGAGGGCATCGGGGTCACCACCCGCCGGCCGGTCGACGACGAGACCGTGGTCGCGGCGATCGGGCCGCTGACCCCGGACCGGCTGGGCTCGCAGGCCTTCCGCGCCCACCACGGCGTCAAGTACGCCTACATGGGCGGCGCCATGGCCGGCGGCATCGCCTCCGAGGACTACGTGATCGCGCTGGCCCGGGCCGGCTACCTGGGCTCGTTCGGCGCGGCCGGACTGCTGCCGGCCCGCGTGGAGTCCGCCCTCCAGCGCTTCCAGGCCGAGATCCCCGGGCTGCCCTACGCCGCCAACCTGATCCACAGCCCCAGCGAGGCCGAGCTGGAGCGCGCGGCGGTCGACCTGTTCCTGCGCTACGGCGTGCGCTGCGTCGAGGCCTCGGCCTTCATGGACATCACGCCGAACATCGTGCGCTACCGCGTGGCCGGGCTCGGCCGCACCGCCGACGGCTGGATCACCGTCGCGAACCGGGTGATCGCCAAGGTCTCCCGGGCCGAGGTGGCCGAGAAGTTCATGCGCCCGGCGCCCGAGGCCATGGTCGCCGAGCTGGTCGCGGCCGGGCTGGTGACCGCCGAGCAGGCTGAGATCGCCCGCCAGGTCCCGCTGGCCGACGACGTCACCGCCGAGGCCGACTCCGGCGGCCACACCGACCGGCGTCCGCTCACCACCGCGTTCGCCTCGGTGCTGCGCCGCCGCGACCAGCTGCGGAACGAGCTGCGGCTGCCGCTGGAGGTGCGGGTCGGCGCGGCCGGCGGCATCGGGACCCCGCTGGCCGCCGCGGCGGCCTTCGCGATGGGCGCCGACTACATCGTGACCGGCTCGGTGAACCAGTCCTGCCTGGAGGCCGGCACCTCCAGCGAGGTGCGGCACCTGCTGGTCCAGGCCGGCGTCGCCGACGTGGACATGGCGCCGGCGGCCGACATGTTCGAGATGGGCGTGCAGCTCCAGGTGCTGAAGAAGGGCACCATGTTCGCGATGCGCGCCAAGCGCCTCTACGAGCTGTACTCCGCCTACCCGGGCCTGGAGGCGCTGCCGGCCGAGGAGCTGGCGCGGCTGGAGACGCAGATCCTGCGCCGCACTGTCGACGAGGTCTGGCAGGACGTCACCGAATACTTCACCCGCCGCGACCCCGACCAGCTGACCCGGGCCGCCGGCGACCCGAAGCGCAAGATGGCGCTGGTCTTCCGCTGGTACCTGGGCATGGCCTCGCGCTGGGCCGTCGTCGGCGAGGGCGACCGCGGGCTGGACTACCAGATCTGGTGCGGCCCGGCGATGGGCAGCTTCAACGAGTGGGTGCGCGGCACCTACCTGGCCGGGGCCGAGAACCGCCGGGTCGCCGACGTCGCGCGCAACCTGATGCAGGGTGCTGCGTTCACCTCCCGGGTGCAGCAGCTGGCCCTGGCCGGGGTGCGGATGCCGCGCGGCTGCGGCGACTTCCGCCCGGTCCCGTCCGAGCTGGCCGCGGACGAGCTGTGACTGCCGTCGGGCTGCTCGCCGCCGCCGATCTGCACTCGGCGGCGGCCGACCTGGACGCCGCGCTCGGGGACCCGGCCGACCCGGGCAACCCGTGCGGCTTCCAGGCCATGGTGGACAGGGCAGAGTCAGGCTCGTTCCCGGAGGCGCTGACGAAGGCGGCGGGACCGGCGCTGCGGCTGTCCTACGTGCCGCTCGCGCAAGGCGGGGACCTGGTCCGCTACGACGACCTGTTCGCCCTGGTGCGGGTCGCGGCCCGGCGTGATCTGACGGTCATGCCGGCCACGATGATCGACATCACCGCGACCAGCTGCGTGCTGCTGTCCGGGTCGCAAGAGCAGCGGGAGCGGGTGGTGGAGCTGCTGCGCGGCGGCGGCTCCATCGGGTTCTCCTTCTCCGAACCGGACCACGGCAGCGATCTGCTCGCCAACACCTGCACGCTCACCGCGGCCGAGAACGGCTGGCGCCTGGACGGCGTGAAGTGGCTGACCGGTTTCGGCGGCCCGGCCGAGGCCGCGCTGGTGATCGCCAGCACCGGGGGCCGCGGGCCCGCCGCGTTCAGCGCGGTGCTGCTGGACAAGCCGCTGGAGCCTTGGCAGAGCCCGGATTCGGCCACCACGGTCCGGTTCCAGCAGGTGGCCGGCATGCGCGGCGCGCACTACGCCGAGATCCGCTACGCCGACGTGCCGATCGCCGCCGAAGCGCTGGTCGGCCAGGTCGGCCACGGCATGGAAACCGCGATGAAGGCGATGCAGATCGTCCGCGCCACCAGCACCGCGGCCAACCTCGCCGCCGCCGACAGCGCGCTGCGGCTGACCCTGGACTTCGCGCACCGGCACGTGGTGGCCGGCAAGCCGGTGGATCAGCACCCTGCCAACCGCCGGGAGCTGGGGACCGCCGCGGCCGCGCTGATCGCGGCCGACGCGGCGGCGCTGGGCTGCGTCCGGGCCATGCACACCTTCCCCGAGAAGCAGAGCCTGTGGTCGGGCACCTTGAAGACGGTGCTCACCGCGCTGTCGGAGGAGGTGTTCGCGCGGTGCGCCGACGTGCTCGGCAGCCGCAGCGTGCTGCGCGAGGGCGCGGCCGGCGCGTTCGACGTGCTGCGCGCCGACAACGCGGCGGTCCGGTTCTTCGACACCAGCCCGACGGCGAACCAGCGGCTGGTGGTGATGCAGCTGGGCGCCTTCCGTGACGCGGAAGCCGCGGCCGACGCTGCCGCCGACACTGACAAGAACACCAGGACCACCGGTACGGATCCCGCACTGCTGGCCGCCACCTTCGACCTGGGGCGTCAGCTGCCGCCGCTGGAGTTCGACCGCCTCGCGCTCGCCGCGCGCGGCCGCGACGTCGTCACCGGCGAGCTGGCGCACGTCCTGGTGGACGTCCGCGCGGCGATCGCCTCCGCGGCCCTGGACCCCGACGTGCTCGAAGCCGACGCGGTCCTGCTGCTGGAACTGCTCTCGCGGCTGGAGGCCGAACTGGCTTCGGCCGCCTCCGACATCCGCGCCGCCGCCTCGCTGCCTCCCGCCCTGCGCGGCACCACGCAGCTGGACTTGGCCGCCCGCGTGGCGTACCTGCACGCGGCCGCCTCGTGCGTGCACCTGTGGTCGTTCAACCGGCAGCGCTCGCTCTACGGCTGCCCGCCCGGCGCGCTCGGCTGGCTGACGGCGTCGTTGGCGCTGCTGTTGGACCGAGCCGCCGAGCGCACGGCCCGGCTCTCCATGCCGCTGGCCGACCAGGCGTACCGAATCGCCGCCGGCCTGTGGCAGGACGTGCGGATGTTCTCCGCCGTCCCGCTCCAGCTGGCCGGGCGGCGAGCCGGTTGTTCAGAGGCCACAGACAAGGACGATGCGAAAGGACCGGTGCTGCCATGACGGTTCAGCACAATGTCGCCGTCGCCGAGGACCTCGAGCGGAACCTCGGCGATCCCCACGACCCCGCGACGCTGCTGTCGTTCCAGCGGATCCTGCGGTACGACGAGCTGGAGGAGTTCCCGCACGAGCTGGTCGGCGAGCTCCAGCGGCGGGCGGTGCACGAGTACTGCCTGCCGGCCGAGTGGGGCGGGCGGGCCGGCGACGTCGAGACCGGGTTCCTGCTGCTGCGCCTGGTGGCGCGCCGCGACCCGACGACCGCCAGCGCCCTGATGCTCACCGACCTGGCGTTCATGCCGACCTGGATCGGCGGCAGCCAGGAGCAGCGGACCCGCTTCGTCTCCATGATCAACAACGGCGCGAAGATGGCCTGGGGCCTGTCCGAGCGGCACCACGGCAGCGACGTGCTGTCCAACGACATGCGTGCCGAGAAGGTGGACGGCGGCTACCTGCTGACCGGCGAGAAGTGGCTGATCGGCATCGCGACGCTGGCCGACGTGGTGACCGTGCACGCCCGCACCGGGGAGCGCGGAGGGCCGGGGGACTGGTCGATCTTCGCCGTCGAGAAGCGCCTGTGCCCGGCCGGATCCGTGCGCGAGGTGCCGAACGAGCGCCTGCACGGCCTTCGGGCCCTGGACCTCAGCGGCATCGTGCTGGACCAGGTGTTCGTGCCCGACAGCCACCTCATCGGCGGCGAGGGCCAGGGCCTGGAGCTGGTCCTGAAGAGCGCCCAGGTCGCCCGGACCACCATCAGCGGCATCGCGCTGGGCGCCGCGGACACCGCGCTGCGGGTGACCGCCGACTTCATCGTCAAGCGGGAGATCTTCGGCAAGACGGTGGCCGAGATCCCCTACACCCGGCGCCAGATGGCCGAGAGCTTCGCCGACCTGCTGCTGTCCGAGGCGGTCGCGACCGGTGGCGTGCGCGCCCTGCAGGCGTGCCCGGACCAGGTCGGCATCACCTCCGCGATCGTGAAGTACTTCGTCCCGACCTCGCTGGAGCGCACGCTCTCGCAGCTGTCGCTGGTGCTCGGAGCCCGCCTGTACCTGCGCGAGCACCCGCACTACGGCATCTTCCAGAAGATGCTGCGCGACATCCTGGTCTCGGTGTTCGCCGACGGCAACACGGTCGTCAACCTCAAGAGCGTCGGCGCGCAGTTGCAGACGATCCTCACCCGGTCCGCCACCGCGACCACCGACCAGCGCGCCGCCGCGATCGCGAAGACCGCGCTCATGTACGACATCGACGCCAAGCTCGCCGAGTGGGTGCCGGCCCAGCAGCAGCTGTTCAGCCGGGACGGCGACGTCGTGCTGGTGGCGCTGCCGGACGCCGTCGCCAGGCTGCGCGAGCTGGCCCGGACCCGCGAGGGCGAGCAGCGCGCCTGGTTCGAGCAGTCCGCCGAGCTGGCCGGCCGGCTGCTCGCCGAGGTGGACCGGCTGGCCGCCGACCAGCGGGACGCGCAGGAGCGCCTGGGCCGTGCCTACGGCGCCTCCGCCGAGCTCTACCGGCTCGCCGAACAGTACTGCGCGCTGCACGCCGGCGCGGCGGTCATCCACCTGATCGTGAACTCCCAAGCCGTGCTGGCGGACCCCT
Source organism: Catenulispora rubra (assembly GCF_015356825.1). Taxonomy (GTDB): domain Bacteria; phylum Actinomycetota; class Actinomycetes; order Streptomycetales; family Catenulisporaceae; genus Catenulispora; species Catenulispora rubra. The sequence goes on along the minus strand of NZ_JAACYW010000156.1, from coordinate 5,018 downwards.
TCCCGGACGGCGCGGTCCTGCTGCTGTGCCTGGAGCGGGTCTGGCGCACGTTCCACCCGACCGAGACCGTCACCGACGTGGCCGCCATCGACCGCGTCACCGACGTCCTGCTGCGCCTGCACGGCGAGCGGAAGCTGTTCTCGCACTGGCAGATCCAGGTCGAGGCCTCGGGCGAGGCCGGAACCCCTGAAGAGACGGAATAAGGACCCATGTACTCGATGAATTCCCGACTCCCCATGTCGTGCGAGGCCCAACAGGTCTGGGACGTGCTGCTGGACTACAAGTCCTACCCGGAATACATGACCGGCGTGAACGAGATCGAGATCCTCGACGAGGACGGCGCGCGCCGCACCAGCAGCTGGATCGTCGAGCTCAAGGGCTCGGAGATGGAGTGGGAGCAGGAGGACCGCATCTCCGCCGACGACCGCCGCATCGAGTTCCACCAGACCGACGGCGATCTGAACAGCTACCAGGGCTACTGGCAGGTGCACGCCAACGAGCTGGAGGTCAGCGTCGAGTTCGACATCGGTCTGCCGCTGGTGGCCGAGATGATCCATCCCGCCGTGGCCAAGGCCATCGAGGGCTACGCGGGTGCCATCGTGGCCCGCGCCGAGCAGTAGGGGACAGCTATGAGCGACATCAAGTCCGGGGACGCCAAGGCGACGTTCAAGCAGGTGAAGAAGCACTTCTCGCCGTCGCTGGCGATGGCCGGGAAGTTCATGGGCCAGGGCGCGGTCGAGACCTCCGCCGAGGGCTGCCGCGTGACGCTGTCCGACGGCCGCCAGGCGCTGGACTTCGGGTCCTACGCGGTGGCGCTGCTCGGCCACCGGAACGTCGCGGTGGTCAGGGCGGTCCGCGACCAGCTCGACCGGATGCCCACCTCGACGCGCTCGGTGCTCAACCCGGTGCCGGCGCTGGCCGCCGAGACCGTCGTGGACTACCTGGGAGGTGCGCTGCCGAAGGTGTACTTCGGCAGCGGCGGCGCGGACGCCGTCGAGGTGGCGGTCAAGCTGGCGCGCGTGGCGACCGGTCGCAGCACCGTGATCGCCGTCGAGGGCGCCTTCCACGGCAAGACCCTCGGCGCCCTGGCGCTGACCCACCACGACCGGTTCCGCGGCGGGCTGGACTCGGTGCTGCCCGGCGCCGTGCACATCGACCCGGCGCGGCCCGACGCGGTCGCCCGGGTGCTGGCCGAGACCGACGACGTCGCGGCCCTGATCTTCGAGCCCGTCCAGGGCGAGAACGGCGTCACCACGCTGGACCCGGCGATCCTCGCGCGCTGGTGCGCGGACGCCAAGGCGGCCGGCGCGTTCGTGATCGCCGACGAGATCCAGGTCGGCCTCCGGCGCTGCGGCGAGCGGTCAGTGGCGCTGGCGGCCGGCCTGCCTGTGGACGCGGTGCTGCTGGGCAAGGCGCTCGGCGGCGGCGTGGTGCCGGTTTCGGCGATGGTGTGCAGCGAGGAGCTGTACGCGCCGCTGGCGGCCGACTTCGTCCTGCACACCGCGACCTTCTCCGGTCACCCGCTGGCCACGGCCGCGATCGTGCCCGCGCTGGCGACGATCGAGGAGCACGTCGCCGACGGCCTGCGGGTCGGCGCCGAGATGGCCGCCGGTCTGGAGGCGATCGCCGCCGACCACCCGGAGTCCGTCTCCGCGGTGCGCGGCCGGGGCCTGCTGTGGGGCGTCGACTTCGTCTCGCCGGAGTTCGTCGGCGAGGTGCAGGTCGGCCTGGCCCAGCGCGGGCTGGTCGTCTCGACCTGCCTGAGCCGGCCGGAGGTGCTGCGGCTGATCCCGCCGATCGTCGCCACCTCCGAGGACATCGAGCAGGCCCTGTTCCTGCTGCGCGGATCGATCGAACAGGCCCGCGCCGCGGTGGCGTAGCCCGAGACGGCGAGAACAGTGGCGAGACAGTAAGGAAGGCAAGGACATGACAACTGCCGACATCGAAGGCGACACCACCCAGATCGAAGGCGACGCCGCCCAGCTCGCCGAGGACAGCGTGCTGGCGGCGGACATCGAGGGCTTCACCCCGCGCACCCCCGTGGCGCAGGCGACGTCGGTGCTCCTGACCGGGGCGACCGGCTTCGTCGGCTCGTTCCTGCTGCGCGAACTGCTGGCGACCGGCCTGACGGTGCACTGCCTGGTCCGCGGGGACTCCGCGGAGGCGGCGCGCGAGCGGCTGCTGGAGAACCTGGCAGGGCTCGACGTGGACGTCACGGACGTGGCCGACCGGATCGAGGTCGTCCCCGGCGACATCACGCTGGAACGGTTCGGCCTGTCCGAGACCGAGTACCAGGCGCTCGCCGGCCGGGTGGAGGCGATCTACCACACCGCGGCGAAGGTCAACTTCCTGACCCCCTACAAGTGGCTGCGCAAGGCGACGGTCAGCGGGACGCACGAGGTGCTGCGCTTCGCGTGCGCGGCCTCGGCCCCGCTGCACCACGTCTCGACCGCCGGCATCTTCAACGGCCGGACCGGGGACAACACCACCCCGCGCGACGAGCAGTACCCGACCGGCCCGGCCGACGACATGCCGCTGGGCTACTCCAAGGCCAAGTGGGTCGCCGAGGAGCTGATCTCCACGGCGCGCGAGCGCGGCGTGCCGGTCACGGTGCACCGGCCCACGCAGGTGTGGGGCGACTCGCGCTCGGGGGCCTGCCAGCGCAACGACTTCGTGTGGCGCTTCGTCATCGGGTCGGTGCAGGCCGGGGTGTACCCGCGCAACTTCCGGCTGAAGATGAACCTGGTGCCGGTCGACTACGTCTGCGCGGCGATCGTGGCGATCTCGCGGCAGGAGGCTGCGATCGGCGGGAACTATCACGAGATCGGGCCGGAGGCTATCGAGTCGGCGACGATTCAGGGCTTCATCGGGGCCGCGGGGTACGACCTCAAGGAGGTCAGCATCATCAAGTGGCTCAAGGCGATCTCGGCTCAGGGGATCACCAACGCGATGTTCCCGCTGATCCGGACCGCGATGCTGATGGAGCAGGAGGAGCAGCCGCCGTTCGGTGACGAGGTGACGCGCGGGTTTTTGCGCGGGGCCGGGGCGCAGGGGGCTGATATCACGTGCCCGGCGATCGATGAGGTGCTGTTCGCCAAGTATGCCGACTACTTCGTGCGGCGCGGGTTTTTGCCTGCGGCGTGAGGGGTGGGGTGACTTCCTGCTGCTGATGTTGGCTTCACGGCTGGCGTTGGCTTCGCTGCTGATGTTGGCTCTCGACTGCTGAAAAGGGCTGAGACAGTGTTCGAACGACTCGGGCGTCTCGTCCATCGCCGACGTTTGGTGGTCCTGACGGCGTCCGTCGTTCTGGCGGTGCTGTCCGGGATCTACGGCGTCGGGGTGTTCGGGGAGCGGAGTCCGGACGCGGTCATCATCTATCGCAGTGCGGGCCGTACGGTCGACGATCCGGCTTTCCGTCAGGCCGTGGAGGGCGTGCTCGACGCCCTTCCGGCCACGGACGACAACGCCAAGCAGAACAGCTATCTGAAGGTCAAGGGAAAGCTGTCGGCGGCGGGCTTGCGGACTGTTCAGGGCGGTAATACGCCGGCCGGGTATGAGGCGGGGCAGCAGGTCGGGAACGATCTGGGGATGGCCGAGGGGCTGTCATTCCCGGTGTTGTTCGTCTTCTTGGTGGTCGTCTTCGGCGGGTTGGTCGCTGCGAGCCTGCCGTTGGCTGTGGGTGGGTTGTCGATTCTCGGGTCGATGGCTGTGCTCAGGTTGTTTGCTCAGTTCACTGATATCTCGGTGTTCGCCATGAGCTTGGTGACGATCCTTGGGCTGGCGGTGGCTATCGACTACGGCTTGTTCATCGTCAGCCGGTTCCGGGAGGAGATGGAGCAGGGGCGTTCCGGTGCTGATGCGCTGTCGCGGACGTTGGCGATGGCCGGGCGGACGGCCGCGGTTTCCGGCGTCACGGTGGCTGTTGCGCTGGCTTCGATGGCGTTCTTTCTGTTCGCGTTCCTGAAGTCGATGGCTTACGGCGGCGTCGCGGCGGTGCTGCTGTCGCTGAAGGCGATGGCGATGAACCTGCTGTCGCTGGCGGCGACGTTCGGGGTGCTCGTCTGGGTTTTCCAGGACGGCCACTTCGAAGGCCTGCTGGGTTTCCAGTCGACGGGGAACATCGAACCCAACAACCCGATCATGCTGTTCGCCCTGATCTTCGGACTGTCGATGGACTACGAGGTCTTCCTGATGTCGCGGGTGCGGGAGCAGTACGTCGCGCTCGGCGACCCGACGGCCGCGGTGGCGACCGGCGTGCAGCGCACCGGGCGGCTGATCACCAGCGCGGCGCTGCTGATGTGCGTGCCGCTGGCCGCGATGTCGTCCAGCAAGATCCTGACGATGATCCTGTTCGGGGTGGGGATGGTGGTCGCGATCGTGCTGGATGCGACGGTGGTGCGCATCCTCCTGGTGCCGGCGATCATGCGACTTCTGGGACACGCCGGCTGGTGGGCCCCAGCGCCGCTGCGGCGGGTTTACGATCGCTTCGGTATCCGCGAATCAGACGGCGAACTCGCACCGCAACAGCCCACCCGCCTGCCGGCCGATCCGGTGGAATCTCCCGCTCACTGACCCTGTGTACTGACTCGCTCACTGACCCGCACGTTGACCCCGCTCACTGACCCCGTACGCCTCCCAGATCACGAAGGAACCGTCATGCCCGCTCTGCCCTGGACCAAGGGAACCTTCAAGCCTGCCGAGGGCGCCGAGCTGCACGTGCTCACCTCCCGGCTGCCGCTGCGCAGGTACACGGACGTGCCGCGGTTCCTGATGTGGACGATGCGCATCCGCAAGCAGCTGCGCACCGCGCCGGGCTGCGCGGGCTACGCCCTGGACGCGAAGCTGCTGAAGAAGACCTTCTGGACCCTGTCGGCCTGGTCGGACAAGGCCGCGATGGACCAGTTCGTCCGCGAGGGCTCGCACGCCGCGATGCTCGTCGCGATGCAGGGGCGGGTCGGGAACCCGAAGTTCATCGAGACGCCGGCCGGGGCGGGGGATCTGCCGCTGGGTTGGGGGGC
>NZ_JAACYW010000155.1 GCF_015356825.1 Catenulispora rubra | reverse complement strand
GCGCCGAAGGCCGCAGCCGCTGCTCCGAAGGCCGCCGCCGCCCCCAAGGCCGCCGCCCCGCAGGCCTCGACCTACACCGTGCACGCCGGCGACACGCTGTCCGGCATAGCCCAGTCCAAGCTCGGCGACGGCAGCAAGTACCCGGAGATCTTCAAGCTCAACACCGGTAAGGCTCAGGCCAACGGTGGGAGCCTTCAGGACCCGAACCTGATCCTGATCGGCTGGGTTCTGAACCTGCCGAGCGCGAACGGCTCCGCCGCCCCGGCCGCGACCACGAACCAGCCGGTCGTCGAGTCGGCCCCGGTGAAGGCGACGCAGTCGAGCCAGTCGACCCGCTCGACGCAGAGCACGCAGACCCAGACCCAGAGCTACCAGACCTCCTCGGCGTCCACCGGCTCCTACGCCAACAACCTGGACGGCTGGATCAAGGAAGCCATCTCGATCCTGAACTCCAACGGGTACTACGTCTCGTACAACGCGATTTACCAGACCGTGATGCACGAGTCGGCGGGCAACCCGAGCGCCACCAACGGCTGGGACTCCAACGCCGCCGCCGGCCACCCGTCGATCGGCCTGATGCAGACCATCGCCCCGACGTTCAACGCCTACGCGCTGCCGGGCCACGGCAACATCTACAACCCGGTGGACAACATCATCGCCGGCGTCCGCTACGCGGCGAAGGTCTACGGCTCGCTGGACTCCGTCGTCGCGGCGCGCTGCGGCGGCTCGTGCTGGTACGGCTACTGATCCCGTAGCGGTTCCCCGAAGATTCCCGGCGACTCCCCTGCGCCGGAAACCGAAAGCCCCCGAGCGTTCGCGCTCGGGGGCTTCGGCCGTGGAAGTGCCTGGGTACGGCGTCGGCGTGGAAGGGCGTCGGCCTAGTAGCCCTCGCCGGTCCAGCCGTAGCGCTTGTGCAGGTGGCCGACGACGTTGTCGAAGTCGCCGCGGTCCAGCGCGTGCCCCTCGCGGCGGATGCCCTCGGGGTGCACCCGCACCACGCGGTCTATCACGGCCCAGGACTCGCGGGCCTCGCGGTCCCACTCGCCGGTGCCGACGCTGACCCAGTTCTCGGCGTCCGGGTGCCACTTGCTGGTCAGCTTGACCGCCAGGAAGTTCCCGGTCGCCTTGCCGCGCGCCACCAGCAGCACCGGGCGGTCCTTGCCGCGGCCGTCGTGCTCCTCGTAGGGGACCCAGGTCCAGACGATCTCACCGGGGTCCGGGTGGTGGTCCTCCTCGGGATCCCACTCGGTGTGGACGACACCGATCTTCTGCGGATCGATCTCGATCGTGTCAAAGGGCGGGAACCGGCCGGGCGAGTTCCCCCACTGGTCGTGCTCATGCTCTGCCATGGCGCCGAACTATGCCAAAAGAGTGAGCGGGGCCGCCAACCGCCTTGAGCTCCGTCCCCCCGCACCGCAGGGCCCGGACAATCCCCTATGTGACGACGCACTCCCTGGGGACCCTGGTCCTGGTCGCGGTCATCGCGGTCCTGTCGCCGCCGCTGGCCGATCTGGCCGGCCGCCGGGCACCGGTGCCGCTGGTGGTCTTCGAGATCGTGCTCGGCATCCTGGTCGGCCCGGACGTGCTGGGCTGGGCCCACGACGACGACTACGTGCACGCGCTGTCGCAGTTCGGCCTGGCGATGCTGTTCTTCATGGCCGGCTACGAGATCGACTTCGCGCGGCTGCGCGGCGGGCCGCTGAACCGCGCGCTGGCCGGCTGGGCGGTGTCGGTGGCGCTCGGCGTCGGCCTCGGCGTGCTGCTGGCGCCCACGGCGAAGAGCGGGGTGATCGTCGGCATCGCGTTGAGCACTACCGCGCTCGGCACGATCCTGCCGGTGCTGCGCGACGCCGGGGAGGTCAGCACGCCGCTGGGGAACGTGGTGATGGCGGTCGGCGCGGTCGGGGAGTTCGCGCCGATCATCGCCATGACCCTGTTCCTGGACGGCCGCAAGCCCGGCGAGGCGATGGTCTACCTGACGGCGTTCACGCTAATCGCCGGGGTGGGGATCGTGGTGGCTGTGCGCGGCGAGCACGCGGCCGTGAACCGGCTGGCCGACCTGACCATGCAGACCTCCGGGCAGTTCGCGGTCCGGCTGGTCATCGCGCTGCTGATGCTGATGATCGGCGCGACCGTGGCGCTCGGCGTGGACATGCTGCTCGGCGCGTTCGCGGCCGGCGTCATCATGCGGATCCTGTTCCACAGCGGCGACGAGGAGCGGGCCGAGCGGGTCACGGTGAAGCTGGAGGCGGTCGGGTTCGGGTTCCTGATCCCGGTGTTCTTCATCGAGACCGGGATCGGCTACGGCCTCAAGGCGCTGACCTCGAACTGGGCCACGCTCGGGCTGGTGCCGCTGTTCCTGGGGCTGTTCCTGGTCACGCGCGGCGTGCCGAGCTACCTGACCGCGCCGGACGGGGTGAGCGCTCGGCGGCGGCGCGCCATCGCGCTCTACGCGGCCACCGGCCTGCCGCTGATCGTGGCCATCACCGCGATCGGCGTCGACCGGGGGACGCTGAAGGCCTCGACCGCGGCGGCGATGGTCGGGGCGGGGATGCTGTCGGTGCTGCTCTATCCGTTCCTGGCGCTGAAGGTGAGCGGGGACACGCGGGCTCCGCAGGGGCGGCAGGAGGCGGCCGAGAGCTGGTGACGAACGCGGTACGACAGCAGTACAACGGCCGTACGGCGGCGGGTAAGACTGCCGTATGACTGCGATATCTACGCCTGTGGGCGGATGGCGGGCATTTGAGAACCCGTCCTTAGACCGATGCCGACCCGGCGCCCGGCCCGCCAGGATAGTTACGATGATCCGGACCCGGAGACGTGAACCGACCTAGGAGGTGCGCATGCTGAAGGTAGTGCTGGCCGGTCTGCGCGCCGACGCGGTGCGCCTAGCCCTGACCTGCCTGTCGATCGTGCTGGGCATCGCGTTCGTGACCGGGACGTTCCTGCTCTCGGGGTCGATCAACCAGGCCTTCAACTACGGGTACGCGCGCGCCGCGCAGAACGTCGACGTGGCCGTGCAGCAGACCGGCTCGGCCGTCTACGCCAACACCACGGCCCCGCCGACGCCGCCGTCCCTGCTCACGCCGTCGGTGGTGGACCGGATCCAGGCCCGGGTCGGCTCGGGCGCGGTGGTCAGCGGCCAGGTCAAGGGCCCGGCTCCGCTGCTGGACGCGAACGGCCAGGCGATGCGCACCGACGGCCTGACCGGCTACGCCGTCGCCTTCTCAGCCGATCCGGCGCTGTATCCGGGCAACATCATCGCCGGCACCGGGCCGAAGGGCCCGGACGACGCGGTCGTCGACAAGGACACCGCCGCCGAGCACAAGCTCCAGGTCGGGCAGACGATCCGGGTCGTGGACCACGACTCGACGGTGCACAGCTTCCGGCTGGCCGGGATCGCCGAGTACGGCGTGGACAACCGCGCCAACGGCTGGACGCTGGTCGGGCTGCTGCCGCAGGTGGTGCTGCAGGTCACCGGCAAGGCCAGCTACGACGAGATCGACCTGCACGCCGGCGGCGTCTCGCAGCAGCACCTGGCCTCGCAGGTGAGCTCGGCGCTCGGCGGACAGCCGCAGTTCACGGTGCTGACCGGCGCGCAGTACACCAAGGCCGTGCTGGGCCACCGCGCGTCGATCGCCGGGAACGTCCCGCAGATCCTGGAGGTCTTCGGGGCGGTGGCGCTGCTGGTCGCGGCGTTCGTCATCTACAACACGTTCACGATCCTGGTGGCGCAGCGGATCCGGCAGGTGGCGCTGCTGCGCTGCATCGGCGCCGGCAAGGGGCAGGTGTTCGGCGCGACGGTGGCCGAGGCGGCGCTGGTCGGGCTGGTCGGCTCGGCGCTGGGGGTGCTGGCCGGGATCGGCGTGGCGCAGGGGCTGCACGCGGTGGTCGCGGCGGTGAGCTCTACCAAGCTGCCGCCGGGCGGGATCGTGGTGTCCGGCGGGGTGATCGCACTGGGGATGGTGGTCGGGTTCGTGGTGACCATCGTCTCGGCGGTGCTGCCGGCGCGCGCGGCGACGAACGTCCCGCCGATCGAGGCGCTGCGCACGCAGCAGGAGGTGAAGACCACCTCCGGCCGGATCGGACGGACCCGGGTGCTGGTGGCGGTGGCGCTCGGGGCGGTCGGGATCGCGCTGACGGTGCTCGGGACCGGGCAGGGCGACCTGCTCGGCGGGGTGAAGCTGATCGGGGGCGGCGGCGCCCTGGTGTTCGCGGCGCTGATCGTGGCCGGGCCGTTGATCGTCGGGCCGATGATCTGGGCCCTGGGCTGGCTGCCGGGGCGGTTCTTCGGCACCCCGACGAAGCTGGCGGGCTCCAACGCGCGCCGCAACCCGGGCCGGGTCGCGGCCACCACCGCCGCGCTGACCATCGGCGTCACGCTGATGTCGCTGTTCACGGTGACGCAGGACTCGGTGACGGTGACGCAGTCGCAGTGGATCGACTCGCACAACCCGTACGACTACTCCGTGGACCCGCCAGGCTCGGGGCAGACGGTGCCGTTCCAGGTCGCCGACCAGTTGCGGGCCAAGCCCCAGTTGGGGCACGTGGCGGCGCTGGACGGGACCAAGGCTTCGCTGAACGGCACCTCGGTGGACGTCGGCGCGGTGGAGCCCTCGGCGTACGGGACGTTGTTCAAGCCGGTGGTGAAGTCCGGCTCCCTGGCCGACTTCGGACCCGGCACGATCGCCCTGTCGAACGAGATGGCCGCCGCGCAGCACGTGAAGGTCGGCGACACGATCACGGTGCAGTCGCCGCGGTCCGGCCCGGTGACCGGCCGCGTGGCCGTGATCTACCAGGTGTTCACCGGCCACGGCATCGACTGGTACGACGTCCTGCTGCCGCGCGCGCAGTTCCTGGAGACGTTCAAGCCGCTGGGCGACACCCAGGTCCGCATCCTGGCGGCACCGGGGGTCCCGACGGCCGACTCGCGGGCGGCGGTGGACTCGGTGGTATCGCAATACCCGTTCCTGCACACCGGCAGCCTCGCGGAGAAGAAGAACTCGCTGACCGGCAGCGCGGACGCGACGCTGCAACTGTTCACCGCGATGCTGGGCCTGGCGGTCGTTATCGCCGTGCTCGGCATCGCCAACACGCTGTCGCTGTCGGTCGTGGAGCGCACGCGCGAGTCGGCGCTGCTGCGGGCGCTGGGCCTCTCGCGTGGGCAACTGCGGCGGATGCTGTCGGTGGAGGCGGTGCTGATGTCGGCGGTCGGCGCGCTGATGGGAGTCGCGCTCGGGGTCGGGATCGCCGGCGCGCTGGAGTCGCTGATCGGACGCGTCGAGGGCGGCGCGGTGCTGTCGGTACCGGTGTTCACGCTGATCGGCTACGTGGCACTGGCGGCGGTGGCAGGGTTGGCGGCCTCGGTGCTGCCGGGGCGGCGGGCGGCTTCGGTGTCGATCGTCGCGGCGATTGCGGATTCGTGATGCGGGCTGAGCCCATCTCGCCGGAGCGCCTGGCCGAGCGGGTCGCTGATCTGGTGACTGCGCGTGCGCCGGATCCGTGGACGCGGCTGGCGGTCGATGGGGCGTCGGGGTCGGGCACGGCCGAGGTGGCTGCGGCGGTCGGAGAGGTGCTGGCAGATGCCGGGCGGCCGGTGCTGCGGATCTCGGCGGGCGACTTTCTGCGGCCGCGGTCGTTGCGGTTGGAGCACGGGCGCGAGGACCCTGATGTGTTCTACGCCGAGTGGCTGGACCTGAAGGGGTTGCGGCGCGAGGTCTTCGATCCGTTGGGCCCTGGGGGTTCGGGGCGGGTGCTGCCCACGCTGTGGAACGCCGAGCGCGATCGCGCCAGTCGGGCTGAGTACGTCGAGTTGCCGCCGGGTGGGGTGTTGATCGTCGAGGGCACGTTCCTGATGGGCATCGGGTTGCCGTTCGACGTGGAGGTGCACCTGTGGCTCTCCGCCGGCGCGCTCAGGCGGCGGACGCCCGAGGCCATGGCCTGGACGCTACCCGCCTACAAACGCTACGAAGCCGAGGCCGATCCATCACGCGCCGCGTCCCTGACGGCGCGGATGGACGACCCTCGGCATCCCGCTTTGCTGTACTTCTGATCCAGCTGTCCCTGCAACCGTGTCCCTGTAACCCTGTCCTGCTGTGGTGCTGTCCTGCTGTCGTTCTGACTCTGTCCTGCTAGCCCTGCTGTTGTTCCGTCGGCGGATCCGGAAGCGTCGTTGGTGTCGGTGGTTCCGGAGGCGTGGGTGGAGCCGGCGGCCCAGCCTGCGCCGCCATCGGCTGCTCCCCACGGAGCACCCCGAGCCGGGCTCGGTACTCGTGCTCGTCGATCTGCCCGTGGGCGAACCGTTCAGCCAGGATCTGCTCGGCCGGGACCGTCCCCGTCCCGCCCTCGCGCCACGGCGGCGGACCGCCGTGCACCCACATCGCGCGCTGCGCCGTCACCGGTCCGCGGTGCGTGAAGCTGCGCACCAACCACACGACCGCCATGATGACCAACGCCCAGAGCGCGACCATGAACAGCACCCAGAGCAACCAACCACCCCAACCGAGGCCCTCATGAACATGGTGTCCGGGACCGTACCAAGGTCCGCGATACATGGGCCTCCACCTCCTTCTGCTATCCGCATACGCACTGTGTCCCACCTCCAAAGTGCGCTCGGATCCTTAGACCGGGCTTAAAGGGGCTTAGGAATAGGCACCCCTGTTTCCGCAGACCAGCGGCGCGCGTGCGCGATGCGTTCGGAGATCGGCGGGTGCGTGTAGCGCATCAGCACCTCCCAGCGTCGGGGGTCCAGGTCGGCGATGTTCTGGACGGCGAGCGCGCGTTCCATGCTCACGATGGTGTCGGGATCGCGGAACAGGTCGAGCGCGTAGCCGTCCGCGCGGCCCTCGACGTAGCGGCTGTACGCCAGCCCCCACGGCTCCCCGACCAGGCCGACCACCACCAGCACCGCACGCAGCAGAGCCTGCGACCGCGGATCGGCGGCGTGGTGCACCCCGGCCGCGTCCAGCAGCGACGACCAGTGCAGCGCCGCCGCCAGGACCGCGACGCCCAGCGCCGCGCCGACCGCGCCGAAGGCCGTACCGGCCAGGACGTCGCGCCGGGCGGCGTGGCCGAGTTCGTGCGCGGCGATCGCGGCGACCTCGTCGTTCTCCAGGCTGTCGGTGGTGGTGTCCCACACGACCAGGCGGCGGGTCCTGCCGAAGCCGGACACGTACGCGTTGGCGGCGGTGGTGCGCCGGGAACTGTCGCTGACCAGGATCTCCTTGACCTGCACGCCGGACTGCGCGACCAACGCCATCAGCCGATCCCGCAGCGGGCCCTCGGGCAGCGGCTTGAACTTGTTGAACAGCGGCTCGATCAGCACCGGCATGACGAACGAACCGAGGACCGCGAACGCGGCGGCGGCTAGGGCGCCCCAGACCCACCAGGCACCGCCGGCGTGACGCATCAAGAAGTAGAAGGCGCCGATCGCCGCCGCGGTGAGCACCGCCCCAATCACGAACCCTTTGGCGGTGTCGGCCGCGAACAGCCCCCAGCCGCGCTTGGACAGGCCCCAGCGGCGGCTGACCGTCTCGCTCCACATGCTCAGCGGGATGCGGAGCACCAGCCCGAGCAGCGACAGCGCGACGCTCCCGAGCAGCGCCCTGGCCACCCAACCGCCCCCGCCGATGTCCCCGGCCGCCCTGACCAGGCCCGCGCCGGCCGGCGTCAGGCCGAGGACCAGCGGGACGGCCAGGCCGAGGACGGTTGAGACGAGGCGCAGAGGACGGACCTCGCGCTTGTAGGCGCGCGAGCGCTCGATCTGCTCCGGCGTGAAGTCCTGGGCGACGTAATCCACGTGTCCAGTGTGCTCCGTGCCAGTACCTTGAGCGCATGTCCGACGCTCGGGAAACAGGGGATGCCGCGGCCGCCTTCGCCAGCCTGCGGGGCTTGGCGCTCGGCGACGGGTTCGGGGAGCGCTGGTTTTTCCGCCAGCGGCAGGAGGCGGCGGAGATGATCCGTCACCGGACGACGCCCGGCGACGAGCCGTGGACCTGGACCGACGACACCGCCATGGCCCTGGCGCTGGTGCGCGTGCTGACGGAGCACGGGCAAGTCGAGCAGCAGGAGCTGGCGACGTCGTTCGCGGAGATGTACGCCGACGATCCCTACCGGAAGTTCGGGCGCGGGATGCACCAGCTCCTGCCGAAGCTCGGCGAGGATCCGGGGAACTGGGCGACCTACGCGCGGACGCTGTTCAACGGCGAGGGGAGCCTGGGCAACGGCGCGGCGATGCGTGCGGCGCCGCTGGGAGCGTGGTTCCGGCGCGATCCGGAAGCGGCGGCGGCGCAGGCGGTGCTGGCCGCGGAGGTCACGCACCGGCATCCGGAGGGAATCGCGGGTGGGGTGGCGATCGCTGCGGCGGCGGCCTTGGCGGCGGGGGCTTCCGACACGCCGGGTGCCGCTCCGGCGCCGGAGCCGCATGCCTTCCTGACGGCGACCGCCGAGCTGACGCCGGACGGCGTAGTCCGCGACGGGCTCCTGCGCGCCGCCGAGCTGCCGCCGGACACATCGGTATCGGAGGCAGTCGCGGTTCTCGGCAGCGGCAAGCGGATCCGGGCCAGCGACACGGTGCCGTTCGCCGTCTGGACCGCGGCGCACCATCTCGACAGCCTGACCGACGCGCTGTGGACCACGGCCGAGGGCTTCGGCGACGTGGACACCACCTGTGCCATCACCGGCGGAATCGTCGCGGCGCGGACCGGGTTGCGCGGGGTGTCGGCGCGCTGGCTGGAGCTGGCCGAGGCGCTGCCGGAGTGGGTCGGGTAATGCAAATCGGCAATGCTTGGGCAAGCAGTGCGATCAGATCAAGCACCGCCTGTCTACCATCCCCCCGGCGGATGAGGGGCCTCCGCCCCGAGGATGACAGGGTTCGAAGATTACCGTCCGCAGACTGATTCGAGGGGCGGCGCCGCCGATCTAGCGTCGGGGACATGGCATTTCATCGTCGTATCAGCATCACCGCCGTCCTGGCCCTCGCGGTATCGGTTGCCACGACCGGCGCTGCCGTGGCCGCGACCGCCACGCCGCTTCCGGCCGTCGCGCGGGTGGGTGTCGTCGCCTCGGCGACCCCCGCTGCGGCCTTCCAGGGCTCGTTGCCCGCTCCGACCGGCCGCTTCGCCGCCGGTGAGGACGTCATTCACCTCACCGACTGGAGCAGGCCGGACCCGTGGGTCCCGTCGGCTGGGCCCCGGCAGCTCACCGTGTCCATGTTCTATCCCGCCGTCGCCGGGACCGGGACTCAGGCCCCTTACATGACGTTGGCCGAGGCGGCCGGCTTCATCCAGTACCGGGTGCCGGCGGGGACCGGCATCACGGCCCAGGAGCTCCACGACGTCACCACGCACGCCTACGACGGCGCGCGGGCCGTGCACGGCAAGTACCCGCTCATCGTGCTCTCGCCGGGGTTCGAGAACCCGCGCACGACGCTCACCTCGCTGGCGACCGAATTGGCCGGCCACGGCTACGTCGTCGCGCTCGTCGGGCACACCTACGAGGACAGCGGGGAGACGCTGGCGAACGGCCAGACGCCGCCCTGCGCGATCTGCGACGGCAGCAGCCCGACCGCGCCGTCGCCGGACGACATCACCGCCAGCCGTGCGAAGGACGTGTCGTTCGTCATCGATCAGCTGACGCACGGCACCTGTGCCTGGCGTCTCAGTGAGCTGATCGACAAGCACAGCATCGGCATGGCCGGGCACTCGATCGGCGGTGCGGCGACCGTGGACACGATGCTCAGCGATCCGCGGGTGCTGGCCGGCGCCAACCTGGACGGCACGTTCTTCCCGGTCCCGGCGGCCGGGCAGATCACCCGTCCGTACCTGATGATGAGCCACGGGCTCCAGGACCCCACCTGGATCCAGACCTACGCGAACCTCGGCGGCTACAAGCGGTGGCTGGACGTCGTCGGCTCCAACCACGCGACCTTCACCGACATCCCGATCCTGGCGCAGGAGGTCGGGCTGCCCGCGCCGTCGCCGATCGACCCGCTGCGCGGCACGGTGATCACGCGGGAGTACGTGACGGCGTTCTTCGACCAGTCGCTGAAGGGGATCCACGAGAGCCTGCTCGACGGCCCCACGCCGGGCAACCCGGACGTGCTCTTCGAGGACTAGGCTCTTTCGCAGGAAGGGTTGCGGGGGCCTCGCTGGGGCCGGACCGGTTGGGGGAAGCGCATGAGTGACGACCGCGATGTCCGCGCGGACGGTGACAGACGGCAACGCATACGCGTCTCCGACTCGGAGCGGCAGGCGGTCGTCGAGGTGCTGAAGCAGGCCCTCGACGACGGCCGACTGCGGATGGACGAGTACGTCGAGCGGATGGAGAAGGCCTACGAGGCCGTCACCATCGGGGATCTGGAGCTGCTGCACGACGACCTGCCGGTCGGTGCGTCCGCGCCGGTGCGCACCCCGGCCGCTCCGCCGCTGCCGTCCCCGCCTCCCGCACCGCCGGCGACGGCCCCGCAGCCCGTATATGTCGTGAACACGCCGCCTCCGGCCCCGCCGCCGACCCCGCACCCGGGCGTCCGCGGCGCGTACGTCGACCTGCCGGGCGGCCTGAAAGTGTTGTGGACGCTGTGGTTCGCCGCGGTGGCGATCAACATGGTGGTGTGGGTGCTGGTCGGGCTGACGACGGTGTCGTTCCCGTATCCGTGGCCGCTGTGGGTGGCCGGACCGGCCGGCGCGGCGCTGTTCGGGATCTCGGCGCCGGTGCTGCAGTCGCGGCGGGCTCGGTGGGAGCGGCAGCGGCGGCAGCTGCCGCCCAACGGCTGAGGCGCGCCACGGACTGAGGCGGGCGTACTGGGGCGGGTTACGGACTGAGACGCCGCAGCGCCTCGACGGTGTCGACGTCGTCGGGACGGCCGGTGTCGGTGCAGTCCACGGCGACGACGTCGGGGCGCGAGGCGAGGAAGTCGCGGGCTCCGGCGTCGCCGGTCAGGGTCGGAAGCAGGTCGGCGACGGCTTCGCGCCCGAACAGGACCGGATGCGCACGGCGTCCTTCGTAGACGGCGACAGCGATCGGCGCGCCGTCACGCCAGGCCTCGACGAGGCGCTTCACCGCCTCCGCGCCGATGAGCGGCTGATCGACGAGGGTCACGACGACCGCCTCGGCATCGCGCGCCGCGGACAGGCCGGCACGGAGCGAGCTGCCCATGCCGGTCTGCCAGTCGGAGTTCAGGACGAGGATCGCGTGGTGTACGGCGCCGACGTCGAGGGCGCCGACCACGACGAGCACACGGTCGCAGCCGCCGACGGTGAGGGTGGCCACGGCGCGGTCGACAAGGCGCTCGCCCTGGAAACGCGCGACGGCTTTGCCCCCGCCGAAGCGGGTGGCGGCGCCGGCGGCCAGGACGATGCCGGTCACGCCGCCGCGATGGTGATGGCCGGGCAGGCGTCTGCGGAATGCGCCGCTCATCGGTGCATCATCGCTCGTCGGAAAATCATCGCTCCTCGCCGAATCGTCCATCCTCGGTGCACCATCGTTCATCGATGAATCCGTCCCCTGGTCCGCCGCAGCGGCTCCCCACTCCCCCGGCGCCGCGCCGCGACCAGCTCCGCCGCGATCGAGACCGCGGTCTCCGCCGGGGTCGAGGCGCCGAGGTCCAACCCGATGGGCGCGGCGAGGCGAGAGAGTTCGTGCTCTGTTATACCCTCCTCGCGCAGTCTCCGCTCCCGATCCTCGCACGTGCGCCGCGAGCCCATCGCGCCGACGTAGAGCGCTGGCGACCGCAGCGCGATCTGGAGTGCCGGCACGTCGAACTTCGGGTCGTGGGTCAGCACGCAGATCGCCGTGCGTGCGTCGATCGACGTCACCGCCAGGTACTTGTGCGGCCAGGCGACCACGACCTCGTGCGCGTTCGGGAAGCGCTCGCTCGTGGCGAACACCGGCCGCGCGTCGCAGACCGTCACCCAGTAGCCGAGGAAGCGGCCGACGGTCGCCAGGGACGCCGCGTAGTCCAGTGCGCCGAGGATGATCATCCGTGGCGGTGCGCCGATCACGTTGAAGAACACTGTCACGGTGTCCGGCTCGTCCCCTGCCGCGCTCCCGACTCCGACTCCGACCCCGGCCCCGACCGGCTCCGGACAGCCGTCCAGCCCGTACCGCCGCAGCGCCGACTCCCCCACGTCCACCAGCGCGTCGGCGTCCCGCGCGACCGCGTCGGCTAACGCCTCGTAGCCGTTGGCGCGCAGCACGTCGCCGTGGTGCAGCCCCACCAGCTCCGGCGGGCCGGCGGTCACCGTGACCACCGCGGCGCCGACGCCCTGCTCGACCCCGTCGCGCACACGGTCCAGGTGCGCGGTGGCGGCCGTTCCCGGCTCGACGAACACCGACAGGGTGCCGCCGCAGGTCAGGCCGACCGCGTCGGAGTCCTCCAAACCGTAGGTGTGCAGCCGGGGCCGGCCGTCGGCGAGGACCTCCGCCGCGGCCTCGATCACCGCCGCCTCGACACAGCCCCCTGACACGCTGCCGACCACCTCGCCCGGCACGCCGCCGGTCATCCGCACCGCCATCGCCGCGCCGAGTTCGCGCGGCCCGCCGCCGTCCGCGGCCACCACCGTGGCCAGGACGAACGGCTCCCCGGCGGCACGCCAGGCGAGCAGGGTGGGCAGCAGATCACGCACGATCAAGCACCCGGGCCCACGTCCACGATCGCCGCCACCGGCCCGCCTCCGTCAGGACCCTGATGTGCGGCCGAGACGGAGACGAAGACCGCCGGGTCGCCGGTCACCGAGGCCGCGACGCCGCCGACGCAGGCCTTGATCTGCCGGTGCCAGTGCACGTCGGAGTCGTCGAGCATGGCGTTGCGCCGTCCACGCACCATCCCGTCGGTGCTGGCCTCGCACTTGAGGAACACGTTCACCAGCCGGCCGTCCAAGTCCGACGAGCGCGGCCGGTCCGGCAGGTCCAGCCCGGCCGAGCGGATCGCGTCCCAGATTCCGTCGGCGTCCAGGGCGTCGGTCATCACCGAGTGCCCGATGCGGTAACGGCCGCCGACGCCGGAGGCGTTGCCGACCACGACGACCTGCGCGCGATCCAGCTCGACGCCCGAGGAGCAGGACGCGACGGACGAATACAGGGCCCTGTCATGAAGCACCGCCTCGTCCGAGGGCATCTCGACCTCGCCGAGCGCCACCGCGATCCCCAGTGCCGTGCAGCCGTTGGACAGGTCCATCGACTCGTGCGTCTGCTCGGTCCACACCGCGTTCCCGCGCGCCTTGGCCTCGCGGATGGTCTGGATCGTCAGCAGCGGGGTCTTGGTCTGCACGTAGTGCACGTCCGCGGGGTCGTCGATGCCGGCCCGCTTCATCGCCTCGTGGACCGCGTCGGCGACCTTGGTGATCATCGCCGAGCGGCCGATCTCCTCGGGCAGCAGCGGCTCGCTCATCGCGAACCCGACGGTCAACCGCGGCTCGTCGCAAGGTTCTGCCTCCGTGGTGGCGAACACGGTCGCGTGCGGCGAGAGCACCCCGTCGGTCCCGCCGGACCACACGATCGGCACCAGCGCGACCTCCGCCTCGCTGCGCGTCCCGAGCCGCACCAGCGTCTCGCGGAACGCGCGGTCGGCGATGATGCGCGTGTAGTCGTTGACCCCGCCGTTGCCCTCGGTCTTGCCGACGACCGCCACCACCCGGTCGGCCTCGACCACCCCGGCGGTGATCAGCCCGGCCAACCCGGACGCATCACTGACGTGCCGCAACGGCACCTTTCGGACCTCGATCGCCTCAGGCAACTCTTTACTCCTTCTCCACTACAGTTCCGGCTTCCCCAAGAACGGCTTCACGAATACTTCCCAACGCGGCGACGACGGCCCGCCGCCCGCCGCCCTCGACGAAGCGGCACGCCGCCTCGGCCTTCGGCGCCATGCTCCCGCCCCCGAACTCGCCAGCCGCCAGGTGCGCGCGCAGGTCGGCGACGCCGATGCGACGCAGGGCCCTGGCATCGGGCGCGCCGAAGTGCAGGAACATGCTGTCGACGTCGGTGGCGATGACAAGCTGGTCGGCGCCGACCGCCCGGGCCAGCAGGACGGCTGACAGGTCCTTGTCGATGACGGCTTCGACGCCGACGAGACCGCCGGTCGACGCATCGCGCGTCATCGGGATCCCGCCACCTCCACTGGCCACGACCACATAGCCAGCGTCGAGCAGCGCGGTCGCGGCGGGAGCGTCCAGGATGTCCAGCGGTTCGGGCGAGGCCACCACCCGCCGCCAGCCCCGCTCGCCGCGGTCCTCCCAGGTCTGACCATGCACGATCATCGCGGCGGCCTGCTCCTCCGGCAGGTAGCGGCCGATCGGCTTGGTGGGGTTGGTGAATCCGCGGTCGTTCGCATCTACCAGCGTGCGGGTCACGACTGCGGCGACAGGCTTGACGACGCCCCGTGCCGCCAGCGCGCCCTCCAGTGCGCTCACGATCACGAACCCGAGCGTCCCCTGCGTCTGCGCGCCACACCAGTCGAGCGGCACCGGCGGCACCACGTGCGCGGCCAGCTCGTTCTTCACCAGCAGGTTGCCGACCTGCGGCCCGTTGCCATGCGTGAGGACCACCTCGACGCCGTCCGCGACCAGATCCGCGACCGCATCCATCGCCACGCCGACCGCCGCGATCTGATCCTCTGGCCGTGCGCGGCCGTCCGGCGCCGTCATGGCGTTGCCGCCCAACGCGATCAGGGTCCGCATGTCAGAGCCAATCGCAGTAGGCTGAGGTCGCGCCATGCGCCAACTGCGCGAAGCCCGGGCCGCGGTCGAAGAAGGGCATTGAGCCACGCGTTGCCCGCATCGTCGCCCGCAGGTCCTCTGTGGCTGCGGTATCGACTTCAAATCCGGTATCGACGCCGAAGCCGACGCGGGATTCGCCGAAATCTATGGTCCCCTCCCTGAAACTGTCCGCGCGGTCCAAGCCGAAGGCGACCTCGAGCGCGTCCGGTCGTGCGCTCGGCGGCACCGAGGCCAGCACCACGCCGTAGTCCCGCAACGCGCCCTCGACCGAGACCTTCCCCCATCGCAGGTCCCTGACCACGTCCTCGACCGGCCGCTCCAGCGGATCGCCCCACCCGCCGCCGCCGGTCGTCCGGATCCGGACGACCTCCCCGGCCCCCACCGGCTCGGCGTCCGCCAGCGCGTCGACCACCCGCTCGTCGGGCCCGCCGGGATCGATCACCACCTCGAACGGCCGGCCGGCCCGGCCGCCCTTCACGCCCCAGCAGGCCAGGATCGAGCGGTCGGCGATGCTCATGAAGTCGGCGTCCCGCAGCATCCTGATCTGCTTCTCGTAGCCGAGTCCGCCGCGGAAGCGCCCCGGACCGCCGGAGTCGAGCGCGAGCCCGAGCTTCTCCACCCGGAACGGCCAGCGCGCCTCGGCGAACTCCACCGGGATGTTGCGCGAATCCGGGACCACGTGGATCGTGTCCTCGCCGTCGGCGTAGTAGCGCCCGCCGGAGCCGCCGCCGAGCACTTCACGCATCAGATACGGCTGGCCTTCGGCGTCCGTGCCGTAGACGCCGGTGTAGCGGATCGTCTCCTGGTCGGCGGGCATGCGGCCGTCCACGGCCTTGGCCAGCGCCCCGGAGAGCACGCCGAGCAGGCGCAGGATCACGAACGTGCGCGCGTTCGTCGGCGCCGGGAACACCGGCGTCAGCAGCGTCCCGGGCGGCGGGAAGCGCATCTCGATCAGCGGCACCACGCCCTCGTTGACGTCCAGCTCGGCCATCCGCTCCGGGCTGTCGGCGAGGTTGCGCAGCACCGGTGCCAGCCACTTCTTCAGGAAGTTGCCGTCCGCGTAGTCGCCGCAGTGATTGATCGGCCCCTTGGCCTGCGGTCCGGTGCCGTCGAAGTCGATGACCAGGCGGCCGCCGTCGTCCGGCAGCTTCGTCACGGTGATCCGCTGCCGGTGCAGGCGCGGCGCGTCGACGCCGTCGTGCTCGGCGTAGTCCTCCCAGGTGTAGGAGCCGTCGGGGATCTTCGCCAGCACCTCGCGGCGGAAGGTCTCGGTGGTCAGGTCGATGATGGCGTCGAAGCACTCCTCGACGGCCTGGCGTCCGTAGCGCGCGAACACTTCGCCGAGCCGCCGCGCGCCCATCAGGCAGGCCGAGCACTCCGCGTCCAGGTCGGCGGCCAGCGAGTCCGGCATCCGGGAGTTGCGCGTCATGATCTTCAGCGCGGCCTCGTTCGGCACCCCGGCGTCCCACAGCCGGATCGGCGGCACCATCAGGCCCTCTTCGAAGACGCTGCGCGCGCCGGAGGGCATCGATCCCGGACACGCGCCGCCGATGTCGTCGTGGTGGCCGAAGGCCTGGACGAACGCGGCCACGGCGCCGTCGTGGAAGACCGGCACCGTGACGCACAGGTCCGGCAGGTGGCCGATGCCGCCTTCGGAGAGGTAGACGTCGTTGTGGAAGAAGACGTCGCCGGGGCGCATCGTGTCCATCGGGTAGTCGCGGACCACCGGATGGACCAGGGCCGAGTAGGAGCGGCCGGTGAGCTTGCGCAGCCGCGCGTCGTGGATGCCGACGCGGAAGTCGTGGGCGTCGCGGATCATCGGGGAGCGCGAGGTGCGGGCGATCGCGGTCTCGACCTCGCGCTCGACGGAGGCGAGGGTGCCCTCGACGATCTCCAGCAGGACAGGGTTCAGCATGCGCGATCCTCCTGGGTCAGCAACAGGTTGCCCCAGCGGTCCACGTCGCAGGTGAAGCCGGGGTGGACCGGGACGGTCGAGCCGTACTCCTCGATGACGGCGGGGCCGTGGACGCGGTCGCCACGTCGCAATGTCCTGCGGTCGTGGATCGCCGCGTCGACCGGCGCGTCGTCGAACCAGACCTGGCGGATGGCGGCCGGTTCGGGCGGGCCGTCGGCGGGCTCGGGCAGCTCGGCGAACTCGGGGCGCCGGATCGGCCCGATGCCGGTGACGCGGAGGTTCACCCATTCCACGACCTGGCGTTCGTCGCCACGGAATGAGTACCCGTACATGGCCTCGTGGGCGGCGTGGAAGGCTTCGACGACGCCGTCGGCCGCGAAGTCGCCCTCTGGGACCGGGACGCGCACTTCGTACGCCTGTCCGAAGTAGCGGAGGTCGGCACTGCGCTTGAACACCTGCTCGGCCTCCTCGAAGCCTTCGGCGTGCAGGGCCTTCGATGCGGATGCCTGGAGGTCGTCGAACAGGATCCTTACTCGCGCCACGTCGATGCGGTCGTGGCGGCGGACGTAGGTCTGGACGTAGTCGTTGCGGACATCGACCGTGAGCAGGCCGAACGCCGAGACGTTGCCGGGGTCCGGCGGCACCAGCACCCCGCGCAGGCCGAGGATGTCGACAAGACGACAAGCCAACAATGCGCCGGAGCCGCCGAACGCGGTGAGCTGGAAGTCGCGGACGTCCAGCCCGCGCTTCACCGTCACCTGTCGCAGGGCATTGGCTTGGTTCCACGCCGAGATCTCCAGGATCCCGGCCGCGACCGCCTCCTCGGTCATGCCGAGCTTGCCGCCGAGCCCGGCCAAGCCCGCGCGGGCCGCCTCCCGGTCCAGCGGGACCTCGCCGCCGAGCAGGCCGGCGGGAATGCGGCCCAGGACCAGGTGCGCGTCGGTGACCGTGACCTCCGTGCCGCCGCGGCCGTAGCAGACCGGGCCGGGATCGGCGCCGGCCGAGCGGGGGCCGACCTTGAGCGTGCCCTCCGGGGACAGCCAGGCGACCGAGCCGCCGCCGGCGCCGACCGTGACGACGTCGATCATCGGGATCTTCGACGGGTAGCCGCCGACGCCGCCCTCGGTGGTGACGGCCGGCTCGCCGTGCAGGACGACGGCGACGTCGGTCGAGGTGCCGCCGCCGTCGAGGGTCAGGATGCGGTCGAAGCCGGCGTGCGCGGAGATGAGGGCGGCGCCGAGGGCTCCGGCGGCCGGTCCGGACAGGACGGTGGTGACCGGTTGGCGGACCACTTCTTCGGCGGACAGGACGCCGCCGTTCGACTTCATGACGTAGAAGGGGATGCTGCGGGCGTTTTTCCGAGCGTCGCCGTTCAGCGCGTCCAAGCGTGCGCGGATGCGGCCGACGTAGCCGGACACGGTCGGTTTCACGGCGGCGTCGACGAGCGTGGTCATCGACCGCTCGTATTCGCGGTACTCGGGCAGGACGTCGGAGGATATCGACACCGCAGCCTCGGGGAACTCCGCTTCGAGGACCTCGCGCATCGCTTGTTCGTGTTCTGCGTTGGCGTAGGAATGGAGGAAGGACACACCGATCGAGCGGACGCCTGCCGCCTTCAGGTGGCGCGCGGCTTCTTTGGCGTCGGCGGTGCTGAAGGGGCGAACTTCCTGGCCGTCGGCATCCAAGCGACCTCCGACGCCACGGACCAGGTCGGCGGGGACGATGCGCGGCGGCTTGACCCAGAAGTAGCTGTTGCCGTAGCCGTCGGGGACGGACTGGCGAGCGATCTCCAGGAGGTGTTCGAACCCTGCGGTGGTGATGAAGCCGAGCCGGTCGACCTTGCCCTGCAGGAGCTGGTTGGTGGCGACCGTGGTGCCGTGGCTGACGACGGCGATGTCGTCGGGGGCCGCGTCGAGGAGACTCAGGGCTTTGCGGACCGCCGCGATGAAGCCGTGCGAGGGGTCGGCGGGGGTGGAGGGGACCTTGCCGGCCACCGCTCGGCCGGTCTGGTCGTCGATCGCCACGACGTCGGTGAACGTCCCGCCGGTGTCGATGCCGATCCGGATCATGCATCGCCCCCGGGCTCGCCGAGGCGGAACGGTGTCTGCGCCTCGCTGATCAGGTCCTTCTGGTATTTGTCGAGCAGGTGCAGGTTGCGCTCGGCGAGGTGGTCGAAGGTCTGCGCGCGGTCGGAGCCGGGTGTCAGGGTTCGCATGGCGTCGGCGGGATCAAGGCGTGCGGTGACCCAGCCTTCGTGCGAGGCGGCGCGGGCCACGACCTCGGCGATCGGCGTGACGATGAGGGAGTTGCCGAAGTAGTGGACGCCGGCCGGGTCGGTGCCGGTGGCGTTGGCGCCGATGACGTAGACGTGGTTGTCGTAGGCGCGGGCGCGGGTTGTCAGTTCCCAGATATCGGCGGACCGCAGCAGGGCCGAGGGGCGGCAGACGATTTCCGCGCCGCGCACCGCCTGGATGCGGAAGAGCTCGGGGAAGTCGCCGTCGAAGCAGACGGCCAGGCCGATCCGGCCGAGGTCGGTGTCGACGACGGTGACGGAGTCGCCGGGCGTGACCCACTTCGTCTCGCCGGGGAAGAGGTGCGTCTTGCGGTAGACGCCCCGGATGTCGCCGGCGGGGTCGATGAGCATCGCGGAGTTGTAGACGACGCCGCGTTCCTCGCCGCGCTCGTAGGTGCAGTGCACGACGTGCACGCCGAGGCGCCGCGCGGCCTGCTGCACCGGCTCGGTGGTCGGGCCGGGGACCGGGCTCATCAGGTCCCAGAGTTCCTCGGCCGGGATACCCGGGGTGAAGCCGGTGGTGACGGCCTCGGGCAGGACCAGCAGCTCGGCGCCGGTCGCACCGACGCAGCGCTCGATGAGCTCGACGGCGCGGTTCAGGTTCTCCGCGACGCTGTTGGCGGTGAGCGGGCCGGGATGCGGCGCGAGTTGGAGGGCGGCTGCGGTCAGCGGGCGCATAAGGCGGCTCCTGGGGTTCTGGGGCGAAGCGCTTCAGCGGGCGCCGCGGCGCGGTGAGTACCGGTAAGGGCACATTGGTCGGCTACACCGACGCGGCTGTCGGTCAACGGCATCTGCTTGCGCGCGCGAACATCGCCGATACCGCCGGGGCTGCCTGCCGCCGCGCACAGTGCTCGGCTGAAAGGCGCCCCGGCACCGCGCACAGAGTTCGCGCCGGTTGTGCGGCCAGCCGGCAGCCCGGCAGCGGAAGCGAGCGTCGCCGCGCGCCGCATGCCGCCCACGTGAAGCGCTCCAGTCTTGCGGCGGCGCGGGCCCGAGTCCGCGCCGCGCGCCGTCATCGTGGCCCCCGGCGGCCACTCAGGCGGCCCATTACATAGCCAAGCACCACGCCGCTCAGGGCCGCGGCCGCTCCGACGATGCCTGCCGACAGCGCTACCGCAGCGTTCGACGCGCCTGATTGCCCCGGCGGCATGGCGGTCGGGAAC
The DNA here is from genome assembly GCF_015356825.1 of Catenulispora rubra. Taxonomy (GTDB): domain Bacteria; phylum Actinomycetota; class Actinomycetes; order Streptomycetales; family Catenulisporaceae; genus Catenulispora; species Catenulispora rubra. The sequence continues at coordinate 6,722 of NZ_JAACYW010000155.1, read as the reverse complement.
GTGGTGACCGGTCCTCCCGCAGGCTGGATCGCGGCCGTCGACACCGGCTCGGCCGACTCGCCGGCCACAGCGTCGGCCGCCGTGCCGGCCGCAGCGCCGCGCTCCCGTGCCAGGACGCCGTCCATCCCGGTGAAGAACTGCCCCGCGAGCTTCCGGGCCACGCCGCCGAGCATCCGCTGCCCGACGCCGCCGACCACGCCGCCGATCACCGCGTCGGCGTCGTACTCGACGCGGGTGCGGGACGCGGCCTCGTCGACCAGCAGCATCCGGCACTCGGCGGAGACCGTGCCCGGGGCGCCGGCGCCGGAGGCGCGCAGCGTGAACGAGCGCGGGGCGGCCTGGTCGGCCAGCTCCACGCGGCCCTTGTACGTGCCCTTGATCGAGCCCACGCCGACCGTGACCACCATGTCGTACACGTCCGGCGCGACCAGTTCCAGGCGCTCGCAGCCGGGAATCGCGGCGGCCAGCGTCCGTGGATCCGTCAGCGCCTCGTAGACCCGCCCCACCTCGGCGTTGAGAACCGAGCTCCCGGAGACCTTCACGCGCTCACCTGTTCCTTCCGCGTCTCGCGCGTCGTGCGCGTCTTCCGCAGTTCGTACAGCTCGCTCGGCGAGATCGGCATCCGCCGCACGCTCAGCCCCTCGGCGTCCTCGATCGCCGAGGCGACGGCCGCCGAGGTCGGGATCACCCCGGCCTCGCCGGCGCCCTTCAACCCCAGGGGGTTCACTCCCGAAGCCGTGACCATGTGCGCCGTCTGGATGTGCGGCACCTCCGTGGCGAACGGGATAAGGAAGTCCATGTAGGAGGCGTTCACCAGCTGGCCGGCGTCGTCGTAGACGATCCGCTCGTACAGCGCTCCCCCGACGCCCTGCGCGACGCCGCCGTGCACCTGCCCCTCGACGATGCGCGGGTTCACGACCACGCCGCAGTCGTGCACGACGCAGTACCTCAGGATGCGGATATCAGCGGTCTCAGGATCGGTCTCGACCACGACACCGTGCGCCCCGGCCGCGAACGTCGAGCGCTCCGGCATGTAGTAGCCGGTCGCCTCCAGGCCCGGCTCGTCGCCGGTGCCGACGGCCGCCGCGAACTGGGTGGCCGCCTTCGCCGCCTCGTCGAAGGCGTAGCGCAGCGGGTTCGACAGCACGGCGACCGTGCGCAGGTCGATCGAGGCCGTGGGATCGTCGCGGCGGCGCACGGTCCCGTCGACGAGCTCCAGGTCCGCCGGATCGGCGCCGCCTCCCAGTGCCGCCGCCGCGATCCGTTTCGCCTTCTCCGCGACCTTGCCGGCGGCTACGGCGACAGCGTTGCCGCTCGTCACGATGGCGCGTGAGGCAAACGTCCCGACCGCGTACTTGAACCGGCGCGTGTCGCCGGTGATGACGGTGACGTCCGCGACGCCGACCCCGAGCACGTCGGCCGCGATCTGCGCCAGCGACGTGTAGTGTCCCTGGCCCTGCGTCGTCAGCCCTGTGGAGACAACGATTTCGCCGGTCGTCTCGACCTTCACGTGCGCGCCTTCGTAGGGGCCCATGCCGGTGCCCTCGACGTACGCCCCGATGCCGATCCCGATCCGGCGGCCCTCCGCCGCGGCCGCCGCACGCTCGGCCTCGAAGCCGTCCCAACCGACCAACTCGCGGATCATCCGCAGCATCGTCGGGTAGTCGCCCGAGTCGTAGATCAGTGGACGGCCGTCCTGGAAGACCAGGCCCTGGTCGTAGGGCATCTCCTCGGGCTGGATCAGGTTGGCCTCGCGCACCGCGAGCCGGTCCAGGCCCAGGTATTCGGCGATGGCGTCCATCGTCCGCTCCATCGCGAACACGCCCTGCGGCCGTCCCGCGCCGCGGTAGGGCGTGACGATGACAGTGTTCGTATACAGCGAGGTGAACTCGACCCGGTACGCGCCGACCTTGTACGGGCCCAGCAGCTGCGTGGACGTCACGATCGGCACGATGATCCCGTACGGCACGTACGCGCCGTTGTCGTGCCAGATCTCGACGCTGAGCCCACACAGCCGGCCGTCACTGTCGAACCCGACCTCGACGTGCTGCTGCTGTCCGCGCTCGTGCGCGCTGGAGATGAAGTGCTCGCGCCGGTCCTCGACCCACTTCACGTCCTGGCCGAGCTTCATCGCCGCCCACGGCACCAGGATCTCCTCGGGCCAGGGATGCATGATCTTCACGCCGAAGCCGCCGCCGACGTCGGGGGTGATCACCTCGACGCGGTCCGGCGGCAGCTCCAGCTTGGCCGCCACGGCCAGGCGTACGCTCGTCGAGGTCTGCGTCGAGGTGTGCACTCGCAGGGTTCTGTCATCGGCGTCCCAGTGCGCCAGGACTCCCTTGCCCTCCATCGGCATCGAGGCGCTGCGCTCGATCTGCAGGTCCAGCGACAGGCGGTGCGGGGCGGCGGCGATGGCTTCTTGGGCGTCGCCCTTGCCGTTGGTCTGCACGCTGCGCGCGGCGATGTTGCCCGGGACCTCGTCGTGCACCAGCCGCTGCGCCGCTCTGGCCTGGTCGATGCCCACGACCGGCGGCAGGTCCTCGTAGGTGACCACGATCCGCTCGGCCGCGTCCTCGGCGACGTAGCGGTCGGTCGCGACCACCATGACCACGGCTTCGCCGACGTGGTTGACCTCGTCCTTGGCCAAGCAGTACGGGGTGCGGGGGTGGGTGAGGTCGGGGTGCGGGATCAGCAGCGGGAGCGGTTCGGCGACGCGGCCGGGCAGGTCCTCGTAGGTGTAGACGGCGACGAGGCCTTCGACGTCCAGCGCGTCGGTGACGTCGATGTCTGCGATGCGGGCGTGCGCGTTGGGGCTGCGGACGAAGGCTGCCGCCAGCGCGCCTCGGCCGAGGTCGTCGACGTAGCGGCCGTCGCCTCTCAGGAGCCTGGGATCCTCTTTGCGGACCAGCGGTTGGCCGACGAGCTTCTCACTCATGCGGTGCCTCCCGCTCGCTCTTAATCTGTGTCTCATTCAAAATCTCTGCTGCACGAAGGACCGCGGCGACGATGTTCTGATATCCGGTGCAGCGGCACAGGTTCCCGCCGATCGCCTCGCGCGCCTCTTCCTCGGTGGGCTTGGGGTTCTCCTCCAGGTAGGCGGTGATCGTCGTGATGAAGCCGGGGGTGCAGAATCCGCATTGCAGGCCGTGGCATTCCTGGAAGGCCTGCTGCACCGGGCCGAGTTCGCCGCCGGGATCGCAGCATCCTTCGACGGTGGTGATGGCGTGGCCGTCGACCGATACCGCGAAGATGAGGCAGGAGCGGACCGGGACGTCGTCCAGCAGGACAGTGCAGGCGCCACAGACGCCGTGTTCGCAGCCGAGGTGCGTGCCGGTGAGGCCGAGGTCCATGCGTAGGAAGTCGGCCAGTAGGCGTCGGGCCGGGGTCTCGCCACGCCGGGTGACGCCGTTGACGGTGACAGTGATCTGATGCAGTTGCTCGGTCACGGCGCCACCGCCTCGTAGGCCGCCTTCAGGGAACGCGCGGTCAGGACGCGTGCCAGATGCCTGCGATACTCGGCGGTCGCGTGGATGTCGTCCTCCGGGTCGAGCTGGTCGGCGGCGTGTTCGGCGGCGGCGTCCCAGTCGCTGCCCGCCGCGGTCACGTCCACGACCTGCGGCACTGGACCCACCCCGATGTATGCGGCCTTCGCGGAAGTCACGGCGCCGGACTCGTCGACGCGGACCGAGGTTCCGACTCCGCACATCGCGTAGTCGCCGTTGCGTCGTGACAGTTCGCGCCAGTCGGTTCCGGTGCGGCCCTTGGGTTTCGGGAAGTAGGCCTCGATGGCCAGCTCGTCTTCTTCGCAGGCTGATTCCATCGGTCCGACGAAGAAGTCGGCCGCCGCGACGACTCGTTCCCCGGCGCGCTCCGAGCGCAGGAGCACTTCGCCGTCGAGGAGCAGCAGGACCGCGGGCATCTCAGCACACGGATCCGCGTGCACCAGGCTGCCGACGGTCGTTCCGCGGTTGCGGATCGTCGGGTGCGCGACGGTTCTCACGGCCTGGCGTAACAGGGGGACGGCTTCGAAGGCGTGGGTGGCGCGCTCGACGTCCGCGTGCCGGGCCAGCGCGCCGACCCGGACGCCTTCCAGGTCCGTGCGCACGTAGGCCAGCTCGTCCAGGCGGTTCACGTCGATCAGCCGCGCCGGCGCCGTCAGCCGCATGTTCAGCATCGGCACCAGGCTCTGGCCGCCGGCCAGGACCTTCGCGTGTCCGCCGTGTTCCGCCAACAATCGCACGGCCTCGTCGACCGTGTCCGGGCCGTGATACACCACCGGCGGGGGCTTCATGGAGGCATCCTCTTCTCGCCGAAAGGGTCGCGGCGACGTCGACATCTGCCGAACGCCGCCGCGATCGCTGGCTGAACTTGCCCAAGGAAGGTGCACGAGGGGCATGTCGCCGCGTTTCCTGCCTGCCTGTCGCTGTTTACTCCCGGGGTTTTACCCCGCTCGGGGGGCCCGATGCTTCGGTTGGGCCGTCCGCGCCGCCGGCTCCGGCCAGTGCGGGGGCCTTCAAGTGCGGCGGGGCGATGAGGCGCGCGGCGTGGTAACAGACGATGGTCACGATTGTGCCGAGCGCGATGCCGGACAGCGAGAAGTTGTCGGTGAACTTCAGGCTGGTGTTGCCGATGCCGATGATGACGCCGGCCGCGATCGGCACCAGGTTCAGCGGGTTGCCGAAGTCCACCCGGTTCTCGGTCCAGATCTTGACGCCGAGCAGGCCGATCATGCCGTAGAGGACGACGGTGATGCCGCCGAGGACCCCGCCGGGGGTGGCGGCGACCAGGGCACCGAACTTGGGTGAGAGGCCGAACAGGATGGCCACCAGGGCGGCGACGTAGTAGGCGGCCGTGGAGTAGACGCGGGTGGCGGCCATGACGCCGATGTTCTCGGCGTAGGTGGTGGTCGGGGAGCCGCCGAAGGTGCTGGCCACGACGGTGCCGAAGCCGTCGGCGGCGATCGCGCGGCCCATGTAGGGGTCGAGGTCGTCGCCGGTCATCTCGGCGACCGCCTTGACGTGCCCGGTGTTCTCGGCGACCAGCGCGATCACCGCCGGGAGGACGAGCAGGATGAAGGCCCACTTGAACTCGGGGAAGTGCCAGCCGGCGATCTGGTGCGCGCCGACGCCGCTGGTCTTGTTGGGGAAGCCGATCCACTTGGCGGCTTTCAGGGCGTCGAAGTTGACGCGCCAGTGCTTGGTGTCGTGGCTGGCGCTGGCGTCGTAGGACGTGATCCGGCCGAAGATCCGGTCGACGATCCAGGACAGCGCGTAGCCGAACACCAGCGCGACGAAGATCGCTATCCGGCCGAGGAAGCCCCGGACGCCGACCATGATGCCGATCGCGACCAACATGGTGATCAGCGCGATCCACTGGTCCTGCGGCCAGTAGACGTTCGCCACGACCGGCGCCAGGTTGAAGCCGATCAGGAGCACGACCGCGCCGGTGACGACCGGGGGCAGGACGGCGTGGATGATCTGCGCGCCGAGGTAGTGGATCAGGACCCCGACCACCAGCAGGACGCCGCCGGAGATCAGGATGGCGCCGGTGACGTGCTGGTCGTCGCCGCCCTGCGCGCGGATGGCCGCGACGCCGCCGACGAAGCTCGCGGAGGTGCCGAGGTAGCTGGGGACCTTGTTCTTGACGATCAACAGGAAGCAGATCGTGGCGATCCCGCTCATCATGATCGCCAGCTGCGGATTCAGGCCCATGACCAGGGGGAAGACGAACGTGGCGCCGAACATCGCGACGACGTGCTGCGCGCCCAGGCCGACCGTGCGCGGCCAGGACAGGCGCTCGTCGGGGCGGACGACGGAGCCCGGTGGTGGAGTCTTGCCTTCGTATGCGACCCGCCAGCCCAATGTCATGGAGCGGACTGTAGTGACGCTGTGACGGGCGTCACAAGTACTGTCGGGTTACTGATTTCGCAGGTGGCGCTGTCGCGCGCTTCCCATGGTCCGCTCACAGCCCCCTCATGTGGAGGATGCGGAGCGCGACGGACAGGTCCAGGCGGAGATCGGGGCGCTCCATGAAGGGGCCGACGAGGCGCTCGATCTTGCCGATGCGGTATCGCAGGGTGTTGTAGTGGAAGTGCAGGCGGCGGGCGGCCTCGGCGACGTTCAGGTTGGTGTCGAGGAGGACTTCCAGCGTGGTGCGCAGGTCCTCGGCGTCGGGGTCGCCGTCGGCGGCCAGGCCTTTGAGGGTCTGGCGGGCGAAGTCGCGGAGCTCGGCCGGGTCGGGGACGAGGGAGAGCAGGCGGTAGACGCCGAGGGTGTCGAAATGCGCGACGGAGCCGGGGCCGTTGAGGCGGCGGCCGATGCGGACCGCGCGGCGGGCCTCCTCGTACGCGGCGGGGAGGTCGGCGACGCCGGCCACGCGGCGGGAGACGCCGGTGGAGAAGGTGCGGCGGCCGCCCCCGCCGGTGCCGGAGACCTCGGCGATGAGGCTTTTGACGAGGGGGTCGGGGTCGTCGCCGGTTTTGAGGACGACGACGACTTCCTGGTTGAAGCCGGCCACGGGGTTGGTGCGGTCGCGGGCGGCGACGACGGTTTGCCAGGCGGCGGCAAAGCGTTCGCGCGCGGGGCGGAGGGCGTGTTGGGAGGCGCCTTTGCGGCGCTTGGCCGGGTCCTCGGCGGTGTGCCAGTTCCCGCACAACAGGTACGCGCTACGGCGCAGATGGGGCTGAGCCCCCACGGCGTACTCACGGAACTGTTCGCGGGCGT
>NZ_JAACYW010000154.1 GCF_015356825.1 Catenulispora rubra | reverse complement strand
GGGACGGGCTGGGCTTTCGCATCGTCACCGGGGGCGGCAGCTTCGTGCTGCCGGGCGTGCAGGTGGTGCGGCGGCTGTCGCTGGACCTGAACGAGTCCGGGCTGGAAGTCGAGTGCGTCACCCGGCAGGGGATCCCGTTGCACGTCAAGGGGGTGGTGATCTTCAAGGTCGGGGACGACCACGCCTCGATCGCCAACGCCGCGCGGCGGTTCCTGGACCAGCAGGCGCAGATGGGGGTCCGCGTCCACAACATCTTCGCCGGGCATCTGCGCTCCATCGTCGGCAACCTGACCGTCGAGGAGATGATCCGGGAGCGCGAGCGGCTCACCGAGCAGACCCGCGCCACCAGCGGCACCGAGATGGAGAAGCTCGGCCTGATCATCGACTCGCTGCAGATCCAGGAGATCGACGACCCGACCGGGTATATCAAGGCCCTGGCCGCGCCGCACGCCGCGGCGGTCAGCCGGGACGCCCGCATCGCGCAGGCCGCCGCCGACCAGAGCGCCACCGAGGCCGAGGCGGAGGCCAACGCCCGCAAGGCCGAGGCGATGCGCAAGGCCAGCATCCAGCAGGCCGGCTACCAGGCCGAGGTCGAGGAGGCGCAGGCCCGCGCGCGGCAGGCCGGGCCGCTGGCCGACGCCCGGGCCCGGCAGGACGTCGTGGTGCAGGAGACCCGCGTCGCCGAGCTGGAGGCGCAGCGCAAGGAGCAGCAGCTGCAGGTCGAGGTCCGCAAGCCCGCGGACGCCAAGGCCTACGAGACCGTCACGCTGGCCCAGGGCGAGCGCGAGGCGAAGATCCACGAGGCCGAGGCGGAGGCCAAGGAGACCGAGCTGCGAGCGCTGGCCGAGGCGCACCGCGTGAAGGCGGCGGCCGAGGCGGAGGCGCAGGCCAAGCGCGCGCTGGGCCAGGCGTCCGCGGACGCCGCACAGGCGCAGGCGCTCGCCGACGCCGCAGCGCGCCGGGCCCGCGGTCTGGCCGATGCCGAAGCCCGCAAGGCCGAGGGTCTGGCCGAGGCCGAAGCCCGTCAGGCCCGCGGTCTGGCCGACGCCGAGTCCCGCCGGGCCGAGGGTCTGGCGAACGCGGACGCCCGCAAGGCCGAGGGCGCGGCGAACGCCGAGGCGGTCCGGGCCCGCGGTCTGGCCGAGGCCGACGCCGCCAAGGCCCTGGGCCTGGCCGAGGCCGAGGCGATCAAGGCCCGCGGCGAGGCGCTGGCCGAGCACCAGGACGCGGTCATCAACCAGCAGCTGGTCGCGCAGCTGCCGCTGGTGGTCGAGGCGGGCGCCAAGTCCTTCGAGAACGTCGAGCACATGGTGCTGCTCAACGGCGCCGACGGCGTCACCGACGTCTTCGGCAAGGCCCTGACGATGGGCGGCACCGGCCTCGGCCTGGCGCGCCAGATGCTGGCCACGATGGGCGACCAGAACGGGAAGGTCGCCGTGGCGAAGAAGCCGGTCCGGAAGGAGACGGTCGAGATCACCGAGATCACCGAAATCACCGAGACCGCCGAGACTGACGAAACCGGCGAGACCGCCGAGGCCGTCGGGGCCACACAGACCCGCGCGGAGTAGCGCGGCGCGCAACGGGGGCGGGCCCGGCGGATTCACATCCGCCGGGCCCGTCGCAGTGCTCTGGTTCGCCAGGGCCGGACGCCGGACGCACCACCGCCAGAACCGGGAACATCAGGGGAATAAAAGCCCTGCCAGGGGGAAGGAACGCCAGTGAGACCCGCGTATGCGGGTCTCACCAGTTCCGTCGGCCCCACCGATACCGTGGAGAACGTTCGTCACGTCCGTCACACGGGCCACGCGGGCCATCACGGGCCACGCGGGCCATCACGGGCGACACGGGCGACACGGGTCGCGGCAGACGCGCCGGGCGCGCCGGCCGGGTCTCCTAGTACAGGCCCTTGCGCTGCTTGTCCCGCAGCTTCTTCCGGCGGTAGGCCGGAATCTCCATCATGACCTTGTGGTATCCCCAGTACAGCGCGCCGACCACGGCGGCGGCGATGACCAGGGTCACGATGCCGTGCAGGATGAAGCCCACGATCGCGCTGATGATCCAGAAACTGACCACGATGCCCGCGATCGGTAGTGCGATCCACTTGAGCCAGAAGGGCATTGCGACCCCACCTTGTCTTGTCGTTTCTCTGTCGGAACCGAAGGTCCTGTACCACTCAACGTCGTGGCCCACGCTTCTAGTTCCCAGGTAACCACGCGATATGTCGCGTTGGCAAGCGACCTTCGTAGCGGGATCGCCCCGCCGGGACCAAGATCGGAAGGCCGTGGGGCGGAAGTTGCGGGTGGGGCGGAAGTTGCGCGAAGTGCTTTTGAGGATGTTGAGATACCCGGGGCCGGAGTGGCTCAATGTGCTGATGTGCGAACAGTGCACTGATGTGCGTGCCCGCGCGGCGGGTGTCCCACGCCTTCGGGCACGAAAAAAGACCCCTGCAATCCTTCGGGCCCGGCGCCTGCGCGCCGGGCCCTACTAGCAGGGATCTTGCCGATTGTCGCCGCGGGTGAGCCGGGTGGCTCAGCGCGCGGTCTTCTTGGCCGTCTTCTTGGCGGTCTTCTTCGCGGCCGCCTTCTTCACGGTCTTCTTGGCCACTGCCTTCTTGGCCGGAGCGGCCTTGGCCGCAGCGGTCTTCTTGGCGGGAGCCTTCTTCGCCGTCTTCTTCGCCGTGGTCCGCACCGCCCGCTTCACCGGCTTCGGGGCGGCCTCCTCCTTGGTGAAGGGGGCACGCGCCTGGTCCAGCAGCTTGGCGAACGTCGCCTGGTCCTTGACGGCCATGGTGCCGGCCAGCGTCTTCTCTACAGCCAGCACCTCCTTGTCGGCCCTGGCCAGGATCCGCTTGCCGGCAGTGGTGATCGTGGTCTCCATGGCACGACCCTGGCCGGGCACCGAGCGGCGCTCGATGTACCCCTTGAGGGTCAGGTTGCCCAGGACCGTGGTCATGGTCTGGGGGGTGACCAGGCATCGCCGGGCCAACTCCGCTCCACTGATGCCGGGCTCGTCATTGATGACGAGCAGGGCCGTGTACTGGGGGACCGTCACGCCCATCGGCCGAAGCACGGCGTCCTTGGCCCCGCTGAGTTCCTGTTCGAGGCTCTTGACCTTGTGGCCGAGCCGCTGTTCCACCGCAGTCATGGTGTGAGCATATCCGGCAAAACCCTTCATGAACCAATTCAGGGCCGTTCGTGGGATACCGACCCTGATAGCCAGGCGTGAAACCAGCCTTCTGCATCCGCCGATCAGGCGACATCAGTGGACGATGACGGAATCCAGTCACCGTCTGCTTGCCAGAGTACGGGTACACGGGAATGTGTGGAGCACCGGCGGTCGATTTCTTAGAAAGCTGTGACCTCGGCAAGCCCCGCGAGTCCCCTCGAAGTCCTCTTACGCCACAGTGAGCGCATCAAGGAACGCGGAGGGTGTCCGAACGGGTCCGGACGATGTGGCTTTCATGTTCTGTTCTTGATGAAGAACGGCTCCGTGTCAAGCCCTCGACTCCCGATATGGGAGCGTGCGAGCATGCCGCGGTGAAGAAGCTGCTGCTGAAGATCGGTATCAACGGTGTCGCCCTGTGGGTCACCACGCTGGTGGTGTCCGGCGTGAAGATCGTGGTCGACCCCAACGCCCAGAACGCCACCAAGGAGAAGGTGCTCACGGTACTCATCGTGGCGGTCATCTTCGCCGCTGTGAACACCCTGGTGAAACCACTGGTGCAGATCGCCACTTTCGGGTTGTTCATCCTGACCCTGGGACTGATCACCTTCGTGATCAACGCGCTCATGCTGTTGCTCACCTCGAAGATCTGCGAGCACTACGACGTGCGGTTCCACGTGGACGGCCTGGGATCGGCGCTGATCGGCGCACTCGTCATCAGCGTGGTCTCCATCGCCCTGCACGCGATGCTCCCGGACGACGTCAAGCGCTGAGAAACCGCCCGAGCCGGGCGGAAACGGTGGTGGCGGGCTACGTCCAAGGGGCTCACCTGCGGCTACGATCGCCATATGGCGAGTACTGTCGCGGACCGCGTGGCCGCCCTGCTGAACAGGGCCGTGCTCGGCGTGGCCGCCGTCGGAGGCGGTTCTTTCGGGAAGACGTACCGCATACAGTTCTTCAGCGGCGGCGCGGCGTTCGTGAAGACCCTGGACCACGCCGCGAAGGTGGCCGGGCCCGGCTACTTCGACGCCGAGGCCGCGGGTCTGCGCTGGCTGCGCGAGGCGGTCGGCGAGGACGGCGCCTCCGGCGGCGTGCGGGTCCCCGAGGTGCTGGGCGTGGCCGAGGACATCCTGGTCACCTCGTGGATCGCCCCGGGCCGGCCGACCCCCGACGGCGCCGAGGAGTTCGGCCGCCGGCTGGCCTCCCTGCACGCCCGCGGCGCGCACGGCTTCGGCGCCGAGTGGCCCGGCTACATCGCGGTCCTGCCGCTGGACAACGGCGGCGACGAGGACTGGGCCACCTTCTACGCCGAGCGCCGGGTACTCCCCTACGTCCGCCTGGCTCGCGACCGCGGCCACCTGGACGCCGAGGGCGCACAGGTGATCGAGGAGGTCTGCACCCGCATCGACTTCCTAGCCGGTGAGGAGGAGCGGCCCTCGCGGATCCACGGCGACGCCTGGAGCGGCAACATCCTGTGGGACGGCCGGGGCGAGGGCTGGTTCATCGACCCGGCGGCGCACGGCGGCCACCGCGAGACCGACCTGGCGATGCTGGCGCTGTTCCCGCCCCCGTATCTGGACCGGATCATCGCGTCCTACGACGAGGTGCACCCGCTGGCCGACGGCTGGCAGGAGCGGGTGCCGCTGCACCAGCTGCACCCGCTGCTGGTCCACGCGGCGCTGTACGGGTCCGACTACGGGGTCCGCGCGGCGTCCGTGGCGCGGGAGTTGGCCGAGCGGCTGCGCTGAGGCACGCCCCCGCGATGGCCGGCATCGCGACCTCCGGGAGCTTCGGGAGCTACGGGAGCTACGGGAGCTACGGGGATTCGTTCTCAGGAATCTCAGGCGTCTCAGCCGTCGCGTTTTCGAGCTCTGGCGTCGGGAGCACCGTCGTCAGAGTCATCGGAGCCGTCGGTTCCACCGGCGACGGCCCCGGGAAGGGCTCTGGGACGGCCGCACCGCGCCTGCGGACCGCCAGAAGGCACAGCACCCCCAGAACGAGCGCGGAAGGCGCCACGAGCTCGCCCCAGGGCCGTACGGCGGCTGACAGGGTACGGACGGTGACCGGTTGCCCGGGCGCGCCGATCGCGACTCCGATCTCGTAGTCGCGGAACCAGCCGCCGGGCAGGGCCAGCTCGCAGGTCAGCGTCCGGCGACCGCCGACGGCCAGGTCGCCGCCGGTCCAGGCGACGGGATAGCGGCCGACCTGCTTGGCGCCGCGCGACAGGGTCAGCACCACACCGGGGTCCGGGGCCGGTCCGCCGCCGAGGTTGGCGAGGGTCACCGTGACCTGCGCCGAGCCGTCCGCCCCGAGCTGGGCCAGGAACGGCGAGTCGCCGACGGCCGTGGCGTCCATCAGCTGCGCCGTACCGACCTGGGGCGGCGCCGCCTGCGGCAGATGGCGCAGGCCGGGGATGCTGATCGGGGCGTCCACCGGGTCGGCGGCGGCGCCGTCGAAGGGCGCCGCGTGCACCGTGCAGGGGCACGGGGTCGGCGGCTCCACCACCGGCAGCGTCTGGTGGAACCCGCCGGCGGCGTCTGTCGTCGCGATCACCGCGGCCGCGATGGCGCAGGAGTTCGACGTTCCCCCGATGCCACATATCTCCACCTGGAGCCGAGCCCCTGTCGGGAACCCGCTGCCGGTCACGCTGATGTACTCCCCCAGCTTCGCCGTGGTCTTGGACAGCACCAGGGCGGGGCCGTCGGCGGCGGTGGCGTGCGCGGGGGACGAGGCAGCGGACGAGACAGACGCGGCAGACGTCGTGAAGCCGACCGCCAGCAAGATCGCCGCGGCGGACGCGACCAGCCTGCGCATCAGGGCGCCGCAGCCTTCGACGGCTCGGGCTCGCGCCGGGGCCGGGGCCGGGGCCGGAGCGGCAGGGGGCTCCGACGCCGCCGCCAGAACCACAGCGCCACCAACAGCACCAGCGCCACGAGCACGACGACCAGCAGCGTGAACCAGGGAATCAGGGTCACTGAGACCGCAGCCGTCGATGTCACCGGCGGAGAAGCGGACTGGTCGGTGACATCGAGATGCAGAGTTCCGATCTCAAAGGGCGGGATGTTCTTCCACACCTGTGAGAAATCGACGGTCTGTCCCGGCAGGATCTGCGGAAGCTGAACCGTCCGGTCTATCAGCGTCCCGAAGATTCCCGTCCCATGGAGATGCGCTTTCGGGGACTCCAGCAAGTTGCCGCTATTAGTGACCGTTGCAGTAACCGTCCCGTCACTGTCACTCACATAGGCCGGGAAAGGTGCGGATCCGGAGACTTTCAGGTTGGTGACCGTCAGACCGCCGAGTGCGGGACCGTCGACATGTACATAGAGCCGCGCGGCGACGACCCGCTTGATGCCGACCCGGACGTTGCCCTGCTGCTGCACGCTCTCCACAGCGGTGTCCATGCCGGAAACACCACCTACGTGATCTCCGGGGGAGGCGCTCTGAGGAATCGCTATAGAGATCGGCACGACAGTGGAGGTACGCGCCGGAACGGTGATCGTGGGGAACGCGGTGCGCACCCACGAACCGACGCCGGTCATCGGGTACCCGTGGTCCCGCAGCGCGAACTGGCCGTCCTTCGGGGTGTTGTAGCCGTCTGCGCCGTACACGTAGTAGGTGATCGGGTGGTCGGTGTAGTTGGACACCGCGAGACCGTCCTGCAGAGTGCTGCCCGGCCGGCCCTCCAGGATGAAGTACTGGCGCGCGCCGGCCGGCGATCCCGGCTTCGGCGCGGGCTGTACCGACCAGGAGCCGCTGTCCGCCCTGGCGCTTCCGCTCCCGAAGGCGATGGAGACGCCGACAAGGAGCGCGACGGCCAAGAGCACTGCCGCCACGCGGGTAGGCGCACTGCGACCGACCACCGCATTCTCTCCAGAACTCTCTACAGAGCTCTCCACAGTGCTCTCCACAGCGATCTCCTCGGCAAGTCGGCCGGTGTGGTACTCATGGCTGTGGCTTCCGGTGGGGCGAATGGACCTCGCCCCACCGGAAGCCGCTCGCATCACTGCAAGGTGATGGTGACCGTGCCTGTGTAGGTGCCCTGCAGGAGGTACGCAGGGACCGTCAGACTCAGCCCACCGTTGACCAGGAAGTCGCCGCCGGTGACGGTCGGCGGGTTGGTCCCGCCCGCCGCCTGCGCGCACAGCGTGACCGCCGTGGTGGTGCTCAGCGCGCCGCCGGAGCCGGCCGTCGGGGTCGACGGGTACGGCGTTGTCCCGGCCGGGTTGCCGGCGCACTTCAGGCCGCCGACCGACACGTTGCCCGCCGGGATCGGCGCGGCGCCGCTGTTGGCGTACGGCCCGCCGGTGAGCGCCAGGTTCGACATCGTGGCGTTCAGGACCCATCCGTTGGTGGTGCCGCGGAAGTCCTGGACGTCGACCTGCTGGAGCGATCCGGCCTGGGTGTGCACGGTGCCGTCCAGGGTCACGCCCGGGAAGGCCACCGCGCCGGTGTTCTCCGTCATCTGCAACGGCCCGCCGGTGACGGCCACGTTCGCGCTCTGCGGTACCGAACACGTTCCGGTGGCGGAGACGGCCGCGCCGGCCGCGTCAGCGGAGCAGGAGTTGCCGGCGAAGGTGAACGCCGCGGCCGCGCGCAGGGTCGTGCTCGGCGCGCCGCCGACCAGTTCCGCGGCGCCGATGGCGGCGATCGCGGTGCTGGGGACGGTGTAGTTGCCGGACAGGTGCCCGGAGGAGTCCGCGGTCAGCGTCGCGGGGCTGCCGACGGGGTTGTTGGACGCGTCCACCCCGCTGACCGCCACGGTCGCGCCGGGATCCCAGTTGCCGCCGGACAGGCCGACGACGGTGCCCGGACCGCCGGACGACGGCGACGCGCTCAGCGTCGGCGCGCCCAGCACGGTCACCGCGGTCGGGACCGCACCGCTGGTGCTGCCGGTCAGGACCAGCGAGCCGGCCCCGGTGGCGGCCGCCGCGGGAACCCCGAGGGAACCGGAGATCGCACCGCCTGCCGGGACGGTTATCGCCGTTCCCGGGGTCGCGGCGCCCGCGCTGTCGGTGAACGACGGAGTGACCGTCTCCCCGGCGATCCAGCCGGCCCCGGTGAAGCTCACCGTCCCGCCGGGCCGCACGTAAGCGCTGCCCACGGAGGCCGAGGCGTTGGTCGCGGTGACCGTGGCCGCCGCACTCGCGCCGCTGGCCGTGCACTGGATGACGAGGCCGAACTGCGCTATGTCTTGCTCGTTGTTCCCGGGCGTGAATGTGTACGTGCCGGCCGTCGTCGGGGTGAAGGTGGCGGTGAAGTCCGGGATCTGGAACGTCCCGCCGGTGGCGACCGGCGCCGGCGGGAACGCCGCCGAGGGCCCGGCCGTCAGGGTGCTGCTGGCCGCTCCGCCGACCAGGATCTGCGCCTTCGCGGTGGCCGCGTCGGCGATCGGGATACCGGGCGAGGGAGCCGTCGACAGCGAGTAGTGCCAGGTGATGGTGACCGGCGACCCGACGGCGACGGAACTCGCCGAGGGCGTCAGCGTCACCTGGCTGCTGTAGTTCGGCGGCGGTGCCGCGAGCGCCGGGTTGCTGCTGGTGCAGCTGCCGAAGTTCACGGTCGTGGTTCCGGCCGCGGCGATCGGCGCCAGGGCCGTCGCGGTGGCCAGGGCCACGGCGAGGGTGCCGGCCAGGGCTATCGCCCGGCCGGGTCTTGTCCTGTGTCTTGATCCGAACCCTTGTCTCACTGGTGGTGCCCTCTCTTCTGTGAGGGGGTGACAAACCCACGGGCCGGCGGCCCGCAGGGGTGGGTTGTCGTACACCGGTTCTGATGGAGCGTCAGATATTCACGGTCAGCTCGGATGCGAAGTCAATACGCACGTTCGAACGTCGGGCCGAGGGAGGCCGCGGATTGCGCGTGAATCAGGGCTTTTCGGTGCCAGGCTTTTCGGTGCCAGGGCCGACAGTTCAGCCGTGACTCCCGCGCCGCCGGCGCGTGGCGTACAGGCTCGTGCCGCCGAGCGCGGCCGCCAGCACCACCGCGCCGGCCAGCCAGCGGCCGTCGAAGCCGGTGTGCGGCAGGACGCCGGTGGACGACGTCGACGAGCTGTCCGACGCCGCGCTGCTGCTACTGGCAGCCGAAGTCGTCGAAGGGCTCGATGACGAGCTCGCGGTGTCACCGCCGGTCGCCGGAGTCACCGTGATCGACAGCGCGGACCCGGCCGCAGCGGCCGTACACCCGACGACCAAGGCCGGCACCGCGATGTCCTGCTCGTTGTCGCCGGGCGTGAACGTGTAGGTCCCGGGCGCTTTGGCCGTGAACGTCGCGGTCATGTCAGGGATCTGAAACGTCTTCCCGGGCAGGACGACGGCCGACGGGAAGGTGGCCGACGGCCCCGCGGTGATCGTCGAGCTCGCCGCGCCGCCGACGACGATCTTCGCCTTCGCGGTGGCCACGTTCGCTATCGGGATGCCGGCCGGCCCGGGGGCGGTGGAGATCGAATAGTGCCAGGTGAGGGTGATCGGCTTGCCCACCTGGAACGAAGAACTCTGAGTCTTCAGCGTCACCTGCGAGGTGTAGTTCGGCGGCGGCGCGGACAGCGCCGAGTTGCTGCTGGTACAGCTCCCGTAACCGACGCTCACGGTGTCCGCGCTGGCGCTCGGCGCGAACACCGTCAGCGCCGCAGCGACGACCGTGACGGCGCCTCCCACGGCTGCGACCCGGCCGGTGACGCGTTTTCTGTGCTCGTGGTGACGACCCATGGATGCCTCCTGACATCGAACGACAGATCGAACTGCCTAGCCATTGATGGAGGAATCTGATGGAGTGTCAATAGTCATCTGACGGATCGTCAGGAACCTTGGGCGCGAGGCCGGGTGGCGATCAGATGGCCGGTCACGATCATCCGCTGTGTGGAGGACCACCAGGGATTGCAGGTCGTCAGGGTGATGAGATCCTGCGTCGGCCGGACCCCGGGCTCGCCCGGTACCGGGTCCACCACCGCGAGATCGGTGGGCTGGACGATCACCGGGTCGGCGTCGATCCGGTAGGTGTACCAGGCCTGCGCGGTCTCCACGTAGACCAGGTCGCCGGCGCGCATCTCGTCGAGGTGGCGGAACGGCTCGCCGTGCGTCTTGCGGTGGCCGGCCACCGCGAAGTTGCCGACCTCGCCGGGCGGCGCGGTGCCCGGATAGTGGCCGGTGGCCTTGTTCAGGATGTCCAGCCCGACGCCTTCAAGGACCGGGATGCCGGTGTCGTCCACACCGGAGCCCAGGCGCGGGATGTGCAGGATCGCGACATTGTCGCCGTCGCGCAGCACCGGGGCCGGAGGCGGGGCCACCACTGGGGCGGACTCGCCGTGGGGCACCGGGGCGGCCGGGCGGACCGGCGCCGTGGCCGTGGCCGTGGCCGTCCACTGCCGATGCATGGCGTTCACTTCGTTCGCCATATCCCGCCGGCCCACCACGTTCGTGTAATAGAGCTGATACACAATGAACAGCGCCAGCAGCGCCGAGAAGGTGACCAGCACCTCGCCGACCGTTCTCACCGCGATACGCAGAATCGCCCCTACCCTCGCCATAGTGGCGCAGAGTAGGGGCGACTCCGTGAAATACGAAGAGGCTTAGAAGGCCTCCTCCGGCACGTCCATCAGCGAGTTGTCGGTCGCCTCGACGATCGCGCGCTGCCCGGCCAGCAGCGGCAGGGTGTTGCGGGCGAAGAACTTCGCCGCCGCGATCTTGCCGGTGTAGAACGGCACGTCCCGGCCGGCCGCGCCGTCGGCCAGCGCTGCCTGGGCGACGGTGGCGCCGCGCAGCAGCAGCCAGGAGACGACCACGTCGCCGAGCGCGAACAGGAAGCGCACGGTGTTCTGCGCGACGATGTGCAGCTGCCGCGGGTCCGACAGCGACTCGCCGGCCTTGTCCAGCATCGCCTTGAGCATCGCGCCGACCTCGCCCTGCGCGACGGCCAGCAGCCGGCGCTCGCGGGCCAGCTCCTCGCCGCCCGGGTCGCCGGCCAGGAACGCGGAGATCTGCTCGTTCAGGCCGGTGAGCGCGACGCCGCCGTCCCTGACGACCTTGCGGAAGAACAGGTCCAGCGACTGGATCGCGGTGGTGCCCTCGTAGAGCGAGTCGATCTTGGCGTCGCGGATGTACTGCTCCAGCGGGTACTCCTGCAGGAAGCCGGAGCCGCCGAAGATCTGCAGCGCCTGCGCCAGCTGCTCGTAGGACTTCTCCGAGCCGTAGCCCTTGACGATCGGCAGCAGCAGGTCGTTCATGCGCACCGCGGCCTCGTCCTCGGTGCCGGCGGCGCGGGCCTGCTCGATCGCGTCCTGGAAGGTCGCGGTGTAGAGCACCAGGGAGCGCATGCCCTCGACGTAGGACTTCTGCGTCATCAGCGAGCGGCGCACGTCGGCGTGGTGCGTGATGGTCACGCGCGGGGCGTCCTTGCCCGGGGTGGTCAGGTCCGCGCCCTGCACGCGCTCCTTGGCGTACTCCAGCGCGTTCAGGTAGCCGGTGGACAGCGTGGAGATGGCCTTGGTGCCGACCATCATGCGCGCGAACTCGATGATGTTGAACATCTGCGCGATGCCGTCGTGCACCTCGCCGAGCAGCCAGCCCCTGGCCGGGACGCCGGCCTGGCCGAAGGTGACCTCGCAGGTGGTGGAGGCCTTCAGGCCCATCTTGTGCTCGACGTTGGTGACGAAGGCGCCGTTGCGCTCGCCGAGCTCCCCGGTCTCCCAGTCGAAGTCGAACTTCGGGACGATGAACAGCGACAGGCCCTTGGTGCCGGGGCCGGCGCCCTCGGGGCGGGCCAGCACCAGGTGGATGATGTTGTCGCTGAGGTCGTGCTCGCCGGAGGTGATGAACCGCTTCACGCCGTCGATGTGCCAGGTGCCGTCGGCCTGCTGGACCGCCTTGGTGCGGCCGGCGCCCACGTCGGAGCCGGCGTCCGGCTCGGTGAGCACCATGGTGGAGCCCCACTGGCCCTCGACCATGCAGCGCGCGACCTTGCGCTGCTCCTCGGTGCCCAGGTTCCAGACCACGGTGGCGAAGTCGGCGCCGGAGGAGTACATCCAGATCGCCGGGTTCGCGCCCAGCACCAGTTCGGCCACCGACCAGCGCAGGGTCCGCGGGGTCGGGGTGCCGCCGAGCTCGACCGGCAGGCCCAGGCGCCACCACTCGGCGTCCATGAACTGCTTGTAGGAGCGCTTGAAGCTCTCCGGCAGGGTGGCCGAGTTGGTGTCCGGGTAGAAGATCGGCGGGTTGCGGTCGGAGTCGAGCAGGCTCGGCGCCAACTCGTCCACGGCCAGCCGCTCGACCTCGGCCAGGATCGACTTGGCGGTGTCGACGTCCATGTCGGCGTACTCGCCGGTCCCGTACACCTCGCCGCGCCCGAACACCTCGAAGAGGTTGAACTCGATGTCGCGCAGGTTCGACTTGTAGTGGCTCATCGCCGTAGGCTCCCGCTGTCCCGGACCGGCTCAGGGTTTACGTTCCGGTCGTACTGGTGAGTAATATGCTCTCCCCAGGATGCTACCCACTGGTAACTAGTGGCAAGCCCGCACCCCGCCCGATTCGCCACCCGGACCGGTGAGGTGGATCACGCGGGCGCGGTGCACTGCCCCCGAAGCGCCGGGTAGGCTCTCATGACGTGTACGGCTATCCCCAGGAGCCCCCGCCGTCCCAGGTGGCCAACGCCGCCCTGAGCGACGCCATCCGAGCGTTCGCCGGCGGCGTGATGGGCCCGGAGGACTTCTACACGGTGTTCAACAGCGCGAAGATCTACTGCCCGCGCGGCGAGCAGCCGGGCTTCCTGGCGCTGCACGACACCCCGGAACCGGTGATCCCGATGTTCAGCTCGCTCACGGAGCTGCGGGCCTACTCGGGCGAGGAGTCGCGGTACTTCACCGTGACCGGCGGCGAGGTGCTGGACCTGCTGCCCACGGGGTACGGGATCGTGCTGGACATCGAGGGGGAGCACCGGATCGTGTTCGACGCGAAGGCGATCGAGCAGATGACGGCTTATGCGATGCAGCGGTTGTATGGGGCGTGAGGGACGCTAGGTCCAGGTGCGCCACTGGTCGGTCGGGATGGTGAGGCCGATGAGGTCGGGAAGCTGGATGGGCTCGCCGAGTGGGCGGGTGACGACGCCCAGGTAGGTACCCGCCGCGGAATCGGGCTGCGAGTAGAGCATGATGCTCGCCACCTCCGGGTCACAGTCGACGACCAGGTAGAACGGGACGGCGCAGCGGGCGTAACCCATCGCTTTGCCGCCGGAGCATGCGCCATCGACGGACACGGGCCGCACACGGTCGTGTCGGGCGCTGGTCTTCGAAGTGATCTCGACGACCACCGGGACATCAGCCGGGCGAAGGTATGGAACACCCTGCCGCGCCAGCCGGTCTGCGTGTTCGCGATCGAGCAGAACCAGATCGGGGATGTAAGCATCCTGAATATCCGCGAGATCGAGACCGGTGTGCGCCACCACCTCAAGGTGGGACGAGGAAGAGACAGCGCCGATGATTCTTGTCACGATCCAGGCGTGCCGGAACGGCTCGGCGCGCGAGAGCACGATGCGGCCGCCGATGATCTCGGCGCGATAGATCTCCGGCAAGGGGAGATGGTCGTCGAGAGTACCGTCGATCCACATCCGGTACGGCGAGTCCGGCAGCTCGACGGCGAGTTGGGCGGTATGTGTCGCGATCATGAGGCCTGCTTCCCGGTGGCGCTTCGATACCTCAAGGATCGAGGTGACCGGGCAGCTTCGCAGGCGATCGTCGTTCAATCACCTGTTCGGCCTAATCTGATTGTCAGCGTCCGTATTTCAGGAAGTCCAGCAGGTCCGCCGGCTTCATCTTCCGGGCGCGGGCGAACTCGCCATCGGCGGAGTCGAAGCGGATCTTGCCCTCGGGGTTGAGGACCGACAGGGACGGTATGCCGCCGGCGATGGGGTGGTTGAAGTCGGCGTCGATGTCGCTGTTCTGGTCGCGTTGGCCTCGGGCGGTGCCGACGCTGACGGTGACCAGGTGGTACTTGTGCGCCAGGAGTTCCGCCACCTCGGGGTCGCGGGTCCAGTCTTCGAAGGTGGTGCAGTCCGGGCACCAGCGGGCGCCGAGGGCCAGCAGGATGTCCTTGCCGTCGGCGGCGGCGGCTCTGCGGGCTTCGGCGAGGTCGGCTCGGGGGTCGCGGGCGGGGTCGAACAGCTCCGTGGGCGCGTCCATGGTCACAAGGTAGCCGGGTCGAAGTCGGTGGGGGAACCCGTCGCGGCCAGTTCGCCGCGGCGCAGGACGTGGACGCGGTCGGCGAGGGCGAGGGCTTCGCGGGGGTGGGGTTCGGCGAGGACGACGGCGCGCTCGGGGTGGGCCGCGGCCAGGGCTGCCAGAACGTCGTAGAGGCGGGTCGCCAGGACCGGGGCCAGGCCGTGCGAGAGCTCGTCGACCAGGAGCAGCTGCCAGGGCGTCAGGAGCGCGCGGGAGAGGGCGAGCATCTGCTGTTCGCCGCCGGATAGGAGCGCGACGCGGCGACGTGACAGGGTGCTGAGGTCGGGAAACGCTTCGAGGGCCGGGGTGAGGTCCCGGCCCGCGGCGAACAGGTCCAGGTTCTCGCGCACGGTCAAGGTGCGGAACACGCCGCCCTCGTCGGGGATCAGCATCACGCCGGCGGCGGCGCGGCGGCCGATGGTCGCGCGGGTGATGTCAGAGCCCTGCCAGCGGATCTGGCCGGAGGAAGCACGCAGGTAGCCGGCGACCGCGCGCAGAAGCGTGGACTTGCCAGAGCCGTTGCGCCCCAGGACCGCAGTCACCTCACCCTGCACGACCGTGAGGCTGACGCCGTGCAACGCCTCCAACGGGCCGTAGCGGACGCGAAGTGCGTCGAGCGTGAGCATGTCAGGACTCACCGACGTAGATCTCGCGCGCCACATCGGAGGCGAAGACCTCGGCGGGACTGCCGGAGAGCAGCACGCGCCCGGCGACCATGAGGTACGCGCGGTCGGCGACGGCCGTGACGAAGCGCATGTCGTGCTCCACGAGCAGGATCGCGAGGCCGTCGGCGGCGAGCGCGCGCAGCACCTCGGCGAGGCGGACGATCTGGTGGTCGTCGAGGCCCGACGCGGGCTCGTCGAGCAGCAGCGCGGCGGGTTCGGCGGCGAGCGCGCGGCCGACCTCGACCAGGCGCATGGTGCCGGTGGGGAGCGAGCCGGCGGGGACGTCGGCGAGCGCGGTGAGGCCGAGGCGGTCGAGGACGGCGGCGGTGGTGGCCTCCAGGGCCTTGCGGCGGGGGTCGGGCAGGCCGAGTAGCCCCGCCAGCAGGGGACGGCCGCGGCGGTTCTCGGCGCCGACCCGGATGTTCTCGGCGACGGTGAGGCCGGCGAACAGCTCGATGCGCTGGAAGGTCCAGGCGACGCCGGCGCGGGCTCGGGAACGGGGTGGCAGACCACTGAGAATCAAACGAGGGAGGGGATCGGGCGCGGTCGACGATGCCGGGTCGCCCGCCGAGCCCGGATCGCTGCCGGGATCTGACAAGCCATGGAAAGCAGCAGCCTGCGAACCGCGATCGCCGACCAGCGTCACCGTTCCAGAATCCGCCGTGTCCAAGCCGGTGACGCAGTGCAACAGCGTCGTCTTCCCGGCCCCGTTCGGCCCGATCAGCGCCGTCACCGCGCCGGCGGGCACGTCCAGGTCCGCGTCGTCGACCGCCGTCACGCCGCCGAACCGCCGCCTCAGTCCCCTGATCTCCAGCCCGGCGCCCATGAAACCGCTCATGACGCCCGCCGCTCCCGCACCCGTGCCGCCACCGCGCGCCCCGCCGGGCTGAGCCGCCGGCTCACCACACGCTCCCGCGGCCGCGCCAGCCAGTCCCCCGCACGCCGCACCGCCGCGCCGATCCCGCCCGGGGAGCGCCCGAGCAGCACCGCCCCGATGCCGATCAGCAGCCCCGACACCCCCACCACGGTCCCGACGTCCACCGCCACCAGCGCCGCGGCCCCGACCACCGCGCCCAGCGCCGAGTCCACGCCCCACACCGCGACCGCGGCGAACCACACCAGGCCCTGCACCGGGTCGAAGTCCGTGGGGTTGAACGCCTGCGCGGCGGAGGTCGTCAGCGCGCCGCCGAGCCCGGCCAGTCCGGCTGCGCAGGCGAACACGAACACCTTCATGCGCCGCACGTCGATGCCCGCGGAGACGGCCGCCGCCTCCGAGTCCCGCAACGCCACCAGCGCGCGCCCCATCGGGCCGGTGTGCAGCGAGCGGACCAGCAACAGGGCGAGCAGCAGGCAGGCCAGTTCGAGGACGTAGAACCAGTGGTCGTCGGTGAAGCCCGGAGGACGGGATACCACCAGCCCGCCGACGAACACCGGCTGCGCGAACACGAACCGCGCCACCACGGCCGCCGTGGCGAAGGTGGTCAGCGCGAGGTAGAGGCCTCGTCGGTGGATCGCGGGGTATCCGGTGAGCCAGCCCAACGGCACCACCAGCAACGGCCCGAGGAACAGCGCCAGCAACCACGGCACCCCGGCCCCGGCCAGCTTGGCCATGAACAGCGCCCCGAGTCCGGCGTACCCGGCCTGTCCCAACGAGATCTGGCCCGCGTACCCGGTCGCGACCACCAGCGAGACGAACACCACCGCGAGCGCCGGCACCGCCAGCGACGCCCGCAGATCGGCCGGGTCGAAGAACAACGGCAGCGCCAGCACCAACGACAGCGCTCCCAGCGGCAGCCGGCTGATCGCATCAGGGTTCGAAGTCCGGCGCGCGCCGACCCGGTGCAGTCCCCCGCCGACCGGCCCCGAGTCCCGGATCCCCAGCCGGGGCACCACCATCAGCGCCGCGAAGAGCACCAGCACGAACAGGTTCGTGTGGAACGCGTCCACCAGCCCCTGCCAGCGCACCGGCGGATGCACCGCGGTCAGCTCGGTCTGCCCGATCCCGATCGCCAGCGCCGCCAGCACCGCCACCGGCAGCGACGTCAGCCGGGCCAACACCGCGACGCCCATCGTCTCCAGCACGGTCAGCGTCAGGCTGTACGGGTCCAGGTGGTAGATCGGCGCCCACAGCACCCCCGCGACGCCGGCCAGGAACGAGCCGAAGGCCCAGCCCCCGGCGGCGAGCCGGTCGGCGGGCACCAGAGCGGCGGCCAGGTCGCGGTCGTCCACCACGGCCCGCACCATCAGCCCGACCCGGGTGGCGCGCAGCAGAAATGTCAGCAGCACGGCGATCAGCGCGACGACGCAGAGTTCGACGATGGTCGCGTAGGGGAGCATCAGCGAGCCCGGCAGCCGCACCGATCCGGCCGGCAGCAACGACGGCGCGTCAACGTACGAACGCCCGCCCCACACGAGGAAAACCAGTCCGAGCTGGAGCACCAGCACCCCGAGCGTCGCCACCAGCAGACCGGACGCGCCGCTGCGCCGCAACGGCCGGTACACCAGCCGCTCCAACACCAGCCCGACGCCCGGGGCGACGATCCCCAGCACCAGCAGGGCGGCCACGGCCACCGGCATCCGCCACACCCGCACGCACTGCCACATGACGTAGGCGCAGAACACCGCGGTGGATCCGAAGGCGATGTTGAACACGCCGGTCACCCGATACGTGGCCAGCAGCCCCACCGCGGCCAGCGCCGCCACGCACCCGATCGCCAGTCCGTTCAGCGCGAGACCGGCGTAGAACATCGCGGGCCTACTCCTCGGCCCCGGAAGTCCCGGAAATCCGAGCGGCGCCGACTGCTCCGGCGGCCCCGGCCGCGCCGTCGTCCACGGCCTCGGTCAGCAGCGCGTGCAGTTCGGCGATCCGACGAGCTGTGTCAGGGTCCGTGGTTCCGGACACCGCGAGGACGAATCCGCAGACCACCAACACCGCGCCGGGTATCGAAGCAGAGGCCAGATACGGCAGTTGTTTCGCGGCGATCGCCTCGCCGGATATCAGGTACCAGCCGAGGACCAACAGCAGGATCCCGACGAAGCCGACGGCCCCGCCGAGCGCCATGCGCGTCCGCCGGTCAAGATCATCGAGGCGGGTCATAGGTGGGACACCTTCCTCCGTCGACAATCAATGAGGCGGGTGTGTCTGTGGACCCTTACTGGAGATGATGGTATGTCAGGTGGAAGAGGCCGGGAATACTCTTCAGGAGCGTGATCCTCCGTGACATCTCGACGCACATCGCTCGTTCGTACCGGCGCAACCCTGGCCGTCGCGGCACTCCTCGCCGCCGGCTGTTCCTCCAGCAAGTCCTCGCCGTCGGCGAGCGGTAGCAGCACCTCCACCGGAGGTTCGAGCAGTTCCAGCTCCAGTTCCGCCGCGGGCGGATCCAGCAGTTCCAGTTCCAGCAGCTCGTCCAGCTCGTCCAGCTCCGCGGCCGGCGGCCAGCCCGCCGACGTCGCGGGCGCCACCCAGCAGGTGAAGGACTCGTACAACAAGTTCTTCGACAACAGCATCGACGCCGCGACCAAGGGGTCGATGGTGCAGAACGCCGCTAAGGTGCAGGCGCTGCTCACGGCGCTGGCCGCGGCGGCCAGCGGTGAGAAGTCCTCGATCCAGGTGAACACCGTGACGTTCGACAGTGCCACGCACGCCAAGGTCGACTTCGCGATCCTGCTCAACGGACAGCCCGCGCTGCCGCACGCCACCGGCGACGCGATCTACGACTCGGCGTCGGGCCACTGGCAGGTCGCGGACTCCACGCTGTGCCAGCTGGCCGGCATCACCCCGGGGGTCAACCCGACGGCGCTGAAGGCCGCAGGCTGTAGCTGAGGCAAGGTGTGACAGACGGGTGGCGGCGGCTAGCCGGCTTCGGCAGGCTCCGTCGCCGCACTCTTGCTGTGCGCGCTCAGATAGCGCCACAGCACCTCCAGCGCGACGCACGCGACCGCGGCGATGGCCAGACCGGTCGTCCACTGGTACCACGGCCCGAAGTGCAGATCGAAGAAGTGGCGGCCGTACGGCACCGCGACACAGAGCACGAACAAGCCGGCCATCGACGCGATCAGCACGACCTTCCACCAGACGATCGGCCGCGCCACCATCTGCACGATGTACAGGCTGCACGCGAACAGCGAGATCATCGCAGTGGTCTGAGCCTCCCCGAGCGCGTCCGTCTCGTTGCGCGCCACCCAGTACGCGACGAACACCTCGATCCCGGCGACCAGGCCGGCCGGGATCGCGAACCGCAGCACCCGGGGCACGAAGCCGGGCTTGGCGCGCTCGTAGTTCGGCGCCAGCGCCAGGAAGAACGCCGGGATCCCGATGGTCAGCGCGGCGATCAGCGTGGTGTGCCGGGGCAGGAAGGGGTATTCGAGCTGAAAGATGCCGACCAGGATCACCAGCACGAACGAGTAGACCGACTTCACCAGGAACAGGTTGGCGACCCGCTCGATGTTGCCGATCACCCGGCGGCCCTCGGCGACCACCTCCGGCAGGGTGGCGAAGCGGTCGTCCAGCAGCACGATCTGCGCGACCGCCTTGGTGGCCCCGGCGCCGGAGCCCATCGCCACGCCGATGTCGGCGTCCTTCAGGGCCAGCACGTCGTTGACCCCGTCGCCGGTCATGGCCACGGTGTGCCCCCGCGACTGGAGCGCCTTGACCATCTCGCGCTTCTGCTGCGGGGTGACCCGGCCGAAGACGGTGTGCTCGGCGACGTCCTCGGCGAACGCGGCGGCGTCGCCCTCGGGCAGCGTGCGGGCGTCCATTGGATCGGTCGCGCCGGGCAGCTTCAGCGAGGCCGCGACCGCGCCGACCGACACCGCGTTGTCGCCGGAGATCACCTTCAGCGCGACGCTCTGCTTCTCGAAGTACTCCAGCGTGGAGCGGGCGTCGGAGCGGACCCGCTGGCGCAGCGTGATCAGCGCGACCGGGGTGATCGAGCCCTCGACCACGGCGTCCACCGGGCCCTCGGCGCGGGCCAGCATCAGGACCCGAAGGCCGGTGGCGCCGAGCTTCTCCGCCTGGTCGGCGGCCGGGGTGCCGCGGCCCAGGACGTCCGGCGCGCCGAGCAGCCAGGTGCCCTTGCCGTCGGCGAAGGTGACGCCGGACCACTTGCGGGCCGAGGAGAACGGCGCGATCTGCGTGGCGGTCCAGCCGGCCGCCGGTCCCGGGAACTGCTCCATGACCGCCTGCATCGTCGCGTTCGGACGTTCCTCGGCCGCGCCGAGGGCGGCCAGGACGGTCGGCACGTCGGCGCCTGATACTCCGGACACGCCGGCCGCGCCAGCATTAGCAGGCAGCTCCTCGATCGCGTCGAAGGCCATCCCGCCCTCGGTCAGCGTCCCGGTCTTGTCCAGGCACACGGTGTCCACCCGCGCCAGCCCCTCGATCGCCGGCAGCTCCTGCACCAGGCAGTTCTTCTGGCCCAGCCGGATCACCCCGACCGCGAACGCCACCGAGGTCAGCAGCACCAGGCCCTCCGGGACCATCGGCACCAGCCCGGCGATGGTGCGGCTGATCCCGGAGCGGACCCCGCCGGACCGGTTCAGCTGGGTCACCACCTGCAGGATCCCGGCCGGGACCATCAGCAGGGTCATGTACTTCAGGATGTTGTTGATGCCGCTGCGCAGCTCGGAGTCGACCAGGGTGAACTTCTGCGCCTCCTCGGCCAGCTTGGCGGCGTAGGCCTGGTGTCCGACCTTGGTGGCCTCGAACGCCCCGGAGCCGGCGGCCACGAAGGAGCCGGACATCACCGGGTCGCCACTGCGCTTGAGCACCGGGTCGGACTCGCCGGTGAGCAGCGACTCGTCGACCTCCAGGGCGTCGGCGCGCGCCACCGTGCCGTCCACCACCACGCGATCGCCCGGGCCGAGCACGATCACGTCGCCGAGCACGATCCGCGAGGCCTCGATCTCCTGCTCCGCGCCGTCGCGCAGAACCCGGGGCCGCGCCTCGCCGACCACCGCCAGCGAGTCCAGGGTCTGCTTGGCGCGCCACTCCTGCAGGATGCCGATCGCGGAGTTGGCGACGATGACGAACCCGAACAACGCGTCCTGGATCGGCCCGACGGACAGCTCGATCACGAACAGCGTGCCGATGATCGCGTTGAACGGCGTGAAGACGTTCGAACGCACGATCTCGGACATCGAGCGCGAGGTCTTCGACGGGACGTCGTTCACCTCGCCGGCCGCGACGTGCTGCTCGACCTGGGCCGAAGTGAGCCCCGCAAGCGGCTCGGTCACAGCTGTCCCAGGATGCGTCATGCGTCCCATCACAACCCGAACCCACGGTTGGCCGCAAATCGGAGAATCTGTCCGGGGCGTAAATATGAATTCGCCTACGTACCGGTCCCGGATCAGGGACCGCATTCGCTCGTGTGGCCTAACCTCGTCACCGCGGCATGCCCGCGCATTCGCCGATGCGGCCCCTACGCCGGGCGCAGCGCCGCGCTGACGACAGGCCAAGGAGCCAATTCATGTCTGACTCTGTTTTGCGCCGGCCGCTGGCGCTGACCGCGACGATAGCCACCTCCGTGGCCGCGGCGGCCGGACTCATCGCCCCGGCGGCGAACGCCACCACGCCGAGCCCGAGCGGTACCGCGACCCTCACGTTCTCCGGCGGCAACTCCTCGGCGCCGACCCACGTCGCCGCCGTCACCGGGACCAAGTACGGGCTGGGGTTCGCCCCGCAGATGCGGGACCTCGCGTGGGCCCCGACCGGCGCGCGGGCCGCGTGGGTGGACACCACCACCGGCGCGATCATGGCCGGCGTGCCCGGCGGCGCGGCGCAGATGATCGCGCCCGTCCCGCCCAACGGGACCATCCGCAGCCACCCGACGTGGATCGACGGCGGGTCGAAGGTCGTGTGGTCGGAGAAGGCCCCGGGCGCCGGCAACGCCATCCTGAAGTGGGCCCAGGGCAACGGCATCGCGGGCGACGGCGGCGTCCCGGCCGTCCAGAACCTGCAGACCCTGACCGGCAGCGACCTGCTGCACCCGGACGCGGTCGGCTCGCTGCTGGTCTACCAGGTCAACACCCCCAATAAGCCCTCGCAGATCTACCTGTGGGACCGGTCGCAGGCGGCCTCGACGCCGGTCCTGATCGCCGCCGGCTGGGACCCGTCGATCTCGGCGGACGGCACGCACGTGGCCTTCGTCGCCGCGACGGCAAGCCCGGCAGGCAACAACATCTACACAGTGGCCCTCGCCAACCCGGCCGCCACCCTGAACCAGGTGACCAACGGCGGCGGCTTCGAGAACCCGGTGTGGACCCCGGACGGCTCCGGTCTGGTGTTCCAAGCCCTGGACAGCACCGGCAAGGACGTCGACACCATGTCGGTCCCGGCCGCGGCCGCCAAGAGCGCCGCCTACACCGAGGTCGTCCCGGGCACCAAGGTCATCGGCCTGCCGGCCTTCCAGCCGACGGTCCGCGACCACGTTGAGCGCATCGCCGGCGCCGACCGCCTGGGCACGGCCATCAAGGTCTCCCAGTCGCACTGGGCCACCGCGGGCGCCAAGAGCTCCCAGGGCGTGGCGGCCAAGGCGGTCGTGCTCAGCCGCTCCGACCAGTTCGCCGACGCGCTCGGCGGCTCGGCGCTGGCCGCGAAGGTCGGCGGCCCGCTGCTGCTGACCGGGACCTCCGGCCTGGATTCGGCGGTGAAGGCGGAGGTCCAGCGCGTGCTGGGCCCCGGCGACGGCGCCAAGACCGTGTACGTGCTCGGCGGCGTCCAGGCGCTGTCCCCGGCCGTGGCGAACGCGCTGACCGCGCTGAACTACCACGTGCAGCGGGTCGCCGGCCAGGACCGCTTCTCGACCGCGGTGGCGATCGCGAACACCATCACCGGTCCGGGCGTCACCCCGGACTACGTCCTGGTGGCCACCGGCGAGGGCTTCGCCGACCCGCTGTCCGCCGGCGCCGCGGCCGGCGCGATCAACGCGCACCAGGGCAAGAACGCGGTCGTGCTGCTCACGAACGACAAGGTGATGCCGCAGGCGACCACCGACTACCTGGCCCCGTTGCTGGCCCGCACCAATCTGAACTCGGACCGCTCGAAGCCGGCGAACTTCATCGAGCTGGACAGCATCGGCGGGCAGGCCACGACCGCGCTGGGGTCGCACTGGATCCCGGCCGGCTACCAGGCCGGCTCGTTCCTGGGCCTGTCCGGCCTGGACCGGTACGAGACCTCGTACTTCGTCGCGCGGTACTTCTTCGGGTCGGCCAACGCGGTCGGTCTGGCCACCGGGACGAACTGGGCCGACGCCCTGTCCGGCGGCGCCGAGATGGGCACCGAGAACGGTCCGCTGCTCCTGGTCAATCCGAAGAGCGGGGTGCCGGGCGGGGCCGCGCAGTGGCTGGGCCAGGACAACGGCCAGTTCAACCGGGCCGAGATCTTCGGTGGAAACGTCGCGGTCCCCGGAAGCGTCGACAAGGTAGTGGGCGGACTGATCGCCGGGAGCGGCGGAGTGGACTACCCGTCGAACCCGACGGTCTGAGGCCCGAGCGGCCGGAGCAAGTGAAGCAGACGGCGCGGGCTCGTCCGAGCCCGCGCCGTCTGCTTCAGGGAAACAAAGGGCGGGGTGTGGGTTAGGTGTCAGCGTTGTTCCATCGGTGGCCCAAGCGGGTCACGGCAGCGGTCTGTGCGACCGCTCTGGCCATGGCCGGGCTCGCCACCTGGCTGCTCAGCGCGACCGCGAGCCCACCGACGCCGGAGGCGGTGCCGAGCACGGTCTACTCCGGCGCCGGCTTCGACCCCTGCTGGGCCCCGGACAACGCCTCGATGGACACCTGGTTGCAGTCGTCGCCGTACCGCGCCATCGGGATCTATCTCGGGGGACTGCGCTACGCGCCGGGCTGCAAGCCGCAGAACACTGCGAACCTGACCAAGGACTGGGTCGGCCGCCAGGCCGCGAACGGCTGGCGCTTCCTGCCGCTCTACGTCGGGAGCCAGGCCGAGTACAAGGACGCGAAGGGCACCACTCAGAGCGACTTCACGACCCTCACCCCGACCACCGCGTTCCAGCTCGGCTCCTCCGAGGCCGACGACGCGGCGAACCTGGCCCGCGGCCTGAACTTCCCGCCCGCCTCAGTCATCTACAACGACATGGAGAACTACGACGCCGGCTACACGCAGCTGGTCATCTCCTACTCGCAGGGCTGGACGCAGGAACTGCACCGCAACGGCTTCCGCTCCGGCTGGTACTCCAGCTCCAGCACCGGGATCAAGGACCAGTCGGCGGCCTACGGCGCCAGCTCCCCCGACGTCCTCGACATCGCCGCGTGGAACAACACGAACACCACCGCCGATCCCAACGTGCAGGCCTCGCAGTGGGCGAACCACCAGCGCGTGCACCAGACGCTGGGCGGGCACGACGAGACCTACGGCGGCGTCACGATCAACATCGACACCGACTGGTTCGACGTCGGCCAGGCCAGCCGCGCCACCGTCGAGCGGCTGGCCGGCTACGACCGCGACCTGACCGCGGTCCTGGCCAGCGTGCGCACCTTCGACTGCCACGGCTGCGGCAACGCAGGCCGCGACCAGGCCAAGTCCGCGGTCCTCAGCCGCGACGACACCTTCGCCGACGCCCTCGGCGGCTCAGCACTGGCCGCGCAGGCCGACGGCCCCCTCCTGCTCACCGGCTCCAAGGCGATGAACCCGGCCACCATGAACGAGCTGCACCGGATCCTGGTCCCAGGCTCGACGGTGTACCTGCTCGGCGGCACGCAGGCCCTGTCCCCGGCGGTGGAGCACGCGATCAGCGCCAACGGCTTCGTGCCCCACCGCGTCGCCGGCGGCGACCGCTTCGGAACCGCCGTGAACATCGCCCGCACCATCTCCCAGACCGGAGCACCCTCCAGCGTCCTGATCGCCACCGGCGTCGACTTCCCCGACGCCCTGGCCGCCGGCGCCACCGCCGGCGCCCTCGGCATCGCCGCCCAGACCCCGACCCCCGGCGCACCGACCCCGCAACCCGGCGACGTCTCGCACAACGGCGCGGTGGTCGTCCTCAGCAACGGCGCGACCCTCCCCCCGGCGACCAAGGACTACCTGGCCGGCCTGAACCCGAACAGCACAAAGATGTACGGCATCGGCGGCAAGGCCGTAGCCGCGGTACACACCGCCTTCCCGTCCTGGACCAACTGGGTGAACTTCACCCCCCTGTTCGGCGAGGACCGCTACGGCACCGCAGCAGCAGTCGCCGCCCGCTTCGCCTACCTGCCCACATCAGTGGTCGTAGCCTCCGGCGCCAACTGGCCAGACGCCCTCTCCGGCGGCGCGATGGCAGCCCACCGCGGCGTCCCCCTCCTGCTGACCGACCCCAAGACCCTGCCAGCACCGACGGCCTACTACCTCGGCGCGAAGAACAACCCGATCACCACCGCGACACTGGTCGGCGGAACGGCGGCAATCTCGCCAGCCGCGGCCACGGCGCTGGGGAACACGTTCAGCTACCCGGGGCAGTGGGACTCGGTGACGATCAAGTAGGGACTGCGCCGGATAGCCATGGGTCAGGCCTGCCGCGGAAAAGCGGCAGGCCTGACCTGCGCGGCATGGCAGGAACCTCGGCCGGTGACGGGTGAGCGTGGCCGACCATGTGGTTCGTGGGTCCGACCGGACCATGCGGGGGTTTGGTTCTGGGTCCCTCGCCGCGTCAGCGGGCGCAGCCAACCTGCCCGGTTTGGCGGTGTCAAGCCGGGCGCAACCGGACCACAGCAACAGCGATCCGGCTTGATTCCGCCAAACCGGGCTGGTTCCGTTTACGGCGATGACGCGGCGAGGGACCCAGAACCTCGGCGACCACAAGCAGCACCGCCACCTAACAACGCGACGCAGGCAACAGCGGATAGAAAGCCGAACAGTCGCGGACCGCCGGCAAACAGCCAGACGCGCGGGTCGCCCCCTCGTCGAGGAGGCCCGCCAGAGGCCTCAAGGTGCCCACCAAACGCGGCCGCCACCCGCCAGACCAAACGCATGCGCAGTGACTCGGACCGACGCGCGATCTTGCACGCGAAAACCGCCGGCCGCCAGCCGCCAGCACTCACCCACTCACCCACTCACCCACAAAGCAGTAGCGCCAACCAACGAGCGGCCCATGTCGAATCCGACCCACCCCGTTCGACGCCTTGCTGGAAGCAGCCCCACACACCCAGCAAGGAGCGCGAAAATGACCGTCACCGCCAACATGTCCATGTCCCTCGACGGCTTCGTCAACCACCCCACCGACGGTGTGGACACCCTCTTCGGCTGGTACAGCCGCGGCGATGTTGTCACCGAGACCGTCGGCGATCAGGACTGGGAATTTAAGACCGACGCTCAGGAGGCCGAGGGCTTGGAGGACGCCAAGTCCTCGCTCGGTGCCATCCTCTACGGCCGCCGGTCCTTCGACGCGGCCGGGGGCTGGAACGGCCTGCATCCGCTCGGTGTACCGGTCGTGGTGCTGACCCACCGCGTCCCTGAGGGCTGACCGCGCGAGGGCTCCTCGGTGCACTTCGTCACCGAGGGCGGCATCTCAACGGCGATCGCCAAGGGCCTGGAACTCGGCGGCGGCCAGACCGTGGTCATCGGCAGTGCCGACCTGACCCAGCAAGCCCTGAACGAGGGGCTGCTCGACGAGCTCACCGTCGACCTGGTCGCCGCGATGCTCGGCGAGGGCACGCGGTTCTTCGACAACCTCAAGGCCACGCCCTACGAACTGGAGCAGACCTCAGTACGACCCGGAAACGGCGTGACGCACCTCGGCTACCGCGTGGTCAAGCACTGACCTCGGAAGCCGGCGCGCCTGAAGCAGGCTCCTCCAAAGCAGGCGCCCCAGAAATGGGCGCCCCGGAAGCAAGCTCCTCCAAAGCGGGCGCCTCCGAAACGGGCTGGGCTCCGGCGACCACACCGGGCCCGACCTTCTCCATCTCCGGCCCTGTCCCGAGCACCGTCCCCGGCCC
>NZ_JAACYW010000153.1 GCF_015356825.1 Catenulispora rubra | reverse complement strand
GGTAGAGGGTGCCGCCGGGGACGGCTAGGAGGGCTTCGGGCGCGGCGGGTTGGTCGCGTGGGGTGGTGGCGGGCTCGTCGGTGTCCGCGACCAGGAGTGTGTACAGGGTCTCGATGCGGTGGTCGGCGTGGTTTGTGCGGGAGGCGATGAGGGTCGCGCCGGCGACGATCATGGCG
This sequence comes from Catenulispora rubra, assembly GCF_015356825.1. Lineage (GTDB taxonomy): Bacteria > Actinomycetota > Actinomycetes > Streptomycetales > Catenulisporaceae > Catenulispora > Catenulispora rubra. The sequence goes on along the minus strand of NZ_JAACYW010000153.1, from coordinate 27,026 downwards.
GCGCCGGGGATGGTGGCTGAGGCCAGGTAGGGCAGCTGCTGCTCGATCACGCTCTCGCCGGAGACGCCGTACCAGCCCAGGACGCAGAGGACCGCGCCGGCCGCGACGATTAGCCAGCCGGACCATTCGCGGACCGCGCGGGTCAGTGTCGACGTCTGCGGGGTCGCCGGGAAGTGTGGCAACCGGGCCATGGCAGGTTTCTACCGCTTATGTTGCGGTTTATACATAAGAGGACATGCTGGGGATGGCGGAAGTCCTTCGATCGCAGCAGAGGCGGAGAGAAAGCCATGTTGATGACGCGACGCGCCAGGGCCCCGTTCGGACGCACGCTTGCCGCCGGGGTCGCGGTCGCGGCGTTGATGGCGGCGTCGGCGTGCGGCGGGGGGAGTAGTAAACCGTCGGCGTCGGCGACTGGCAGCTCAAGCACTACGAGCACGACCTCGTCGCCGTCGAGTTCGCCCTCGACGTCGCCGACAGGGACAGCCAGCAGCGCCGGGCCGGCCGACGTCGCGGCGGCTACAGCGCAGATCAAGCAGAACTGGCAGACGTTCTTCGACCCGAAGACCACGATCCCGAACAAGGAGAAGTACCTGGAGAACGGCACCGTCCTGGCCCCGCTGCTCCAGGGCTTCGCCGCCGACCCGCGCGTCAGCCAGGTGTCGGCGGCGGTGACGAACGTGGCGTTCACCTCGGCGACCACGGCGACCGTGACCTACGCGCTGTCGCTACAGGGCACCGTCGTGGAGCCGAACGCCACCGGGAAGGCCGTGCTGCAGGACGGGACGTGGAAGGTCGCGGACTCGACCCTGTGCGGACTCGTCGCCCTCACCGGCAACACCTCGCTGCCGGGATGCAGCTAGCCGTGCGTCGGAGCGCCGGCCTGGTCGCGCTGGTCGCGGCGTCGGCGACGATGATGGTGATGGTGACGGCCGTGACCGGCTGCGGGACTCGTCTGCCGTCCAGCGCGTTCAGCCCGCGGCCGACGCCGGGCAATGGCAGTGGTAGTGGGAATGGCAGTGGTGGCGGTAGCGTCCAAAACCCAAACCAAAACCCCGCTAGCGACACCGGCATCACCCCGACCCAAATCCGCATCGGCATCCTGGCCTCCCTCACCAGCCCGGTCGGCGCCGCCGCCTTCAGCGGCCCGAGCTACGGAGCCCAAGCCTTCTTCCGCGCCCTCAACGACAGCGGCGGCATCCACGGCCGCACCGTCGCCGCCACGGTCTGCGACGACGGTGGCAGCGGCATCGGCAACCAGGACTGCGTCCACCAGCTCATCGACCACGACCAGGTCTTCGCCCTGAACGCGACGGCGGCGCTGGACTACGCGGGCGCGGACTACGTCAGCAAGAAGGACGTCCCCGACGTCGGCGGCCAGCCGATCACCACCGTCTACGACCGGTACCCGCACCTCTACGCCATCGGCGGCAGCAGCTCGCCGCGCGACGGCCGCACCGTCGGCTGGAACGGCACGCTGTATCAGAGCACGGAGATCTTCCGCTTCTTCAAGCAGCGCCTCGGCTCCGTCCGCGCCGCGGTCGTCGCCTACAACCAGGCCGACTCCACGCGCTACGCCTCCCAGCTGGCCACCGGCCTGCACGCCGAGGGCTACCACGTCGTCTCCCAGACCGTCGACCTCGCGCTCCCCGACTTCCAGGCGGTCGCGGCGGCGATGAAGGCCGACGGCACCCAACTCCTGTTCGACGCCATGGACACCCGAGGCAACGCCGCGCTCTGCAACGCGATGGACGCCGCGGGCGTGAACGTCCTGGCGAAGGTCACGAACGTCGAGAACTGGGGCGAGTCGGTCCGCAGCGACTACCGCTCCTCCCCCGCCTGCCGCAACGTCCTGTGGGCCACGTCCTCCAGCCGCAACTACGAGGACACCCAGTACCCGGCGGTCGCGCAGTTCCGCGCGGCGATGGCCCGCTACTTCCCGGACCAGGCGTCGCAGCTGTCGGCGTGGGACCTGGAGGGGTGGGCGGCCGCGCAATGGCTCACCGACGCGATCGGCTCGTGCGGCGCGAACGTGACGCGCGCCTGCGTCGAGACGTTCATGAACCGCCCGCAGCCGTACGACGCCCACAACCTGATCCTGCCGGCCTCGTTCGTGCCGACCCCGCCGCCGACCGGCACGACCCGCGCCTGCCTGAACGCGGCACGCTGGCAGGACTCGGCGCAGGGCGGCAAGGGCGGGTGGGTGACGCAGGTGCCTGATATGGACAGCAACTGCTTCGACGTGCCGCAGCTGCCTTACACACCGTAGAAACCGTTGCCGCCAAAGCTGTGGCCACCAAAGCTGTTGCCAACAGGCAAGAAAGACTACTTCCGGTAGAAGGCCTCGATCGGAACCCGCGCCGCCTCGAACAGCGCCGGCCCCTCCTGCGGCACCTGCGGCCAGCCCGACCCCGGGTTCAGCTCGACCAGCTGCGCGGTGGCCAGCGCGTACACCACGCGCCCGAGGCCCGAGCGCACGATCCCGCCGGTGCACATCCCGCACGGCTGGCAGCTGGTGTACATGGTCGTCCCGGCGGCGGCTTCCGGGCTGAGCTCGCGGGCGGCCCAGCGTGCGAGCTTCAGTTCCGGGTGGGCGGCGATGTCGTTGTCGCGGCTCACGGTGTTGTGCTCTTCGATGAGGATGGTGCCGGCAGCGTCGGCAAGCAGGGAGCCGTACGGCGCGTCGCCGATCGTGACGGCGTTCGCGGCGATGTCGATCGCGCGGCGCAGCAGGGTCTCGTCGGTGGGGGTGAGCACGGGCGGGTCCTCCGAGTTCGGTGCGGCGGCAGCGGATCTGCGCGGGCCTGGTCGAAGGACATTGTGCCGGGCCGGGCCGGTCAAGGAGACGGACAGCAAGGCGGCCACGGAAAGAGCCACGCGCGCCGCCGAGTGGGGAATCACGCGTGGCCGAAACCCCTCCCGCCCCGTGATGACCTGTGACGCCCCTTCGGCTTGGCGTCATCAGCCTCCGAGCAGCCTGTATGACGAAAGGTTGCAGTCCGGCCACAGCCCGCCCGCTATCATCGTTCGTACTCGCGCCCGACCGGGAGGAACGGATGTCGTCACCGCCGGATATCGAGGTGCTGGTCGTCGGGGCCGGACCCGTCGGCTGCTGGGTGGCCGCGGAGCTGTGCGCGGCCGGGGTGCGGGTCATGGTCGTGGAGGCGCGGGAGAACCGGGCGGCGTGGTCGCGCGGGTTCGTGGTGCATCCACGGACGCTGGAGATCTTCGATTCGCGCGGGGCCGCGGCGCCGATGCTGGCCGCCAGTCGGCGGCTGCCGACGTGGCATTTCGCGATGGGTGCCTCGCGGCTGGACTTCTCCGTCCTGCCGACCTCGTTCCCGCACATCCTGCTCCAGCCGCAGGCCCAGACCGAGGAGACGCTGGAGGAGCACCTGAACCGCTGCGGCGGCGAGGTGCTGCGCGGGCGGCGGGTCGTGGACGTGCGGCAGCAGGCCGATCGGGTCGTGGCGACGGTGCGGCATAACGGAGCCGAGCAGAGCGTCGGCGCACGCTTCGTCGTCGGCTGCGACGGTGCGCACAGCACGGTCCGCGAGACCGCCGGCATCGGCTTCAGCGGCACCCCGGACACCCTGCTCAGCCCGGCCGCGCTGGTCGAGCTGAAGGATCCGCCGCCGCCGGAGCGGTACCTGCAGGGCAACGAGCAGGGGCTGCTGTTCGTGATCCCGCTGCCGGACGGCCGGTTCGTCGTCTCGACCATCGACCACGCGGTGATGACCGACCTGAGCAAGCCGTGGACCGCGGAGATGGTGCGCGAGTCGCTGATCCGGATCACCGGGACCGACTACGGCCTCGGCGAGGTCGAGCGGGTCTCGACCATCGGCAACTCGGCGTTGCAGGCGGACCGCTACCGCGACGGCCGGGTGCTGCTGGCCGGGGACGCGGCGCATGTGCACTTCCCGATGGGCGGCCAGGGCATGAACCTGGGGATCCAGGACGCGCACAATCTGGCGTGGCGGCTGATCGCGGCCGTGCGGTCGGAGCGGGACGGCGGCAGTCCGGACACTGTGAACGAGCTGCTGGACGGCTACGAGGCCGAGCGGCGGCCGGCCGGGGAGCGTGTGTTGGAGGACGTGCACGCGCAGATGGGGCTGGTCGCGGCGACCGGAGCCGACGGCGCTGCGCTGCGGATCCGGTTCGAGGCGCTGCTGGCCGAGCATCCGGCGGTCAACCTTCAGTACGCGCGGCGGCTGTCGGGGATCGCGGTGCGGTATCCGACAGCGCAGGACGGCGACGGCGACGACACTGAGAACATCACGGACGCGCGGCTCGGCGCCCGGGTCCCCGACCTGCTGCTCGAACGCGACGGCGCTCCCCCGGTCCGGCTCTACGAGCTGTTGCGGGAGATCGGGCCCGGCCGGTTCGTCCGGCTCACCGTCGGCGGTCCCGCAGACGGCGCCGACGGTGCCGAAGACGACCCCGAAGACGACGCCGCCGTCGTCACCGCGACGGCCGTCACCGGCCCCGCGTGGGCCCTCCGGGACCGCTGGGACACCCCGGGGTCAGTCCTGATCAGACCGGACGGGCATGTCGCCGAAGCCAGGACCTGGTGATTCGCGCGCCCGAGCGGCGCAGGGCAGCTCGGATATCATGGAGATCACCCGGACCCAGGGAGCAGGCGCATCGATGACGAGTGCGGCAGAACGCGGGGCCGAGACGGGCACCCCCGGCCGGTCGCGGCCCGACGGCCTCCCCGTGCAGCCGGGTGTGTCCCGGCGTCGGGGCGACGCCGATGCCGACGCCGACGCCAACGCCAACGCGGATGAGCGAATAGCCCCGGACCGCACGATCGACGAGGCCGAGCTGGACCGCATCTGCCTGCACAACCTGCTGTCCGCGTGCGCCGACATGATCTTCTTCAAGGACCGCGAGTCCCGCTTCCTGCGGGTCAGCGCCAGCGCCGCCGAGTTCAGCGGCACGGATCCGGCCGGGATGATAGGCAAGACGGTCCGCGACTATTTCACCCCCGAGCACGCCGCCGCCGCGTTCGCGACGGAGAAGACGATCATGCGCACCGGCCGGGCGATCATCGACTTCGAGGAGCCCCACCTGCGGCCGGGCACCCCGGAGGAGGAGACGCTCAGCGCCACGAAGCAGCCGCTGCGCGACTTCGACGGTCGCATCATCGGCACCTTCGGCATCAGCCGCGACATCACCGCGCGCAAGATCTCCGAGCGCGAGCTGAAGGCCCGCACCGCCGAGCTGGACCGGGTCGGGCGCGAGCTCAGGACGCTGCTGGACACCAGCCCGGACCTGATGGCCCGCTTCGACCGGGACCTGCGCTGCGCCTACGCCAACCCGGCGGCGCAGGAGATCACCGGGGTGGAGATGCTCGGCCACACCAGCCGGGAGCGCGGCTACTCCGAGGACTTCCTGCGGGTCTGGGAGGACTCGCTGCGGCACGTCCTGGAGACCGGGCAGGACACCGAGCGGGAGTTCAACGTCCGGGTGGCCGGGGAGTACCGCTTCCTGCACACGCGCTTCGTCCCCGAGCTGGACAGCGACGGCAAGGTCGCCAGCGTGCTGTCGGTCAGCCGGGACCTGACCGACCGCCGCCGGATCGAGGAGGCACTGGCCGAACAGGCCGTGCGCGATCCGCTGACCGGGCTGGCCAACCGCACGCTGCTGGTCAGCCGGATCCGGGAGGCGATCGAGCTCGGCGGCGCCGATCCGGACCGGCTGGCCGTGCTGTTCCTGGACCTGGACCGGTTCAAGCTGGTCAACGACAGCCTCGGGCACGCGGCCGGGGACGAGCTGCTGGCGGCCGTCGCCGACCGGCTGCGCAAGGCGGTGCGGCGCGGCGACCTGGTGGCCCGGTTCGGCGGGGACGAGTTCGTGGTGCTGTGCGAGAACGTGGCCGGCCAGACCGAGGCCGGGTCCATCGCGCAGCGCATCATCGACTGCCTGATCCCGCCGTTCGACTGCGCCGGCAAGGCGATGCACGTGCGCACCAGCATCGGCATCGCGCTCGCGCACGGCCCGGACACCACGGTCGACGAGCTGCTGCGCGACGCGGACGCCGCGATGTACCAGGCCAAGTCGGACGGCGCGGTGGCCGGCGGCTACCGGTTCTTCGAGCCGGCCACGCACGAGCGGGCCGTGCACCGCATGAACCTGGAGCAGGACCTGCGGCAGGCGGTCGAGCGCGGCGAGTTCACGCTGGTGTACCAGCCGATCGTGGCGCTGTCCGACTGCCGGGTGACCGGCGCCGAGGCGCTGATCCGGTGGCGCCACCCCGAGCGCGGGCTGCTGGCGCCGGCGGCGTTCCTGGACGTGGCCGAGGAGACGCAGCTGATCGTGCCGATCGGGCGGTGGGTGCTGGACGAGGCGTGCCGGCAGCTCGCCGAGTGGAACGCGGCGCTGGGCGGGGCTGGTGATGCCGACCGGGACCGGGACGCGGGGCTGCTCGCGACTCCGGATGCCGACGGCAACGCAGGCCTGCTCGCGGTGGCGGACGGCGTCGGGCGCCGGCGGCTGCCGCTGCTGTCGGTGAACCTGTCCAGCCGGCAGCTGTCGCACGACCCCGACCTGGTCAGCCAGGTCACCAAGGCGATCGCGCGGCACGGCGTGCCGGCCGACCGGATCTGCCTGGAGGTGACCGAGACCGCGGTGCACGAGGCCTCGCTGACCGCGCGCTCGGCGCTGGCGGCGTTCTCCGGCGCCGGGATCAAGATCGCGCTGGACGACTACGGCACCGGCTACTCCTCGCTCGGGCACCTGCGCGACAACCCGGTCGACACGCTGAAGATCGACCGCGTCTTCATCAGCGGGCTGACCCGCAACCGCGGCGACGACGCGATCGTGGTCGCGGTGATCACGCTCGCACACGCGCTCGGGATGCGGGTTGTGGCCGAGGGCGTGGAGACGCCGGAGCAGCGGGACCGGCTGCGGGAGCTGGGATGCGACTTCGCGCAGGGGCACCTGTTCGCGATGCCGTTGCGTGCCGAGGAGTACGGGGAGCTGCTGCGGAGCGGGGCGGCGGCGGTCGGGGCCGTGTCTTGCGGCTGAGGTCGCAGCGGGTTGTGTAGCCCGCATTCGCAAGACCTTGACGGAGGACGATGCCCGACCACGCAGCAGCCGATCCCGACGGCATGACGTTCTGGCCGGAGGCGGCCGCCGACGCCGAGCGCCGGTACGCCGCGCGGTACGGCGAGCCGGGGCCGAACCCGCTGCGGGTGGTCATCGAGATCGAGGTGCGGCGCGCGTTGGGGGCGGTGAAGGTGCGGCTGCCGGAAACGGAGACGTCGCGCTGAGCCTGGCGAAGTGCGCCTCGGTGTCGCGCAGCAGCCGCTCGCGCTGCTCGGGGGTCCGGTCGGCGACCTTGTCGTACGAGCGGGAGAAGGCGGCCACGCTGCCGAGCGTCGATCCGGAGGACATGCGGGCCGCAATCCGGGTGCTGGCCGCGCTGGACGGCGCGCTCGACCCGAGTCGTGGCGGGCCGCAAAAGCAGCGCAGCGCCACCGGGACTCGGTAGCGTCAACCCCAGCACTGATCGGCGGGAAAGATGTGGACGGGCTCCGGACAAGATACTTCGGTGACCGAACATCTTTGACACCGATGTAGTGTGGCGAGGAAAACACCGCGACGGACCGGCCGACGCGGCCGGAACAGCAGGGGTGGTCGCTGCGATGACGTTGGCGTATCTGCCGAGCCCGTCGCAGGGCGTGTGGCATCTGGGTCCGCTGCCGATCCGGGCCTACGCGCTGTGCATCCTGCTCGGCATCGTGGTCGCGGTGATGTGGACCGGCCGGCGCTGGGCGGCGCGCGGCGGGCGCAGCGAGGACGTCGTGGACATCGCGATCTGGGCCGTGCCGTTCGGCCTGGTCGGCGGTCGGCTGTACCACGTGATCACGGACCCGGAGCTGTACTTCAAGTCCGGCGAGGACCCGGTCAAGGCGTTCTACATCTGGGACGGCGGGCTCGGCATCTGGGGCGCGGTCGCGCTCGGGGCGGTCGGCGCGTGGATCGGGTGCCGGCGCAAGGGGATCAAGCTCGCGGACTTCGCCGACGCGATGGCGCCGGCGCTGGTTCTGGCGCAGGCGATCGGGCGCTGGGGTAACTACTTCAACCAGGAGCTGTACGGTCGGCCGTCCGGGCTGCCGTGGGCGATCCGCATCGATCCGGCGCACCGGCCGTCGAACACGCCGAACGAGGCGTTCTACCAGCCGACGTTCTTGTACGAGTCGATCTGGGACGTCGCTGTCGCGGTCGCGCTGGTGTGGATCGACAGCAAGTGGCACCCGAACCGGGGGCGGCTGTTCGCGATGTACGTCGCCGCGTACACGGCGGGGCGTGCGGTGGTCGAGGCGCTGCGGGACGACCACGCGAACCGGTTCTTGGGATTGCGGCTCAACGACTGGGTGTCGCTGATCGTGTTCCTGGGGGCGCTGGCATATCTGTGGCTACGGCGCGACAAGCCCGGGACGGCGGTAGTAACCGAACCCGACACAGGTTCCGATCCTGACAGCGACACCGATCTGGTCCAGCCGGTTCACCCGGACGACCCGGACCCCCAGGCCTCCGCGACCACGCCGACCGTGCGTGATCGCAAGGCCGACGAGTGAGCGAGCCGGCACCACCCGCCGCCGCGCACCGTCGCCTGTTCCCCCGCAGCCGCCAGGGACGCCCGCATCTGTGGACCGAGTTGGCGCTGATCGTCGTCGGCTACAGCCTGTACACCCTGACCCGCGACGCCGTCCCGGGACAGAAGGACATCGCGCTGCGCCGGGCCGCGTCCATGCTGCGCGCCGAGCATTCGCTGCACATGGACATCGAGCTGACGGTCAACCACGCGCTGGACAAGGTCACGCCGCTGATCGTCGGCATGAACTACTACTACGCGACGCTGCACTTCCTCATCACCGTCGCTGTGCTGGTGTGGCTGTATGTGCGCCATCCGCAGGCGTACCGCTCCGCGCGCATGGTGCTGTTCATCGCGATCGTGTCGAGCTTGATCGGGTTCTACTTCTTCGCGCTGGCCCCGCCGCGTCTTCTGGCCGGCCACGGGTTCATCGACACCACGGTGAAGTACCACACGTGGGGTTCGTGGGCGTCGCCGAGCATGCAGTCGATGTCCAATCAGTACGCCGCGATGCCCAGCGACCACATCGCGTGGTCCGGGTGGTGCGCGGTCATGATCTATCGGTATGCCGGGCATCAGTGGGTACGCATCGCGGGGCTGTTCTATCCGCTGTTCACGTTCACCGTCATCATCGGCACCGCGAACCACTTCGTGGCCGACGCGGTCGGCGGGGCGCTGACGCTGGCTGCCGCGTTCGCGATCCAGCACCTGGCGACGAGGCTGTGGAGTCGCCGCACCGGCGGCCGGGCCGCGCTACCGCCGCCGCGCGCACAGCACGACGGTGGCGGGCATCAGGGGGCACTCGGCGAACAGCGCGGCGTCGCAGACGCGGAAGCCGCTGTCGAACAGCGGGACGGCTAGGCCGGAGGAGATACGGACGCCTCGGCGCCGGATGTGGCCAGCCGCCGGCGGGTCCCAGGGCGCGACGCCTTGGAGGTGCGCCAGGACCAGCAGGCCGTCCGGGGCGAGGACGCGGCGGAGTTCGGCGAGCGCGACCGCCGGCTCAGGCCAGTGGTGCGAGGACGCTGTGCACGTCGCCAGGTCGAACCCGGCGTCGCCGAACGGCAGTGCGGCGCAATCGGCACGGACGAAGGCGGTGCGCTCCCCCGGCGCGGCCATCGCCTGTGCCTGTGCCTGTGCCATCGCCCGCGCCTGAGCGAGCATCCCGGCCGAGATGTCCACGCCAACCAAGCCCGCGTCCGGGTAGACCACGGCCGCGGCGCGCAGCAGCCGACCGGTACCGCAGCCGATGTCCACGATACGGCCAGGCGCCGGTCCGGCGGCCGAGGCGAGTCCCAGCACCTTGCGATGCAGTCGCGTGTAGAAAGCCTCCTGCAGCGCGCTCGCCTCGTAGACCGGGGCCCATGCGTCGAATCGCGCGACGTGCAGGGTCGGATCCACGCGCTACACGCTGCACGCTCCGTGAGAAACTTGCAAGCGTTTTGCGTGTCCCCCGTGAGAAGAGCCTCACACCACCATGACCGGCGCGTCCTCCAGCACCACGGTCGCCCGACGCCCCGGCACCAGGTCGGCTGCCGCTGCGCTCGGCACGTCCGACAGCACCTCGGTGCCGTCCTCCAGCACCGCGGTGATCCGCGTGATCGGGCCCCGGAAGCCGGCCTGGCGCACTGTCGCCGTGCCGTCCTCGGCCGGCTCGAAGCGCACCGCCTCCGGCCGGATCAGTACCGCGACTTCCCCTCCGGAGCGCGGTCCTGCGTCGCGGGCCACGAGGCGGCGGCCTGCCACCTCGACGGTCTGGCCGTCTGCGGACAGGGTGCCCGGGAGGCGGTTCATCGTGCCGATGAACTCTGCGACGAAGGGCGTCGCCGGTTCGGCGTAGACCTCGGCCGGGGGCGCGCACTGCTCCAGGCGGCCGGCGCGCATCACCGCGACCTGGTCGGCGACGCTGAGGGCCTCCTCCTGGTCGTGGGTGACGAACACGGTGGTGATGCCCAGACGAGTCTGGAGAGAGCGGATCTCCTCGCGCAGCTGTACGCGGACCACGGCGTCCAAAGCGGACAGGGGTTCGTCCAGGAGCAGCACGCGCGGCTCGATCGCCAGCGCCCGGGCCAGGGCCACGCGCTGCTGCTGGCCGCCGGACATCTGGTGCGTGTACTTGTCCGCGTGCGCGGACAGGCCCACCAGCTCCAGGAGTTCGCCGGCGCGCTCGCGGCGCTTGGCCGCGTTCCAGCCGCGCATGCGGAGGCCGAAGGCGACGTTGTCGCGGGCGTCCAGGTTCGGGAAGAGGCTGTAGGACTGGAAGACCATGCCCATGTCGCGCTTGTTCGCCGGGACCCGGGCCACGTCCTGGCCGGCGACGCGGACCTCGCCGCCGTCGCTGTGTTCGAGGCCTGCGATGATGCGCAGGGCCGTGGTCTTGCCGCAGCCCGAGGGGCCCAGCAGACACATCAGGGTGCCCGGCTCGACGGTCAGGTCCAGGCCGTCCAGGGCCGCCACGCCGCCGAAGGAGCGGCTGAGCTTGACGAGCTCGACGGACGGCGCGGAGGTCGCGGACGGGGCTGAGGGGGCGGTGGTAGCGGCGGTCACTGGGCACTCCGCGGGTCGTCGGGCTGGTCGGACGTCTTCAACTGGTCGGCCTTCTTGGCCTTCTTCGCCCCGCGGCCGCGGCCCAGATGCGACACCAGCATCAGCAGCAGCCAGGACAGGAACAGGATCAGCATCGAGGCGGTGGTCGCGACCTCGCCGTCCTGCTGGCCGGCCTGGTCGGTCCAGATCGGGAACGTGTTGAGCAGCAACAGGTTCGCGATCGTGAACTCGCCGAGGGCCAGCGCCGCGCCGAGGATGCCGGCCGAGGCGATGGCGGTGCGGATGTTCGGCACCACGACCCGCCACAGCGTCACCGGCCAGCTGGCGCCCAGGCTGCGCGCCGCCTCGACCATGGTGGTCAGCGGGATCGCCGACAGGCCGGCGTCCAGCGAGCGGTAGGTGAACGGCAGCGCGAGGATCACGTACTCCAGGATCAGGATCCAGGAGGAGCCGGTGATCGCCTGCGGCCAGGACTTGAAGGCCCCGATGATGCCGTTGGCGATGACCACGGCCGGGATCGCCATCGGCAGCAGGCAGACGCCCTCGACGACGCGCCGCAGGTGCGGCAGGCGCAGGTGCAGCCAGGCCATCGTCGGCACCATGAGCACCAGCAGGAGCAGCACGGTGCCGCCGGCGATCTTCAGCGAGGTCATCAGGTTGGTGGTGAAACCCTCCTGATGGACCAGGCCGGTCCACACCGACAGCGTGTGGCCCATGTTGCGCCGGCTGCCGCCGAGCGTGAAGTCGACCGCGGCGTAGAGCGGGATGAAGAAGTAGGCCGCGAACACCAGCAGGAGCAGCGCACGACCGATCGGCGGCCGACGGCGCTGCGCCCGGCCGGGACCCGGAGCAGCAGAGCTCTGCGGGGCGGGGGAATCCGGGTTTCCAGAATCTGCAAAGACGAGAGCAGTCACCGCAGCCACCTCGCAGTCCGGCGCTGGAGCAGGGTGTAGGCGACGACCACGAGGCCGACGACCACGATCATCCACAGCCCCAGCGCGTTGCCGATGTTCTCCTGGCCGGCCAGGACGTTGCCGGACATGACCGAACCGATCTGGATCGGGACCAGCGGGACGCTGCCGGTGCTCAGCGCGTACGCGGTCGCGTAGGCCGCGAAAGCGTTGGCGAACAACAGGAGCAGCGCGCCGAGGAAGGGCGGGAACAGCAGCGGGCCGCCGACGCGCAGCCAGTACTGCCGGCGCGAGGCGCCCAGGTTGCGCGCGGCCTCCTCCCACTGCGGACGCAGGCCGTCCAGGGCCGGGAAGATCACCAGCAGCATGAGCGGGATCTGGAAGTAGAGGTAGACCAGCACCAGACCGGCCATGTTCCACAGCACGAAGCCGTGCTGGGTGAGGTTGTAGCCGGCGCTGTTCAGCCACTTGGTGACCAGGCCCTGCGGGCCCAGCGTGGCCAGGAACACGAAGGCCAGCGGCAGGCCGCCGAAGTAGGCCAGCACGCCGGAGGCGGTGGTGACGGCCCGGTGCACGAAGCCGTCGCGGCGCGCGCCGGAGACCGCCACCGCGAGCGCGAGCCCGAGCACCGCGCCGAGGACGGCGCTGAGCACGGACAGCTCGATGCTGACGGTGAAGGCGTGCCGGTAGGGGTCCTTCAGCGTGGTGGTGACGTTCGACAGCGTCGCGTTGCCGGCGTCGTCCTTGAAGGCGGCGGTGATCACCGCGTAGGCCGGAGCGCCGAGGAACACGGCCACGTAGACGGCGAACGGCGCGAGGCCGAGCAGGTCGGCGGGCCGGGTGCGGCGGGCGCGGCTGGCGCGGCTGGCGCGACCGAGGCGGCCGGCCCGCAGGCCCGCGGGTCGGAGCGGGGACGCCGCAGCGGCCGGCGTGGGTTCCCCCACGCCGGCCGGGACGTCCGCCGGGGCGGATGCGGTCATCGTCAGCCGGTCGCCTTCGCCCAGCCGGACACGGCGAGCTTGGAGGCGGCGGTCATCTGGTCCTGCGTGGCGAACTGCGGGGTGCCGGTGACGGCGGGCAGCGCGGCCAGCGCGGCGGCGTCGGCGGTGCCGGCCTTCTGCAGCGCCGGGAGCTCGGCCGGGCGGGCCATGCCCTTGAGCCACAGGTTCTGGCCGTCGGCGGAGTACAGGAACTCCTCCCACAGGCGCGCGGCGGCCGGGTGCGGCGCGGAGGCGCTGATCGCCTGGTTGTAGAAGCCGCCGAACAGACCGTCGGAGGGCACGACGACCTTCCAGTTGACGCCCTTGGCCTTCAGGTCGGTCGCGGCCGAGGCCTGCAGGTAGTCCCAGTCGATGGTGATCGGCGTGGTGCCGGACTGGATGGTGGCCTGGGTGGCGGCCACGGGGACGAACACGCCGTCCTTCTTCAGCTTGCCGAAGAAGTCGATGCCGGGCTGGGCGTTGTCCAGGGTGCCGCCGTTGGCCAGCGCCGCGGCCAGCACGCCGGACAGCGCCGCGTTGGCCTTCGTCGGGTCGCCGTTCAGCGCCACCTGGGACTTGTACTGCGGGTCGTCCAGGGACTTCAGGGTGGTCGGCGGGGTCTTCACCTTGTCGGCGTCGTAGCCGATGGCGATGTAGCCTCCGTAGTCGTTGTACCAAAGACCCTGGGAGTCCTTCTGCGCGTCAGCGATCTGCGACCAGGTGGCGACCTGGTACGGCGCGAACAGGCCCGACGCCGCGCCGGAGGTGGCGGCGGCCTGGCCGACGTCGACGACGTCGGGGGCGCGGTCGGTGCCCTTCTGCTGCTTGATCGCGTTCAGCTCGTCCTGGCTGGAGCCGTCCGGGTTGGCGTCGTTGATCTTGATGCCGTACTTGGCGGTGAAGGCGTCCATGATGGCGCCGTAGTTGGCCCAGGTCTTCGGCAGCGCTATCGCGTTCAGCGTGCCTTCCTTCTTCGCGGCGGCGACCAGGGCGTCCATGCCGCCCAGGTCGGCGGCCGTGGTGGCCTTGGAGGCGTCCTTGGCGCCACCGGCGGCGGCGCCCTGGCTGGTGCTGCCAGAGGTGCTGTTGTTGGAGCTGTTCTTGCTCGACGAGCAAGCGGTCGCGCTAAGGGCGAGGACGACCGCGGTGGCGGCGATGCCCGTCAGACGTCGGTTCACAGTGTTCCTCCCGGACGGGGCGGCCAGGAGTCGGCCGCGATCACCCGCGGCAAGGACTATGCGGATGCCAGGTGGACGGAAACGCAGGACCAGGTGAACAAATCGAAGTTGTATGGCCAACACCTAGTTGTGTAGCCAACTATTAAGATCGTTGACACGACGACCCACGGAAGCGGGGGACTCCTGGTGACCCAGGAACCGAGATATCGGCAGATCGCCGAAGAGTTGCGGCACGCCATCACGGAGCACGCGTACGGCCCGGGCGGCAAGCTGCCCAGCGAGGGGGCGCTGGCCGAGCAGTACGAGGTCTCCCGCGGCACCATCCGCCAGGCGCTGATGCTGCTGCGCCAGGACGGCCTGGTGACGTCCCGGCGCGGGACCCGCAGGGTGGTCCTGGACGACGCGCCGGTACAGGACTTCGCGCAGATGCAGAGCTTCGCCCGCTGGGCCCGCTCCATCGGCGAGACGCCCGAGGGCCGGGTGATCCGGCAGGGCTGGCACCTGCCGGACTCCGACGAGCTGCGCCACCTGCGCGGCGAGCCCGACGCGCGGGTGTTGCGGGTGGTGCGTCTCAGGCTGCTGTCGGGCCAGCCGGCGATGCTGGAGCGCACGACGTACCCGGAGGCGGTGGGCACCATCGTGGAGAACCTGGCGACGGACACCGTGTCCGTCACCGAGTTCCTGGAGCGCGCCGGGGTGTTCGTCGCAGACGCCGAACACACCATCGACCTGGCACGCGCCGACCGCGAGGACGCCGCGCTACTGGGCTGCGCAGCCGGGGACCCGCTGCTGCGGGAGCGGCGGCGGTCGACGGATCCGGCGGGGGTGCCGCTGGAGTGGTCGGAGGACCGGTACGTGCCGGGGAGCGTGGCGTTCGTGGTGCACAACTCGCTGGCCTCGACGCCGATGACGCGGCATCACATGGTGCCGCAGGGCGGGAGTGTGCTCTGGTCGCGGTGAGCGGATGGTAGATGTCTCAGGAGACGAATTCAGTACCCTGGTGCGCCGACTGTGACGGGGATCGATCGGCGTACCAGAGGGCTGATTCAGCTGTGCTGCTCGGCCAGTCCGATGATGATCCCGCTCGGTCCGCGGAAGTAGCAGAGCAGGAAGTTGGTCTCCCGCATGACCTCGCCGACGAGTTCGCCGCCGTGCCGGCGCAGGCGGGTGATGGTGTCGTCGATGTCGTCCACGGCGAACATGACGCGGTGCAGGCCGAGGGTGTTCGACGGGGCGACGCTCGGCTCGGGGACGATCGCCTCAGGGTTGTGATACCGCACCAGTTCGAGCTTGCCCGGGACGTCCGGGATCACCATCATCGCGATCTCGCTGCGCATGTCGTCGAGCCCGACGACGCGGCCGGCCCAGCTCTGGTCGATCCGCATCCGGTTCTCCAGCTCCATGCCGAGCTCGGTGAAGAAGGCGATGGCGGCGTCGAGGTCTTCCACGACAATGCCCACGTTGTCCATGCGCTGAATCGTCATGTGCCGAGGATAGGCGCCGCCGCGCCTGGTGCGGGCGCCTCAGGCGGACGCCACCACCTGGCAGGGTGACAGAGCCTTGACTTCCTTGCGGGTCATCAGCACCCGGACACCGTCCTCGCCGACGCCGCCGACCAGCTCCATCGGGATCGCCACCCGCTTGTGGCCGCGCAGCAGGCCCTCGTCGACCAGGATGTGGGTGACGGCGTCGGCGTCGGGGGCCACCACCACGCCGCGCACGTGGCCGATGACGCCGTCGCTGGCGTGGACGGGGTCGCCGGGGTAGATGCGGGACTCGCCGGCCGGGACGTGGTCGTCGTAGGCCATGCGCGGCATCAGGACCGGTTCGGGCGCGGCCAGGCCGAGGTTCGGGCTACTGGGGCCGAGGTCGAAGAACGGCCAGGCGGAGCTCTCCTCGTTCGGGTAGTGGCGCGGCGGGCGGGCCGGGTCCAGCGGGGTGATGTGCACGTCCACCGCGGGCTCCATGGCGTTGAAGTCGTCGAGCGTGCAGTGCAGGCGGACGGCCTCGCCCTCGCAGTGCGCGGCGGCGATCGGGACCAGGCGGGAGTCGATGCCGTGGTCCGGGGTGACGATCAGGTGCTCCAGGCGGCCGGTCGCGGGGTCCACGACGGCCGAGGCCAGATAGCCGCACGGGCACTCGGTGCAGTAGACGCGGCTGCCGATCACGTACTTGCGTCCGATCACACGGTTCACGGCGGCGGTCGCCATGGCCGGCCTCCTCTCGGTCTCGTCCCCTCTTTCAGTCTGCGACATATCGGGGAAATTGCACCCGCTCAGCCGGTGGGGACGGCGGGGCCGGCGGGGAGGCCGCGCCGCTTCTCCAGGCTGACGCGTGCCGTGACGCCGTCCTGGGCCCAGGCCAGGGCGTCGACCAGCGCGGTCATCAGGTTCCAGCCGAGGCCGTCGGTGTCGGGGGCGTCGGGGACGTCGAAGCCGCCGGCGGCCGGCGCGGTGACGGTCACGCGGAGCACCTCGCTTCCCGCGTCTGCCCGCACCTCCGCCCGGCACTCGATGACCCCGAGACCGCCGACCAGCAGCGCGCAGGCCTCGTTCACGGCCAGCCGCAGGTCGGTGACCTGCTGGAGGGTGTAGCCGGAGCACGCCGCGAGCTGCGCCACCGCGGAGCGGACGATGACGACGTAGTCCTTGTGCGCCGGCACGGTCAGGACGACGGACGCGCGCTGCGGCGTCCTGATCCGGCGGTTCGGCGGTGCCACTGGTGCCACTGGTGCCACTTCGACGCGCTGCGCCATTGCTCTCCCCTTCGACCCCCTCCGGTTGACCTGTCCTGGACGGATCAAACGTTTGTGCTCGGTGCGCTGGGCTATTCGAAGCGGACGGCGAGCACGCAGACGTCGTCGTCGGTGTCCGAGCGCGCGCCGTCCAGGATGCGGTCGGCGTAGTGGTCCAGGTCGGCGTCCGGGTTGCGGGTCTGGTGCAGGAGGTGCGCGATGGTCTCGTCGTCGCCGACGCGGCGGCGCTCGACCAGGCCGTCGGTGTAGAGCAGCAGGACGTCGCCGCTGGCCACCTCGGCCTCGCAGTCCTCGTACACGGCGCGCGGATCGGCGCCGAGCATCGGGCCGACGGCGTCGTACAGCGGCTTGGCGACCCCGGCGCGGATCCGCAGCGGTGCCGGATGGCCGGCGTTGCCCCAGGTCAGGCGGCGGGTCGCGGGGTCCCACAGGAGCACGCAGGCGCTGGCGATGGTGAACTGCGGCATGGTCTCGACCAGCTCGTTGAGCAGCGTGAGCAGGCGGCCGGGGCGGGTCTCGGCGAGCGCCATGCCGCGCAGCCCGTGGTGCAGGTCGGCCATCGCCGAGGCGGCGGGCAGGCCGTGCCCGGCGACGTCGCCGATGGCCAGCAGCATCTTGTCGTCGCGCAGCGGGAACACCGAGTACCAGTCCCCGCCGACGCCGGCCGAGGCGCTGGCCGGGCGGTAGCGCGCGGCGATCTGCACCCCGCTGCGCGGCGGCTGGTTGCGCGCGGCGCTGGGCACGACCGCCTGCTGGAGCGCGGAGGCGAGCTGGCGCTCGGCGTCGGCGCGGGAGCGCTGGGCCGCGAGCTGGACGCGGGCGACTTCCAGGCCGGTCTCGGCGCGGCGCCACTCGGTCACGTCCTGGACGACGCCGACGACCGCGGCGGGCTCACTCTCATCACCATCCGCACCCGCGCCGACCGGCTCGGCCATGACCCGAACGCGCGTCGGCTCGCCGCCGTAGTGCAGGATCCGGAACTCGGCCTCGGCGGGCCGCCGCTCGACGGTCAGGGTCTTGACGAACCGGCGCTCGGCCTCGGTGTCATCCGGATGCACGGTGTAGGGCGGCCGATCAATGCCAGCCGAGTCCCCGAGCCCGGGCGCGTCGACGATCCGCAGCGCCTCGGCGGACCAGGCGACGCGGTCGCCATCAACGTCCCAGCGCCAGATGCCGAAGCGCGCAAGTCGCTCCAGCACACCGTCGGCCGCGCTCGGGTCCAGGGCGGGCTGATGGCAGACCACGACCACCGTGCCGAGCCCGACCCGCACCGCGGTGAGCGAGTCCACGCCGAGCGGCCCGGTCCGGACCGCGAGCCGGCAGGGTGCGCCGGTGCGGACCACGGCAGCCAGCCGCTCGGGCAGGTCCGCGGCGGCGAGCCACGGCACGACGGCCGCGACGCTGCGGTTGGCCGGCCGAGGAGTCATCAGCTCGGCGGCGGACTGATTGTGCGCGATCACCTGGAACCGCGCCACGACGACGGGCTCATCGCAGTCGCCGGACAGAACGAACGACGGCTGCTCCATCAGGTCCAGCAAGTCCTGCCAGGGCGAGTCGCCCGCGAACGCGCCGCCGACCGCACCAGCCGAAAGCCCGGCCGCCGCCCCCTCCGGCCCCATCGTCCGCAGCAGCGACGGCCCGACCGCACTCACCACCGCCTCGACCTCGCGGCGGGCGCGGGCGTCCAGCGCGGCCTGGGGCTGCCAGGCCAGCTCGACCGCTCCGAGCAGGGCTCGGCCTAGGCGGACCGGGACGGCTACGCGCGTGCGGAGGCGGTCGGCGCCTGCCGGTTCGCCGAGCGGGGGTGGGGGGTCCTGGGTGGTGGCGTCGGTCCAGACCGGTTTGCCGGTGCGGAGTGCTCGGTTGATCAGGCAGTCCACGGCCGGGGGGATGCGGCGCCAGCGGCGGATGCCTCGGGTCGGGAAGCCGTGGGCGCCGACGATTGCGACGGTGCCGTCGTCGTCGAGGAGGCCGATCGCCGCGCTGGAGGGGTGGGAGAAGCCCAGGGCCTCGGAGGCCAGACCGCGGGCCAGGCTGTCGCCGTCGGTGGAGCGGTCCAGGCCGGCGATGCGGGGTTGCAGGCGCGGTACTTCGCGGCTGCGGCCTGGTTCGGGGGCGCGGCCTGATGCCTCGGCCACCACGTCGGCGGCGACGTCGGCGAGTGGTCTGCGGGAGCGCTGTGCCACCGCCGACAGCTGCGCGACCGCCTCGGCCGAGCCGCACGCCGAGCGCGCCATCACCACGCCGACCGCCTGGTCGACGATGGCGTCCCGCCGGTACGCGCGCTCCTCGTCCAGCTGCCGCCGGCGCTCCTCGGCGAAGGCCGAAGCCGCCGCGCGCAACCGGTCGCGCGGGGCGGGGTCGTTCGACGCAAAGTCCTGACTCATCCGCTCAGCCCTTTACGCTACTTTCTTCGCCGTGGTACCCATACGCCGTGATTGGACGGCGCCGCGTGCCCACCGGTTCCCGGCACAGCGTGCCATCTTAATAATCCCACGCGCCCGCGCCCCGTACCTGCGGAACCCGCCAGGTGGGACCGGTCACACGGCCGGACGGCGCCGGCGACCTACCGCCGGCACAACGTCGGCACACCACCAGCACACACCGCCAGCACACCGCCGGCGCGCAAGCCACGCACCAACGCCGCGCCGCTCACCCCACCTGAATCAAGTCCTTGATCAGCCGCAGCAGCAGATCCATGTCCACCGGCTTGGTGACATGCTCGTTCGCCCCGGCCGCCAGGCTCTTCTCCCGGTCGCCCTTCATCGCCTTGGCACTGACCGCGACGATCGGCAGATCCCGGAACCCGTCCAGCGCCCGGATCCGCGCGGTCGTGGCGTACCCGTCCATCCCCGGCATCATGATGTCCATCAGCGCCAGCGCCACGTCCTCGTTCTGCTTCAGCAGCTCGATGCCCTCCCGGCCGTTGCCGGCGTAGACCACGGACAGCCCCTGCAGCTCCAGCGCGCTGGTCAGCGCGAAGACGTTCCTGATGTCGTCGTCGATGACCAGCACCTTCTGCCCGTCGAAGCGCGGCAGCTCCCGCCCCGGACGCTCCGGCTCGGCGCCGGGCCCGGACATGCGCGGGGCACCGGTCAGCACGTGCAGCGTCACCCGCTCGGCGACCTGCGGCACCGAGTGCGCGACCTCCCAGCGCGCGGCGTCGCGGACCGAGCGGCGCAGCGCCTCCGCGGCGCCGTCGTCGGCCACCGACTCGTACAGCATCACCGGCGTGCTGGAGGCACCGGCGGCGACCGCGTCCAGCACCGCGCGCACCTCGTCCTCGGGGCACCCGACGTCCACCACCGCGCACACCGGACGCGCCCCGCCGGCCAGCACGCCGTTCAGATCGGACGCCGTCGTCAGCCGGGTCACGGCGACCCGGCCCTTGATACCGGTCAGCTCGTCGAGCACCGACTCGACCGCATCGGCCAGGGTGGAGGTCCCGGCCGGCTCCATGACCAGCACCGCGGCCGGAGCCTGGGCGTCGCCGTGGCCGTCCGCGGCGAGCCGGTCCGCGCCGGACGGCTCGGCCTTGGCGTCAGCGGCTGGCGGCTCGATCGGCAGCTGCAGGGTGAAGGTGCTCCCCCGCCCCGGTGCGCTGGACACCCGCAGCTCGGCCCCGAGCAGCCGGGTCAGCTCCCGGCTGATCGACAGGCCGAGGCCCGTGCCGCCGTATTGACGGCTGGTGGTGCCGTCGGCCTGCTGGAAGGCCTCGAAGATGAGCTCCAGCTTGTCCTCGGCGATCCCGATCCCGGTGTCGACAACCGCGAAGGCGATCGCCGGCTCGCCGTGCGCGCCGCGCGCCGCCGTGACCCGCAGCGTCACCTCGCCGGTGTCGGTGAACTTCACCGCGTTGGACAGCAGGTTGCGCAGGATCTGCTGGACTCGCTGGCTGTCGGCGGTGACGGTGGCCGGCGCGCCGCCGGTGACGTCGACCCGCAGCCGCAGCCCCTTCTCCGCGGCCAGCGGCTGGAACGTCGCGGCCAGCCCCTCGGCCAGGTCGGCGATCGGCCAGGACTCGTTCTGCACCTCCATCCGGCCGGCCTCGATCTTGGACAGGTCCAGGATGTCGTTGATGAGCTCCAGCAGGTCCGAGCCGGCCGAGTGGATGGTCTGCGCGAAGTCGACCTGGCGCGGGGTCAGGTTGGTCTCGACGTTGTCGGCCAGCAGCCGGGCCAGGATCAGCATGCTGTTCAGCGGCGTGCGCAGCTCGTGCGACATGTTCGCCATGAACTCGGACTTGACCTTGGACGCCAGCGCGAGCTGCTGCGCGCGGTCCTCCAGGGTGAGCCGCGCCTGCTCGATCTCGGTGTTCTTGATCTCGATGTCCTTGTTCTGCCGCGCCAGCTGCGCCGCCTTGTCCTCCAGCTCGTTGTTCGACTCCTGAAGATCGCTCTGCCGCTTCTGGAGCTCGGTGGTCAGGCGCTGGGACTCGCGCAGCAGCGCGTCGGTGCGGACGTTGGTGGTGATGGTGTTGACCGCGGTGCCGATCGTCTCCTTGAGCGTCTCCAGGAAGTCGCGGTGGGTCTGGGTGAACTCGTTGACCGAGGCCAGCTCGATCACGCCGAGCGTCTGCCGTTCGAAGAGCACCGGCAGCACGATGACGTTGGTGGCGTCGGTCTGCCCGAGCCCGGAGCGGATCGGCACGTAGCCGGCCGGCGCGCCGGTCAGCGCGACCGTCTTCTTGCTGACCGCGACCTGCCCGACCAGGCCCTGCCCGGGGGCGAACACCGGGCCGTCGCCGGGGGCCGCGGCGTAGCCGAACCCGGCGATCATCCGCAGCCGGACGTCCGCGGCCTCGTCGGCGAAGCCCAGCGGCCCGTCCTCGGACTCGGCCAGGAAGAACGCGGCGCTGTGCGCGGAGACCAGCGGCGCCAGCTCCTCCAGCACCATCGCCGCGACGCTGGCCAGGTCGCGCCGGCCGGGCAGCAGGCCGGCGATGCGCGCGAGGTTGGTGTTCAGCCAGTCCTGCTCCTGGTTGGCGTTGGTGGTGGTGCGCAGGTTGGCGATCATCTGGTTGATGTTGTCCTTGAGGTCGGCGACCTCCCCGGAGGCGTCGACCGTGATCGCCCGGGTCAGGTCGCCCTCGGTCACCGCCGTGGCCACCTCGGCGATCGCGCGGACCTGCGTGGTCAGGTTCGACGCCAGCTGGTTCACCGACTCGGTGAGGCGCTGCCAGGTCCCGGAGACGTCCTCGACCGTGGCCTGGCCGCCGAGCTTGCCCTCGGTGCCGACCTCGCGGGCCACCCGCGTGACCTCGGAGGCGAACGCCGAGAGCCGTTCCACCATGGTGTTCAGCGTGGTCTTCAGCTCCAGGATCTCGCCCCGGGCGTCCACGTCGATCCGGCGGGTCAGGTCGCCGTTGGCGACCGCGGTGGTCACCTGCGCGATGTTCCGCACCTGGTTGGTCAGGTTGTCGGCCATCACGTTCACCCGGTCGGTGAGCTCCTTCCAGGTGCCGGCCACGCCGGGCACCCGGGCCTGGCCGCCCAGCATGCCCTCGGTGCCGACCTCGCGGGCCACGCGCGTCACCTCGTCGGCGAACGCCGACAGCGTGTCGACCATGCCGTTGAAGGTCTCGGCCAGCGCCGCGACCTCGCCCTTGGCCTCCACGGTGATCTTCTTCGTCAGGTCGCCGGAGGCCACCGCCGTGGCCACCCGCGCGATGCTGCGCACCTGGCCGGTCAGGTTGTTCGCCATGACGTTGACGTTGTCGGTCAGGTCCTTCCAGGTGCCCGACGCGCCGCGCACCCGGGCCTGGCCGCCCAGGTTGCCCTCGGTGCCGACCTCGCGCGCCACCCGGGTCACCTCGTCGGCGAAGCCGGAGAGCTGGTCGACCATCGTGTTGATGGTGGTCTTCAGCTCCAGGATCTCGCCGCGGGCGTCGACGTCGATCTTCTTGCCCAGGTCGCCCTGCGCGACCGCGGTGGTCACCTGCGCGATGTTGCGCACCTGGTTGGTCAGGTTGTTCGCCATAGAGTTCACCGCGTCGGTGAGGTCGCGCCACAGGCCGGCGACGCCGGGCACCTCGGCCTGGCCGCCCAGCCGGCCCTCGGTGCCCACCTCGCGCGCCACCCGGATGACCTCGGAGGCGAACCCGGACAGCTGCTCGACCATGGTGTTCAGGGTGTCCTTGAGCTCCAGGATCTCGCCGCGCACGTCCACGTCGATGGTCTGGGTCAGGTCGCCGGAGGCCACCGCGGTGGCCACCCGCGCGATGCTGCGCACCTGGGTGGTCAGGTTGCCGGCCATCAGGTTCACAGAGTCGGTGAGGTCCTTCCACGTGCCGGCCACGCCCGGCACCCGCGCCTGGCCGCCCAGGATGCCGTCGCTGCCGACCTCGCGCGCCACCCGGGTCACCTCGTCGGCGAAGCCCGAGAGCTGGTTCACCATCGTGTTCAGGGTTGTCTTCAGCTCCAGCAGCTCGCCGCGCACGTCCACGGTGATCTGCCGGGTCAGGTCGCCGCGCGCGACCGCAGTGGCGACCTGCGCGATGTCGCGGACCTGGCCGGTCAGGTTGCCGGCCATCAGATTCACCGAGTCGGTGAGGTCCTTCCAGGTGCCGGCGGCCCCCGGCACCTCGGCCTGCCCGCCCAGGCGGCCGTCGCTGCCGATCTCGCCGGCCACCCGGGTGACCTCCGAGGCCAGGGTGCGCAGCGTCAGGCGCATGTCGTCCAGGGTGCGGCCGACGTCGGCCAGGTCCCCGCGGCCGTCCACGACGACCTGCTGCGACAGGTCGCCCTGCGCGATCGCGGCCAGCACCCGGCCGGTGTCCAGCAGCGGCCGGGCCAGATCGTCCAGCAGCACGTTCACGGTCTCGCGCTGCCGCTCCCAGTCGCCCGCCCCGGCGCCCGGAGCCAGGCGCTGCCCCAGCGCCCCGTCCCGGCCCACGGCCGCGCCGACCCGCTCCAGCTCGGCCAGGTAGCCCTGGTTCGCCTCGGCGATGTCGTTGCACAGCACGCAGATCTCCGCCACCACGTCGTCCCCGCTGACGACGATGCGCCGCCGGAAGTCGCCGTCGCGCACGGCGCGCAGCGCGCCGAGGATGCGTTCCAGGCGCGGGTCGGTGGAGGCCGGCCGGTCCGACCGGGGCTCAGGGGATTCCATTCAGTCCGCCGTTCGTATACGGGGCGCGGGCCACGCCCGATACCCCCATCCTGTACCAGTGCCGCGACCTCGCGGAAGGCGGAAGGTCGCGGCGGTTTCAGTGCCGTGTGGTGCGCGGGACGGCGCGCTCCTGTGGTCCGGGCGACGCCGTCCGCGCAGGTTGTCGCTCGTCGTGGTTCCGGGTCAGTCCAGTCCGGCGACCTCCACCGATGGCAGGTCCTTGATCTGGTGTTTGGTCAGCCGGACGGCCACGCCCTCGGCGTCGATGCCGGCCACCTCGCCGACCGGGATCGCCACCCGCTTGTGGCCCCACAGGTGCCCCTCGTCGAGCAGCACGTGGGTGACCGCCTCGTCGGCCGGGTCCACGACCAGGCCGCGGACGTGGCCGATGTGCCCGTCCCGGGCGGCGACGCGTTCGCCGCGCCGGATCCGCACCTCGCCGGACGGCACCCGGTCCTCGATCTCCATACGCGGAGCCGCCAGCGGGTCCATGCAGGTCAGGCCCATGGCCGCGCCGGCCGGCGCGAGGCCGTAGAAGGGCCAGTACAGGACCTCGCCCTCTTTCAGGCCGTAGCGCTGCTCGGCGTCGGGGGCCGTCAGGAAGTGGGTCCGGACCGAGGGTTCCAGGCGGTCGAACTCGGCCTTGGTGCAGTCCAGCTCGACGCCGTGCGCGGCGGGCCGGGCCAGGTCCGCCGGCACCAGGCGGCCGGCGCTGCCGTCGCGCGCCACCACGATCAGGTGGGTCAGGCGTTCGGCGACCGGGTCGACCACGACGCAGACCAGGTCGCCGCACCGTTCGGTGTGGCAGCGGACCTCGCTGCCGATCTCGTACTTCGCGAAGGTGTTCATCGCTACCTCCTTCCGCCCCCTGGTTGTCTGCTCCGGCCCGGGTCCGGCGCGCTCCCCCACGGTGCTCAATCCGCGCTCAGTCCGCGGTCAGGCCGCGCTCAGGCCTCCGAGAGGACCGATCGGACCCAGTCGACGACGCTCGGCGCGGGTCCCGCCTCGACGTCCGGCGGACGGGGCTGGGCGGGCAGGGACCCGGTGACCGCCCGGTGTCGGGCCGCCGTCAGCTGCTCGCCGACCGCCAGCAGTTCGCCCGGGTCGCACTCGCGGCCCAGTTCGACGAAGGTGATCTGCTCCTCATGGTCAATATGCCCATGTACGGCGGCCAGCAACTGTGCCAGCAGCGGTTCGAAGCGCGCGTCGGAGGGATCCTTGGCCTCCAGGTCCCGCACCATGTGCTCGACCGTCAGGTGCTCGGCGGTGTGCTGGTCGGCCAGGACGTCGCCCTCCGGCAGCACGCGCCTGGTCAGCGGCAGCAGGTAGCGCTGCGCGGCCTGGGTGTGCCAGGCCAGCTCCAGGGCGAGGGCGTCGACCAGGGACTTGCGGGCCACGTCCGGCCCGCCGCCGGTCTCCAGCCGGCCCACGAGGCCCTCGACCGTCCGGTGGTCGCCGGACAGGACGTCGATCACGTCACGGCGGTCGGTCGCGCTCATCCGGCTGCTCCTCGATCCCGGGCCGACCTCGCTGGTCAGCGTCGATACCTGGTGACCGCTCGGGCAAGACGTAAACACACCCGATCGGGTGATGGTGAACACCGCAGGCGTGACACCTGATGTTTAGGACTCCAGGACTGGGTTAACGGCGTCGGGTACACCGATCCCTGCAGCTGTCGCGGAGCTCTCCTGCGGAGAATGCCCGCGCCATACGTTGGGGCCCAATGATCAAGCACCCGGAGGAAGTCTTGCTGACTCTCACCGACCGGGCCGCCGAGGCCGTCCACAACCTGACCAACCAGTCCGACCTGCCCGACGAAAGCGCCGGGCTGCGCATCGTCTCGCACGGCGCGGCCCAGAACAGCGGGCAGGGTCAACTCTCGTTGTCCCTCACCCAGGGCCCGCACGCCGGAGACGCCGTCGTGGAGACCGGGACCGCCCGGGTCTTCCTGGAGCCCGAGGCCGCGCAGGCCCTGAACGACCAGCAGCTGGACGCGACCGTCGCCGACGACGGCGGCGTGCGCTTCCTGCTCGCGCCGCAGCAGTAGCGCGGAGGACAACCGGCCCGGCCTTCGCGGGTTCGCGGGTTCGCGGGTTCGCGGGTTCGCGGGTTCGCGGGTTCGCGGGTTCGCGGAGCTTGCTCAGCCTGCCCGCGCTTCTCGCCCCGAACCCCAGAAAGACGGCGCTGGGTGTGGGTGCTGGTGGCGGATGGGTGTAGCGGGTGCGGTTGGTTTGTGGGTTTTAAGGGCTTTTTACGGCTTCGCACATGGTTTGATGACCTCGCAGGGGGACGCAGTTCGGTTGTGCCAGGCGGGTCGCACGGGCGGCTAGCCGGTGTCGCTGTGCACGACCACGCACGGGTCCGAGTCACTGCGCATGCGCCGTGCAGGCGGGTGGCGGCCGCGTGTGGTGGGTGCCTGAGATCAAGGGCAGGCGCCTCCGGCGGGGGCCTCTGCTCGGAGGGTTGGGGGGTCGCGTAGTCAAGCGGCGGACGCTGCTTGTGGTCGCCTACTGTCCCGGTTCCCTCATCGCTGTCGTCGCCGTGAACGGAATCAGGTCGGCCAGGCGGTATCAAGTCGGATCACCGCCGCTGTGGTCTGGCCTCGTGCGACTTGACACCGCCTGTCCGACCTGATTGGCAGGGCCCGCCGACAGCGACGAGGGAACCGGGACAACCCCGGCCTGTGGTGTGGACGTGGTCCACCCGGGCGCACGCGCGGCGGTGAGGCGTCGAGCGGGAGGTGCGGGGACCGATCCCACAGGTGGGGTTGTCCCGGGTTCCCCGTCGCGTCGGCGGGCGCAGCCAAGCTGACCGGTCCGCAAGAGCGGGTAGTTAAGGGTTTGGGGTGGGTGTCAAGGCCCTGAACTGCTGGTTGGTATGTGAAACGAGACCTCTGATACATCGGGACTGTCTAGGAACCCTGGTTTCGGAGGTCTCGTCGTGTGT
>NZ_JAACYW010000152.1 GCF_015356825.1 Catenulispora rubra | reverse complement strand
GGCCTCGCCTCCGGCACCGACCAGCGCCGCGCTCCAGGCCCGGCTGCTGACCCTGGCCGACATGCCGGCCGGCTTCGTCGCCGACGACGACACCGACGACGCCAACGGCGTGATGTCCGCCACCGAACCGGACTGCCGGTCGATGACGGACCTGATGAACAGCCAGGGCCACCCGGCCGGCGCCCTGGCCTCCGCCGACGCCTCGTTCACCCGCTCCCAGTTCGGCCCGAACATCGCCACCGGCCTGGCTGGCTTCGCCACCTCCGAGGCCGCGCAGAAGCTGCTGGACTCGGTCACCGCGGCGATGCACAGCTGCACGAAGCTCACCGAGACCGACAAGGACGGCAGCAGCTACGACTTCCTGGTCGAGCAGCTGGCCTTCCCGCAGACCGGGGACGCCAGCGGGGCGATCCGCATCGTCGCCGACGTGGACGACCTGCCGGCGCAGGTGGACCTGGTGCTGGTGCGGGTCGGCAGCACCCTGCTGTACGTGGCCGACACCGGCTTCGGCAGCACCGACCCGGACCTGACGCAGCAGGTGGTCGCGCGGGCGGTGGCCAAGGTGAAGGATCCGTCCGCGGTCCGCTCGACGCCTGCGCCGACGTCGCGGATGCCGACGCTGCCGCCGACGACGCCGACGACGCCGACTCCGGAGCCGGAGTCGGCGACGAGTTCGGGCACCACGGCTTCGGCGGCCGCGGCCCCGGCGGACGTGGCTCGGGACACAGCTCGGGACGCGGCGGGCACGCCGGCGGCTTGAGCGCTCGGCCTGAGCGTTTGCCTGAGCGCTGCGAGCCAGCCGGCGCGCTGCGCGTCGGAGGAGGCGTAGGTGGCGTAGGCGTGGGCGGCTGAGCCTCACACCTGCTGCAACATCCCCTCACTCGCGGGCTCGGGCGCCTCGGCGACCCCGAACCGCGCATGCACCCCGCGCAGCACCTTCGGCGCCCACCAAGCGCCCTCCCCGAGCAGCGCCAGCACCGCCGGCACCAGCATCATCCGCACCAGTGTCGCATCGATGAGCACCGCGAGCGTCAGCCCGAACCCGAACTCCAGGATCGGCGCGGCCCCGCCGGTCATGAAGCACGCGAAGACGATCATCAGCAGCGCCGCCGCGCACGTCACCACCCGCCCCGTGTGCCGCACCCCGGTCACCACCGCGCGGCGTGCGTCCTCACCGGCGAGCCGGGCCTCCCGGATCCGGCCGAGGATGAAGATCTCGTAGTCCATCGAGAGCCCGAACGCGACCGCGATCATCAGCGGCGGCACCGTCACGTCCAGGGCTCCCAGCCCGCCCTTCACGCCGGAGCCGAAGAGCCCGGCGAAGTGTCCCTGCTGGAAGACCCACACCATCGCCCCCAACGCCGCGCCGATGCTCAGCAGGTTGGTCAGCACCGCCTTCAGCGGGATCAGCACCGAACCGGTGAACAGGAACAGCAACACGAACACCGACAGCAGCACCACGCCGGTGGCGTACGGCAGCCGATCCACCAGCATCCGCCGGAAGTCCACCAAGTGCGCGCTGTCGCCGGTGACCGAAGCCCCCTGATGCTCGTCCCGGATGGTCTGCACCAGCCCGGTCGCCACCTTCCCGTTGACCGTCCCGGCGGGCGTCAGCTCCAGCACCGCGCTGCCGTCCGGAAGCGCCTTCTGCGCCGAGTCGACGACCCCTGGCAGAGCTCGGAGATGCGCCAGATAGTCAGGCCGTGTGGCGCCGTTCTGCACCCACACGTCCAGCGGCGTCGCCGCACTCCGCCCCGGGAAGTGCGCCACGCTCAGGTCGTACACCTGCCGCGACTCCGAACTCGCGGGCAGCTCTCGGGCGTCGCCGGGAGTCAGCGTCAGCGCGGTCACCGGTGTCGCGATCGTCACCAGGCCCGCGGCGATCACGATCAGCACCGGCAACGGCCGCCGCACGACCCCCGCCGCGAACCGCCCGAACCAGCGCCCCTCCGATCGGCGCGGGCTCGCCGGCTTGATCCGGTGCCCGAACTTCGCCAGCAGCGCGGGCAGCAGGGTCACGGCCGCCAGCATGTCCACCGCGACCACCGCCGTCGCCGCGAGCCCCATGCTGCGCAGGAACGGTGCCGGGTACACCACGAGCCCGACCAGGCTGACCGCGACCGTGAGCCCGGAGAAGAACACCGTGCGGCCGGCGGCCGAGACGGTGCGCCGGACGCAGTCGGCGATATCCGGCGTCGCCGTCCGCTCCTGCTTGAACCGGGTCACCATCAGCAGCGCGTAGTCCACGCCGAGGCCGAGGCCGAGCATCGTCGTGATCTGGACGGAGTACACCGACAGGTCGGTCGCGAAGCTGAACCCGTAGAGCACCAGCAGCGTGGACGCGACGCCGCACAGGGCCAGCACCAGGGGCAGCGACGCGGCCAGCAGCCCGCCGAACACCACCACCAGCAACAGCAGCACGATCGGCAGCGAGATCATCTCCGCCTGGCTCGCGTCGGACTGCGCGGTCTGGTTCAGCGCGTCGCCGACCAGCGGCCCGCCGCCGACCCGCACCTGGAAGTCCGGTGTGGCGATGGCGTGCAGCCGGTCCTGGGCCGCTCGTGAAGCGACGCCCTCGGCGTGCGAGCTGATCCCGCTGGCGAACGTCACCGGGATCGCGACCACCTGGCCGTCACCGGTGGCACCAGGGGTCTGATACGGGTCCGGCACCTGCGTGACGCCCGGGATCGCACGGAGATCGGCGACCGCGGCGGCGACGCGGCTCCGCAGCCCCGTGTCCGCGGTGATCACCCGCCCCGCGGTCGTCGATGTGACCAGACCGGCGATGGTGTCCGGGCTCGGGTCCAGCTTGTCCAGGCGGGCGGCCGTCACCTGGGACTCGCTGCCCGGCACGTTCGCCCCGAGCCCCCCGAGTCTGCCGAACACCGCCCCGCCCAGGCCCAGGCCGACCACCAGCACCAGGGCCCAGGCCGTGATCACGGTCCGGGGCCGGCGGATGGCGAGTTCTGCCGCGTGTCTCAACATGCCCCCACTGTCCGGGGACGGGCAGGGTCCTGTGATCCCGCGCGGGAGGGGAGGGCCGGACTCGGTAGATCGGGGGAGTCATCCCTCCGAAGAGGGAGTCACCAGCCCGCTGTCGTAGGCGAAGATCACCGCGTGCACCCGGTCGCGCAGGCCGAGCTTCATCAGGATGTTGCTGACGTGGGTCTTGACCGTGTGCTCGGTGACGAACAGCTGCGCGGCGATCTCGGCGTTCGAGGCGCCCTGCGCGATCAGCAGCAGCGTCTCGCGCTCGCGCGGGGTGAGGACGTCGAGCCGGGCCGAGGGCGCGGCGGCCGGGTCGGCGGTGCCGGACCGGGCCGGGCGACGGGAGGTGACGTCGGCGATGAGGCGGCGGGTCACCGAGGGCGCCAGCAGCGAGTCGCCGGCCGCGACCACGCGGACCGCGTGCACCAGGTCGTCGCGGCGGACGTCCTTGAGCAGGAACCCGGAGGCGCCGGCGTAGAGGGCGTCGTAGACGTACTCGTCGACGTCGAAGGTGGTGAGCATGAGGATCCGGCTGCCGCCCTCGGCGCTGACCTGGCGGGCCGCCTCGATGCCGTCCATCACCGGCATCCGCACGTCCAGCAGGACCACGTCGGGGTGCAGCGCGCGGGTCAGGGTCACCGCCTCGGCGCCGTCGCCGGCCTCGCCGACCACCTCGATGTCCGGTTGCGCGTCCAGGATCATCGCGAACCCGCTGCGCACCAGTTCCTGGTCGTCAGCCACCACTACCCGAATCGCCACGTTCGCTTTCTACCAGGCGTACGTGTCGGCTGTCCTTTATAGGGCTGACGCGGCGGCTCTCCCGCTGTCCTGGTGTCCTGGTGTCCCTACTGTCCGGACGGGATGACTGCCATCAGCGCGAACCCACCCGTGTCCGGCGGCGAGGTCCAGCTCAGCGCGCCGCCCACCGGCGCCAGCCGTTCCCGCAGCCCGGACAGGCCATGGCCGGCGTCCGCCGCGCCGTCAGCCACGCCGCGGCCGTTGTCAGCGACCGTGATCTCCAAGGCGCTCGGCGACCAGGACAGCCGCACCTCGGCGCGCGAGGCGCGGGCGTGTTTCAGGGTGTTGGTCAGGGCCTCTTGCACGACGCGGTAGGCGGCAGTCTCGGCGCCTGGGGACAGCGACGAGGCGCTGCCGGTCTGTTCCATGCGGACCTGGAGCCCCGCCCTGCGGACCCGGTGCACGAGGTCGTCGAGGTCGGACAGGGTGGGCAGCGGCTGGCGGCCGCCGCCTTCGTCCTTGTGGAGCGTGCCGAGCAGGCCGCGCAGCTGTGCCATGGCGTCCCGGCCGGCGGCCGAGATGGCCTCGAAGGCGGCCTCGGCGCGCTCCGGCTTGGACCGCACCAGCAGCGGTCCGGCCTCGGCCTGCACCACCATCAGGGCCACGGCGTGGCCGACCACGTCGTGCATGTCGCGGGCGATCCGGGCGCGCTCGGCGCGCAGATCGCGGTCGGCGCGGACGGACAGCGAGTCGCGCTCGGACTGCATCAGCACGCCGAGGAACAACGAGGTCATGCTGAGGGTGAAGGTGACCAGGAAGTCCTCGGGGTTGTTCATCTGCCGGTGCAGGTACTCGGCCACGATGTTCCCGACCATGTAGATGGCGATCATGATGATCCGGGTCCGGCCGCGCAGTACCGAGCCGATCGTGTACTCGACGACCAGGACCGCGTACGGGAACGGCTGGGCCGGGTGCACCGTCGCGGTGATGACCAGCGTCAGCGCGCCGGTGACCAGGGCGGTCATGACCGGGTAGGTCTCCCGCCACAGCATGGAGGCGATGGTCACCGATTCCAGCAGGTACCGCCACGGTCCCCAGGGCAGTACACCGGGTACGAGATAGGTGCCGCTGTTCAGCACCAGCACGATGACGACGGCCAGGACGTCGTTGCGTCGTGGCCGTCGCAGCCGGAATCCTCGGCGGGACAGGGCAACCGGGGTCAGCACGTGATAGATCATGCTCCACCGGGAGTAGCCGCACCTCCCTCCCACGGGGGATCCCAGTGCGGGTACCCTGGGGTACAGTCGAGATATGTCGCGAGTCAGTCAGGGAGTCACGGAGATGACGACGCAGGGTGGGGCCTCGTTCGATCCCGATATGCGCGCCGGCGACGCCGACCGCGAACGCCTCGTCGAGCAGCTGCGCGAGCACCACGCCGCCGGCCGCCTCACGCTCGACGAGTTCGACGAACGAATGACCAAGGCCTACTCGGCCAAGACCTACGGCGAACTGCGCACCCTCACCCGGGACCTCCCGGTGGACCTGTCGCAGCTGAACATCGACCAGGCCCAGCAGCGCACCTTCCAACAGCGCACCCAGCAGCGCCCGGTCGAGGTCCGCCGCGACGAGTCCGGCCGCATGCAGATCAACATCGACAACCAGGCCATCCAGGACCGCATCAACGAGCACCTGGAACGCCACACCCAACGCTGGCAGCGCCACCAGGAACGCCACGAGCAGCACCGGACCCACCAGCAGGAACGCTGGAAGCAGCAAGCCGCACGCCGCGGCGGACACGGCTGGGGCTCCTTCAGCTCATGGCTGTCGCTGACAGTGTTGCTCACAGGGATCTGGCTGGTCAGCAACCTGGCCGGCGGGGACGACTGGGGGAACTTCTGGCCGGCGTGGCCGGTCGGGATCATGGGGGTGCTGATGCTGGCTCGGGGGATCAACAAGCGGAGTTGAGTCGGTCCGGGCTGAGCCGGGCTGCGCTGAGCTGCTGAACTGCTGCCGGGCTGGGCTGAGCCGGACTGACTGCTGGGCTGTGGCTGTCTGTGGAGGGCTGTGACCGGATATCTGGTCGCGGCCCTCCGGCTTTTGGTGCACTTGGCTTTACCTGCGGGCGGCAGTGCGAGCGCGTTGGCGGCTGGCGCTGTTCGTGTCCAAGACCACCCTGGCCGTACCCGGCCCGCTCGCAGCCCCGCCGCATTTCGCGATGTCACCACATCGAGTGACCTGGCACCTCCGGTGTCACCGAGGCGAACGCCACGGGAATATACGCCACCCGATGCCGGTTTCAAGACATGTGCGGCCGGGGTACAAAGCCCCGGTTTCGCGTTCCGCAAGTGTTCGGCGTACACTGGCGTGTCGGCTCCGTATGGAGTGGTTCACGTGCGCCCCCGCGGCTGGGTCTACGAGCGCATATCGCTGGACCACCACTTGCTCCTGTTGCCGGAACCGACGCGGCAGTAGACACCCTTCTGAAGGAGATTGAAGGAACTTGGCCAAAAAAGAAGGCGCCATCGAGATCGAGGGCACCATCATCGAGTCCCTGCCCAACGCGATGTTCCGCGTTGAGCTGGCGAACGGCCACAAGGTCCTCGCGCACATCTCCGGCAAGATGCGGATGCACTACATCCGGATCCTCCCGGACGACCGGGTCGTCGTCGAGCTGAGCCCGTACGACCTGACCCGTGGGCGCATCGTCTACCGCTACAAGTGACCTGTAGGACTCCGGCCCTCCGCGGGCGGGGTCCCCGCCGGTCACGTCCTATCGAGGCTCACCACGCTCTAGGTGGTGGGCTGCCTTTCGGTGTTTTCGCACCGGACGACCGATACCAGTTAAGGAACCATCATGAAGGTCAAGCCCAGCGTCAAGAAGATCTGTGACAAGTGCAAGGTGATCCGTCGCCACGGCCGCGTCATGGTGATCTGCGAGAACCTGCGCCACAAGCAGCGTCAGGGCTGAGCCAGCTCGAAGCCGGGTCGCAACGCCCGGCTGAACTAACCGCAGCGTCCCGACCCCGCGAGCTCCCGCCATAGGGCTCATGGATGAAACCCCCGGCCCGGAGGCTGGAGACCTGGTCAGGCACCAGGAACGGCGCTGTACCGACACCTCCGGCAACGAATAGAAACAGGAGCCTGCCTGATGGCACGTCTCTCTGGTGTGGACATCCCGCGCGAAAAGCGTCTGGAGATCGCCCTCACCTACATTTACGGCATCGGCCGCACCCGCTCGCAGAAGACGTGCGCGGAGACCGGCATCAACCCGAACACGCGCGTGAAGGACCTGACGGAGGACGACCTCGTCAAGCTCCGCCAGTGGATCGACACGAACTACCGCGTCGAGGGCGACCTGCGCCGTGAGGTCCAGGCGGACATCCGCCGCAAGATCGAGATCGGCTGCTACCAGGGCATCCGGCACCGCAAGGGCCTGCCGGTCCATGGTCAGCGCACCCACACCAACGCGCGTACGCGCAAGGGCCCGCGCAAGGCCATCGCCGGCAAGAAGAAGGCCGGCCGGAAGTAGTCCAGCCACGGACCGGAACCTAACTGGTTTGTCAGTGGCCGGACCGATCACCTCAATCAGGAGAACCCAGCACAATGCCTCCCCAGAGCCGTAAGGCCGGCGCCAAGGCTCCCAAGCTGCGCCGCAAGGAAAAGAAGAACGTCGCCCACGGGCACGCTCACATCAAGAGCACGTTCAACAACACCATCGTCTCGATCACCGACCCGCAGGGGAACGTGATCGCCTGGGCGAGCTCGGGTCAGGTGGGCTTCAAGGGCTCGCGCAAGTCGACCCCGTTCGCCGCTCAGATGACCGCCGAGGCCGCCGCCCGCCGCGCCATGGAGCACGGCATGAAGAAGGTCGACGTGTTCGTCAAGGGTCCCGGCTCCGGCCGTGAGACCGCCATCCGGTCGCTGCAGCAGACCGGCCTGGAGGTCGGATCCATCAACGACGTCACCCCTTCGCCGCACAACGGCTGCCGCCCGCCGAAGCGCCGGCGCGTCTGAGCTAGGAGAGAAGAACACACATGGCCCGTTACACCGGCCCCGACTGCAAGCGCTGCCGCCGCGAGAAGACCAAGCTCTTCCTCAAGGGCAGCAAGTGCGATGGCCCGAAGTGCCCGATCGAGATCCGTCCCTACCCCCCGGGTGAGCACGGCCGCGGTCGCACCAAGGAGAACGAGTACCTGCTCCAGCTTCGCGAGAAGCAGAAGACCGCCCGCATCTACGGCGTTCTGGAGAAGCAGTTCCGCGGTTACTACGAGGAAGCCAACCGCAAGGGCGGCAAGACGGGTGAGAACCTGCTCCGCATCCTCGAGTCCCGCCTGGACAACGTGGTCTACCGCGCCGGCTTCGCGAAGTCCCGCGACCACGCGCGCCAGCTGGTGCGCCACGGCCACATCCTGATCAACGGCCACAAGGCGAACATCCCCTCGATGCGGGTCACCCCGAGTGACATCGTCGAGGTGCGCAAGGAGAGCCTGGAGCTCACCCCGTTCGTGGTGGCCCGTGCCGAGGCCGGCGAGCGTGCCGTCCCGGCGTGGATCGAGGTCATCCCGTCGAAGATGCGGATCCTCGTGCACTCGCTTCCGGAGCGTGCTGTCATTGACACGCAGGTCCAGGAGCAGCTGATCGTCGAGCTCTACTCCAAGTAGTCCGGAGTACGGGTTCGCAACCTATAGGGAGTCCCTGCGCGGGACTCCCTATAGGAGCACCATCCCCGCGGT
Organism: Catenulispora rubra; assembly: GCF_015356825.1. Taxonomy (GTDB): domain Bacteria; phylum Actinomycetota; class Actinomycetes; order Streptomycetales; family Catenulisporaceae; genus Catenulispora; species Catenulispora rubra. Next base: position 18,770 of record NZ_JAACYW010000152.1, on the reverse strand, counting down.
CGGCATATAGCGGTCGGCCCAGGCAACGGAGGTTCCACCGTGCTTATCGCACAGCGCCCCACCCTCACCGAGGAAATCATCGATGAGTACCGTTCGCGGTTCCTCATCGAGCCGCTGGAGCCCGGCTTCGGCTACACCCTCGGCAACTCGCTGCGCCGGACGCTTCTGTCGTCCATCCCCGGCGCCGCGGTGACGTCCATCCGGATCGACGGCGTGCTCCACGAGTTCACCACGATCCCGGGTGTGAAGGAGGACGTCACCGACCTCATCCTGAACATCAAGCAGCTGGTCGTCTCCTCGGAGATCGACGAGCCGGTGACCATGTACCTGCGCAAGCAGGGCCCGGGCACCGTCACCGCCGCCGACATCGCCCCGCCGGCCGGCGTCGAGGTCCACAACCCCGAGCTGATCATCGCCACGCTCAACGGCAAGGGCAAGCTCGAGATGGAGCTCACCGTCGAGCGCGGCCGCGGCTACGTCAGCGCGGTGCAGAACAAGCAGGCGGGCCAGGAGATCGGGCGCATCCCGATCGACTCGATCTACTCGCCGGTCCTCAAGGTCAAGTACGACGTCGAGGCCACCCGCGTCGAGCAGCGGACCGACTTCGACCGCCTGGTGCTGGACGTGGAGACCAAGCAGTCGATGCGCCCGCGCGACGCCGTGGCGTCGGCCGGCAAGACCCTGGTGGAGCTGTTCGGCCTCGCCCGCGAGCTGAACATCGAGGCCGAGGGCATCGACATGGGCCCGTCCCCGACGGACGCCGCCCTGGCCGCCGACCTGGCACTGCCGATCGAGGACCTGGAGCTGACCGTCCGCTCCTACAACTGCCTCAAGCGCGAGGGCATCCACACCGTGGGCGAGCTCGTCGCCCGCAGCGAGGCCGACCTGCTGGACATCCGCAACTTCGGCGCGAAGTCCATCGACGAGGTCAAGGTCAAGCTGATGAGCATGGGCCTGGCGCTGAAGGACTCCCCGCCCGGATTCGACCCCTCGCTCGTGGTGGACAACCAGTACGACGAGGAAGAGGACCTGGACTCCGGCTACGCGGAGACCGAGGAGCTGTAAGGCTCGACAGCCGGGCCGCCCCCACCAGGGCGGCCCGGCTTCCGGCGCCGGGCACCCCGCCCGGGCACCGGTTCAAGATCCCGGGTACCTGACACGGCCCGAGACACCAAGGAGAAGAAGCAATGCCCCAGCCGAAGAAGGGCGCCCGCCTCGGCGGCTCCCCGGCCCACCAGAAGCTGATCCTGGCGAACCTCGCCAAGTCGCTGTTCGAGCACGACAAGATCACCACCACCGAGGCCAAGGCGCGCCTGCTGCGCCCCTACGCCGAGCGGCTGATCACCAAGGCCAAGAAGGGCGACCTGCACAACCGTCGCCAGGTCCTGGCCGTGCTGCGCGACAAGGACATCGTCTTCCGCCTGTTCGACGAGATCGCGCCGAACTACGAGAACCGCCCCGGCGGCTACACCCGCATCATCAAGGCCGGCAACCGCAAGGGCGACAACGCCCCCATGGCCGTGATCGAGCTGGTCGAGGCCCTGACCGTGCAGCAGACCGCGGTCCGCGAGGCCGAGGCCGCCACCAAGCGCGCGAGCAAGAAGACCGCCGCCCCGGCGCCGGCCCCGGCCGCCGCCGAGGTCGTCGAGGAGGCTCCGGCCGCTGAGGCCGAGGCCGAGGCTGTCGAGGCCACCGAGGCTGAGGCCGCTGAGAAGGAGTAAGTCCTTCTGGTGTTCGCAGAGCCCGCCGTCTCTTCGGAGGCGGCGGGCTTTCGCGTGGGCGGAGTCAGTTCCTGGACGCGCGATCCGGCCGGACCGGTATTAGCCGCCGACTCAGACTGACAACCCCCTGCGCCACAATGGACCGATGAGCACCGAGCCCGCCCCCGGCCACGTCCGCGTCCGCCTCGACCTGGCCTACGACGGCACCGCCTTCTCCGGGTGGGCCGTCCAGCCCAAGCGGCGGACGGTGTGCGGGGAGCTGACCGGGGCGGTGTCGACGGTGCTGCGGCAGGACGTGACGCTGGTGGTCGCCGGTCGCACCGACGCCGGGGTGCACGCCAGCGGGCAGGTCGCGCATCTGGACGTCCCCGCCGAGCTCTGGGCCGAGCACGAGGAGCGCCTCCTGCGCCGCCTGGCGGCCTTCCTGCCGGGCGACGTGCGGGTCTGGTCGGCGGTGGTCGCGCCGGCCGGCTTCGACGCCCGCTTCGCGGCCATGGGCCGCCGCTACGCCTACCGCGTCACCGACGCTCCCTACGGCCCGCACCCCTTGCGACGCAACGACGTCACGTGGCACCCGCGCGCGCTGGATCCCGCGCTCATGAACGCGGCCGCGGCCGCGCTGCTCGGCGAGCACGACTTCGCCGCCTTCTGCAAGAAGCGCGAGGGCGCCACGACCATCCGCTGCCTCACGCGCCTGGAGTGGACGCGCGAGGCGCCGACCTCGCTGACTCCCACAGGCCTGCTGGTCGCCGACGTCCGCGCCGACGCCTTCTGCCACTCCATGGTCCGCAGCCTGGTCGGCGCGCTGCTGGCGGTGGGGGAGGGGCGCCGGCCGGTCGGCGACCCGGAACGCATCCTCGCCGAGGTGGTGCGCTCGCCCGAGGTGAAGGTGGCGCCGCCGCAGGGGCTGACGCTGGAGGAGGTCGTCTATCCCGCCGACTCCGAGCTCGCCGGACAGCAGCTGAAGACGCGGCGGATGAGGGTGCTGGGGGCCGACTGAGCCCGAGGCCGGACTACGCCAAAGCGGCCGAAGCCCCGGAAACCGCTGGAGCCACCGGAGCAGGCCGCGCGTTCCGCAGCCGAATCCCGCTGAACCCCAGCGTCGTAGTGATCACCTGGTCCCAGAACGGCAGCAACGTCGGCAGCACCCTGAGCTGGATGTCCGCCTCCTCATAGAGCTCGAACAGGTCTCCCACCCGCTCGGCCGGCCCAAGAGGGCGCACCTCCTGCTCAGCCACGTGCGCATTGGGTGGGCTGCCGAAGGAGCGGAAGTCTCGCGCGTCAAGGCGATACGCGTAAAGCTCCGCCGTCCGCATCCGCTCCAGCCAGCCGTACTCCACAGCGTGCACACGCAGCCCACCGCCTGGCCCGATGATGCGTTCCCGGTCCTCCTCCGTAGTCTCGGGCGTCACCCACGCCATCGCGCGCGGACACTGCCGAGGGAACCAGTAGTCGGGTGCGCGGTCATAGTCGACGGCCCATACGTACGCCCCCGGCTGTTGAGCCGTAGCGGCGACATGCGGTACGAAGTGGGTGATCGTCGGGTCTTCCGAGAAGTGTAGGACTTGCCCAGGTTCCGGTCGCATCCGTCCGTTCTACCGCAACGCCGTCAGGACCGCGCTAATACGTTCTCGTATATCCGGGTCCCCTATAGCGATGCGCACGCATGCGTCCTCCACAATCGCCGCACCGGTGTACTCCAACACCAACCGCAGCGTCGCCGCCGCACCCTCGCCGCGCCCCGGATTCGCCGCGTTGATCCATCCTGTCGGCTTGTCGCAGATCTCCGTCCCACCGACGGTCCAATCCAGCAAGTTCTTGAACGATCCCGGCAACGTCCCCGCATACTCCGGCGTACAGACGAGCACCGCATCCGCGTCCGCTATAGCGCTGCGCAGCTCCGTGACGGCCTCAGGAAGCGGATCCGTGTCCAGATCCGGGTTGAAGTGGGGAAGCCCTCCCAGGCCCTCGTAGAAGACCGCGCTGTCCGTGTTCCCGGCGTTCCCAGCGTTCCCGGCCTCCCCGGCGTCCCCCACGACCTCCTGCACCAGCCGTAGCATGGCCTCGTTCGAGGATCCCTTGCGCACCGAACCGCAAAGCAACAACACCTGAACCATGCGCCCGACGCTATAACCACTCGCGCGACTAAGAAGCCCTGAGCGAGACTGCCACCTATGGGCCATATCGACGTCAACAGCCTCCAGTACCACCTCCCGGACGGCCGCGTCCTCCTCGACGATGTCTCCTTCCGGATCGGTGACGGCGACAAGGCGGCCCTGGTCGGCGCGAACGGCGCCGGCAAGACCACCCTGCTGCGCCTCATCGCCGGCGACATCGAGCCGACCGGCGGTGCCGTCGTGCGCTCCGGAGGCCTCGGCGTGATGCGGCAGTTCGTCGACCGCAAGCCGCAGGAGGGCGAAGAGCCCCCGACGGTCCGCACCCTCCTGTTGTCCGTCGCACAGCCCGCGCTCCAGAAAGCCGCTATAGAGCTGGAGACCGCAGAGCTGGCGATGATGGAGGACGACTCCGAGCCCACGCAGATGCGCTACGCACAGGCGCTCGTCGACTGGGGCGACGCAGGCGGCTATGAGGCGGAAACGCTGTGGGACACCTGTTGCACCATCGCTATAGGCGTCCCCTATATCCAGGCGCAGTTCCGCCTCGCCTCCACCCTCTCTGGAGGAGAACAGAAACGCCTCGTCCTGGAATCCCTTCTGCGCGGCCCCGATCAGGTCCTCCTGCTCGACGAGCCGGACAACTTCCTGGACGTCCCTGGCAAGCGCTGGCTGGAAGAGGCCATCAACGAGACCGCCAAGACGGTCCTGTTCGTCACCCACGACCGGGAACTGCTGGCCGGCACCGCCAAGAAGATCGTCACTGTGGAGGTCGGCTCCGGCGGCGGCATCGGCGGCTCCGTCTGGATCCACGGCGCCGGCTTCGCGAACTACCACGAGGCCCGCAAGGCCCGCTTCGACCGTTTCGAAGAGCTCCTGCGCCGCTGGGAAGAGGAGCACCGCCGCCTCAAGAACCTCGTCGTGGAACTCCGGCAACAGGCGAAGTTCAGTGAAGCGATGGCCGCTAAGTATCGCGCCATGTGTACGCGTCTGGAGAAGTTCGAGGCGGCCGGTCCGCCTCCGGCGCCGCCGCGCGAGCAACAGGTGAAGATGCGCCTTAAGGGCGGCCGTACCGGAGTCCGCGCCTTTGAGTGCGTAGACCTTGAGCTCGCCGGCCTCATGAAGCCGTTCTCTACAGAAGTCTTCTATGGGGAACGCGTAGCGGTTCTCGGAGGGAACGGCTCAGGGAAGTCCCACTTCCTCCGCCTTCTGGCCGGCGAGGAGATCAACCACACCGGCACCTTCAAGCTCGGCGCGCGGGTCGTCCCCGGTCACTTCCGTCAGACGCACCGCCAGCCGGCTCTGGAAAAGAAGACGCTGCTGGAGATCCTCTGGGAGGAGTTCTCCTTCCAGAGAGACAACGCTTCCCCGACGCTCGCGCGCTATGCGTTGAACGAGCAGGCGGAACAACGCTTCGGGAACCTCTCCGGCGGCCAACAGGCCCGGTTCCAGATCCTGCGTCTGGAACTGACCGGCTCCACGATGCTTCTGCTGGACGAGCCGACCGACAACCTGGACCTGATGTCGGCCGACGCCCTCGAGGCCGGCCTGGAGGCGTACCAGGGAACCGTGATCGCCGTCACGCACGATCGCTGGTTCGCCCGCGGCTTCGACCGCTACCTGGTCTTCGGCTCCGACGGCCGGGTCTACGAGGCGTCCGAACCGGTCTGGGACGAGCGGCGGCCGGACCGCAGGCCGGTCAAGTCCGGTGCGAAGTCATGAGCACCTCCGGCCATCGGGTAAAGTAGTCCTTTGGTGCGTCCCATCCGCGCCCATACGAGACCGAGTCCTTGGCGTTGCATCCGGGGAAACGGAGAGAGTAGGGCGAGGCCACACGCGCCTTTAGGCATGCCTTGTACTCACGACGACGGCGTGCTTCTTCATCGCGTAAACGTCTACGACACACGCCAGGAGCATTTCCGTGCGTACGTTCAGCCCCAAGCCCAGTGACGTGCAGCGTCAGTGGCACGTCATCGACGCCCGTGACATCGTTCTCGGCCGTCTCGCCTCGCAGACCGCGCAGCTGCTGCGCGGGAAGCACAAGGCGATCTTCGCCCCGCACGTCGACACCGGCGACTTCGTCATCATCATCAACGCCGAGAAGGTGCACCTGTCCGGCAACAAGCGCGAGGACAAGCTCGCGTACCGGCACTCCGGTTACCCGGGCGGTCTGCGCTCCATCAAGTACGGCGACCTGATCGACAAGGACCCGCGCAAGGCCATCGAGAAGGCCGTCCGCGGCATGCTGCCGAAGAACTCGCTCGGCCGCCAGCAGCTGTCCAAGCTGAAGGTGTACCGCGGCGAGGAGCACCCGCACGCCGCGCAGAAGCCGGAGCCGTTCGTCATCAACCAGGTCGCGCAGTAGTCCCGGCCACTACCACTCTTCTTAGTTTTCCCAGAAAGGAACTGTGGCTGTGACCGAGGTCGACACCACCACCGAGATCGTTGACGAGTTCGCCGGCGACGGCGCCGCCGAGGAGGAGCTCACCGAGTACACCTCGGAGACCCCCGCGGCCGCCGCCGCCCCGGTCGTGCGCCGCACGGCCAGCACCTCCGGCCAGGGCCTGGGCCGCCGCAAGGAGGCCATCGCCCGCGTCCGCATCGTCCCGGGCACCGGCCTGTGGAAGATCAACGGCCGCACTCTGGACGGCTACTTCCCGAACAAGGTCCACCAGCAGCTGGTGAACGACCCGTTCAAGGTCCTGGAGCTGGACGGCGCCTACGACGTCGTCGCCCGCATCGACGGCGGCGGCATCTCCGGCCAGGCCGGCGCGCTGCGCCTGGGCGTGGCCCGCGCGCTGAACGCGGCGGACCTGGAGAACAACCGGGCGACGCTGAAGAAGGCCGGCTTCCTGACTCGGGACCCCCGTGCCACCGAGCGCAAGAAGGCCGGTCTGAAGAAGGCCCGTAAGGCCCCGCAGTACAGCAAGCGCTAAACCGCCGTCTGTCCGCGGGGGACTGCGGGCGCCACGGTGTCTACGAACGCCCCGGGAGCATCCGCTTTCCGGGGCGTTCGTACGATGTTTTCCCGGGAATACCGTCCCCTAGGGTTCCACCCTCCTGCCCTCTCTAGGAGCGCGCGCATATGACCAGGCTTTTCGGCACCGACGGCGTTCGCGGCATGGCCAACCGGGATCTGACAGCGGAACTGGCGTTGGACCTTTCAGTGGCCGCCGCGCACGTCCTCGGCGAAGTGGGGGCCTTCGAGGGCCACCGCCCCAAAGCGGTGGTCGGCCGCGACCCCCGCGCCTCGGGGGAGTTCCTGGAGGGCGCGGTCGTCGCCGGGCTCGCCTCGGCCGGCGTGGACGTCCTGCGCCTGGGCGTCCTGCCCACCCCCGCGGTCGCCTACCTGACCGAGATCCTGGGCGCCGACCTCGGCGTGGTCCTGTCGGCCTCGCATAACCCGGCCCCGGACAACGGCATCAAGTTCCTCGCCCGCGGCGGCGTGAAGCTCGACGACGTCCTCGAGGACGCCATCGAAGCCCGCATGAACGAGCAGTGGTCCCGGCCGGTGGGTGCGGCCGTGGGCCGCGTCGCGGACTACCCCCAGGGCGGCGAGCGCTACATCGAGCACCTCCTGGACACCCTCCCCAACCGCCTCGACGGCCTGAAGGTCGTCGTCGACGAGGCCAACGGCGCCGCCTTCCACGTCTCCCCGGAGGCCCTGCGCCGCGCCGGCGCCGAGGTGATCGCCACCCACGTCGAGCCCGACGGCCTGAACATCAACGAGGACTGCGGCTCCACGCACCTGGACAAGCTCAAGGCCGCGGTCATCGAGCACGGCGCGCACGCCGGCATCGCCCACGACGGCGATGCCGACCGCTGCCTGGCCGTGGACGCCGCGGGCGAGGAGGTGGACGGCGACCAGATCCTCGCGGTCCTCGCACTGTCCCTGCGCGACCGGGGCAAGCTCACCGGCGACACCGTGGTCGGCACCGTGATGGCCAACTTCGGCTTCAAGCAGGCCATGCAGCGCGAAGGCCTGAACTTCATCGAGACCGCCGTCGGCGACCGCTACGTCCTGGAGGCCATGCGCAACGGCGGCTACGTCCTCGGCGGCGAGCAGTCCGGCCACCTCATCCTCACCGAGCACGCCACCACCGGCGACGGCACCCTGACCGCCCTGCACCTGCTGGCCCGCGTGGCGGAAACCGGCCGCACCCTGGCCGACCTGGCGGGCGTGATGCACAAGCTGCCGCAGGTGATGATCAACGTGAAGAACGTCGACAAGTCCCGCGCCGCCACCAGCGCCGAACTGGCCCAGGCGGTCAAGGAGGCCGAGGCGGAACTGGCCGAGACCGGCCGCGTCCTGCTGCGCCCCAGCGGCACCGAGCCGCTGGTGCGGGTCATGGTCGAGGCCGAGGACGCGGAGCAGGCGCGGCGGCTGGCGGCGCACCTGGCGGATGTGGTGAAGACGGCGCTGGGCTGAGGCTGGAAGGGTGCGGCGCGTCCCTGGACGCGCCGCAGCTCGCCTGAGTCGCACGAACGTGTCAGCGGCGCGCGCTATACGTATGTTCGGGGGCGAATATCCCTAACAAAAAGCCCCGCCTCACACCATCTGCTTCGGCTGCCCCGTAGTCTCCAGCACGTTCATCCACAACTGCCCGTGCGGATCCACCACATTCCGGCTCGCGGTGGCCAGCTCGATCGGCAGATGCACCATCCGCCCGCTCCACTGCCCGACCACCATCGACGTGAACCCGGCCATCCCCGCGTGCGTGGCCGCCTGCGCAAGCCGCGTGCAGTACACCGCGTCGAAGGCGTTCGCGGGGACCGACCGGATCTCGTAGCCGGGGTCCACGTAGCGCACCGACAGCGGCTCGTCGCCGAAGGACTCGATGATCCGCTTCTTCAGCAGCGCCCCGATGTCGTTCAGTTTCGCGTTGCCGGAGGCGTCGGTCTGGTCCGAGGCGGGGAAGTGCTCCTGGCCCGCGCCCTCGGCGACCACGACCACCGCGTGCCCCTGCTGCTCGACCTTCTTCTTCAGCCGGGACAGGAAGACGTCCACGTCGAACGGGACCTCGGGGATCAGCGTGAAGTCCACGGCGTGGCTGGCCAGCGTCGAGTAGCACGCGATGAAGCCGCTGTGCCGCCCCATCAGCTTCACCAGGCCGACGCCGTTCTCCGTCGAGGAGGCCTCTATGTGCGCCGCACGGATGGACTTCGAGGCCTGCTCGAACGCGGTGTGGAAGCCGAAGGACCGGTCGATCCAGGGGATGTCGTTGTCGATGGTCTTCGGGATCCCGACCACGGCGATGCGCTCGCCCCGGGCGCGCGCCTCGTCGGCGAGCTTCTCCGCGCCGCGCAGCGTGCCGTCGCCGCCGATGACGAACAGGATGTTGACGCCGAGCCGCACCATTGTGTCCACCGCGACCACCGGGTCCTGGTTGCCGCGCGAGGTGCCCAGGATCGTGCCGCCGCGGTTCTGGATGTCGGCGACCGCCTGCTCGGTGAGCACCATCGGCTCCGAGCCGTCGGTGAGGCCCTTGAAGCCGTTGCGGAAGCCCAGGACGCGCTTGACGCCGTAGGCCCGCCCCAGGTGCAGTACCAGGCCGCGGATCACGTTGTTCAGCCCCGGGCACAGCCCGCCGCAGGTGACGATCGCGGCGGTGACCTCGGAGGGCTCGAAGAACAGCTTCCGGCGCGGTCCGCCGGGGTTGAAGGCCGGCAGCCCGGCCACGTCCACGTCGCGCTTCCTCGCTATGCCCTGGACCACGTCGAGCAGGACCCGGTCGGTCTCGGTGACGTAGTGCCACGTCTCCTCGCGCTCGCCGAGCAGGTCGGCCAGCGGCGTGTCGACCGTGCGCTCACCCAGGCGCGTGATGGCCAGATCATCGGAGGTGATGGTGAGAAGATCGGCCGTGTTCATGGTTTCACGCTAACAAGATTCACTGGATTCGCCGCGGCCGGTCCACCATCCGGCCCGGGATGTGAGCCACGCCCCGCGGTCGCCCGCAGGAGTAGACGTCAGCGCCCGGGACTACTCCCGGCGGGCTACGCCGTCATCCTTGCGGGCTACGGGTAACGGCGACTTCAAGCTGAAGCGCCCGGCCCCCCTTCCTCTCTACCTTGGAACCATGACCACAGCCACGAGATCGACGGCCAGCCCGGCCGTCCCGGCAGCCTCCGCCGCCGTGATCGAGGCGTCCGGCCTCACCAAGCGCTACAACGGCGCGGCCCGGGGGGCGGTGACGGCGCTGGACGGGCTGACGCTGTCCGTCCCGGCCGGCGTCATCGGCCTGGTCGGGGCGAACGGGGCGGGCAAGTCGACGCTGATCAAGATCCTCCTGGGCCTGCTGCACCCGTCCTCCGGCACCGCCGCGGTGCTCGGCTACGACGTGGTCGACCAGGCCGAGCGCATCAGGACCCTGGTCGGCTACATGCCCGAGCACGACTGCCTGCCCCCGGACGTGACCGCCACCGAGTTCGTGACGCACATGGGCCGCATGGGCGGCCTGCCGCCGACCGCGGCCAAGGAGCGCGCCGCCGAGTCGCTGCGCCACGTGGGCCTGCACGAGGAGCGCTACCGCCTGATCGGCACCTACTCCACGGGCATGAAGCAGCGCGTGAAGCTGGCCCAGGCCCTGGTCGGCGACCCGCGCCTGCTCCTGCTGGACGAGCCCACCAACGGCCTGGACCCGGCCGGCCGCGAGGCGATGCTGGACCTGATCGAGCGCATCGGCGCCGAGTTCGGCATCTCCATCCTGGTCGCCTCGCACCTGCTCGGCGAGATCGAGCAGATCTGCGACTCGCTGGTCGCGATCGAGTCCGGCAAGCTCCTGCGCGCCGCCTCCATGTCGGCCTTCACCAAGGCCAGCGCGGTCCTGGCGGTCGAGGTCGACGAGGGCGCGGCCCGCCTGGCCGCGGCGCTGAAGAGCGCCGGCCTCGCGCCACGCCGCGACGGCCGCGCCCTCCTGGTCCGCCTCGGCGGCACCGAGGAGGAGTCGGACCAGGTCTACGACGCCATCCGCGACGCGGTGGCCGACCTCGGGCTGCCGCTGAACCGGCTGGAGCGGCGCCGGCACCGGGTCGAGGAGCTGTTCGCGGACGAGGACTTCGACGATCTCGACGATCTGGACGTTCTGGACGACCTCGACGACGCGGACGCCGACATTGAGAGCGCCGCCGATCTCACCGCCACCAGCGCCGCAACCTCGCCACCAGTGGCCGCCGAGCCCGATTCCGCCGCCGCCGCGACCACCGCAGACTCCGCCGCCACCAGCGCCGCATCCCGCGAGCCTGCCGCAGCTGCACCGTCAGCGTCTCTAGCGCCGGCCGCGCCAGCCGCGCCAGCTGTCAGCGCCCCCGCCGCCGAAGCCCCCGCCCGAGCCGAAGCTGAAGCCCGAGCCGAAGCAGAAGCTCAAGCCGAAGCTGAAGCCCGAGCCGAAGCCCAAGCCGAAGCCGCCGAGAGCGAGACCGACCATGAGTAGCGACACCGCCACCGCCGGTTCACCCTCCGGCGCCGGCTCACCCTCCGGCGTCATCCACGACATCGGCTACCGCACCTACACCGGCGACCGCATCGGCCGCCTGGGCATCGTCCGCGCCCTGTACTGGCACAGCCTCCGCTCCGCCTGGGGCCTGGGCCGCGGCCCGCGCGCGAAGATCGTCCCCTTCCTGGCCCTGGCCATCATGTGCCTGCCGGCCATCGCGAACGCCTTCGCGGTCTCCCGCACCGGCGTCCACGCCATCGCCTACGACGAGTACATGTACAGCTTCCAGCTCGTCCTGGTCCTGTACCTGGCGGCGGTGACCCCGGAGCTGATCTCCCGCGACATCCGCAACCGCACCCTGCCGCTGTACTTCTCCCGGCCGCTGCGCCGCACCGACTACCCGATCGCCAAGATCAGCGCCCTGATCACCGCGATGCTGGTCCTCACCGCGGTCCCCGAGATCCTGCTCTACGTCGGCACCATCGGCTCGCTGCACGGCGGCTCCGCCGTCTGGCGCGAGACCCGCGCCTTCATCCCCGGCCTGGAGCTGGCCCTGCTGTACTCGGTCGTGTTCAGCGTCCTGGCCGCGGTCCTGTCCTGCTACACCGGCCGCCGCGCCTTCGCCACCGGCGCCGTCGCGGTGTTCTTCTTCGGCACCTACGTCATCTCCTCGGCGATGGTGCGGCTGACCGGCTACCGCCCGCACTACGTGCACGACGCCACCACGGACGGCGGCGGCTACTTCGTGAAGCCGACCTCGCCGGGCAGCGGCCCGAAGATCTCCGGGCTGCTCAACCCCGCGAACCTGCTGGAAGGCCTCAAGGACTGGGTGGTGGGCCGCGCTCCGAAGAACTCCGACGTGCCCTACCCGGGCGGTTTCGGAATCGTGTACCTGGCCGTGGTCGTGGTGCTGTGCGCGCTGGCCGTCCTCCTCCTGATTCGCCGCTACCAGAAGGCGAGCCTGCTGTGACCATCGACGAGATCCCCGGGCAGCGCGACGCCGCCGCCCCGGTCCCGACCGCGGCCCGCCCCGGCGGCCCGGCCGAGATCGTGCTGGACAACGTGACCCACTGGTACGGCAACGTGGTCGCGGTCAACGACATCACGATGACCATCGGCCCCGGCGTCACCGGCCTGCTCGGCCCGAACGGCGCCGGCAAGTCCACGCTGCTGCACCTGGTCTCCGGCTTCCTGTCGCCCTCGCGCGGCACGGTCACCGTGGCCGGGCAGACCGCCTGGCACAACCCCGGCATCTACAAGGTGATCGGCCTGGTGCCCGAGCGCGACTCGGTCTACGCCTTCCTGACCGGCCGGCAGTTCGTCACCGCGACCGCCAAGCTGCACAAGCTGCGCGACGTCGAGGCCGCCACGGCCCGCGCCCTGCACATGGTCGAGATGGACACCGAGGCCGCCGACCGCCGCATCGAGACCTACTCCAAGGGCATGCGGCAGCGCATCAAGGTGGCCGCCGCGCTGGTGCACGAGCCGGGCGTGCTGCTGCTGGACGAGCCGTTCAACGGCATGGACCCGCGCCAGCGCATGCACATGATGGACCTGCTGCACCGCCTGGGTGATGCCGGCCACACCATCGCGTTCTCCTCGCACATCCTGGAGGAGGTCGAGCGGCTGTCCGGCACGGTCCAGGTGATCGTGGCCGGCCGGCTGGCCGCCTCCGGCGACTACCGCACCATCCGCCGGCTGATGACCAGCCGTCCGCACGTGTTCCAGGTCGCCTCCAGCGACGACCGGAGCCTGGCCGCGGCGCTGATCGGCCGGCCCTCGGTCAACGGCGTGGAGCTGAACCCCGCCGGGGGCCTGGAGGTGCGGGCCGGGGACTACGGCGCGTTCAGCCGGGAGCTGGCGGCGGTGGCCCGCGAGCACGGCGTGCGGCTGCGCACGGTGCTGCCCGCCGACGAGTCGCTGGAGTCCGTGTTCACCTATCTGGTGGCGTCGTAAGGAGCTGGCACAGATGTCAACCGTCTTCAACCCCACGATCGCCGCCATCACGCTGCGCGGCCTGCTGGGCCGGCGCCGCTCGCTGCTGATCGCGCTGCCCCCGGCGCTGCTGCTGGCCCTGACCATCGGGCTGCGCGCCGCCACCAACATCAACAGCTCGCACGACTTCGCCTGGCCCGGGGTGGTCCTCGGGCAGATCGGGCTGGTCACGCTGCTGCCGCTGACCGCGATGATCATCGGCACCTCGGTGCTGGGCACCGAGGTCGACGACGCCTCGATCCTGCACCTGCTGGCCACCCCGGTCAGCCGGTCCACGGTGATGTTCACCAAGTGGATCGTGGCCTCCGGGGCGACCCTGGTGTTCGCCGTGGTGCCGATCGCCGCAGCCGCCTTTATCGGGACGTCGAGCTACGTCGACAACCCCGGCCCGCTGGACATGACCTTCACGCCGATCAAGGGCGACACCACCGAGGCGATCGGCGTGATCGTCGCCGCCGCGGTCGGGGCCGTCGTCTACAGCGCGTTCTTCCTGTTCCTGTCGGTGGTGACCAAGCGCTCGGTGGCCGTCACCCTGATCTACATCTTGGTCTGGGAGAACCTGCTCACCCGCTTCGTCAGCGGCCTGCGCCTGCTGTCCATCGGGCAGTACGAACTGGGCCTGGCCGACCAGATCGGGCACCTGCCGAACCTCAGCGCGAACCTGTCGTTGAGCACCTCGGTGATCATGTCCTTGGTGTTCGTCGTCGTGGCCCTGGGCTACGGCACGCGCCGGCTCCAGTCGTTCCGGGTCTCCGGAGACGCGGCGTGATGACCGGGACTGTAAAGGGTTCTGCAAGGTTCTGAGCGGCCGCATCGCAGAACGTTCATCCGGGAATAGGCTCCGCGCATGGAAAGCGTGCGTCGCGAGCCTGTTCCCGCTTTACGCGGCCTCGTGCACCACTACCACGGCTTCAATTTCCCCGACATCGCCGACTGTGCGCGCCTGGAGATCCCCTCCGGCGCGGCCACGCTCGTCATCGCCTTCGCCGAACCGATTCGGATCGCCCTGGCCTCCGACGGGGAATCCGAGATCTACCGCCGAGCCTCCTTCCTGTCCGCCGGCCGCGCGGTGGCGGCGATCGGCCGGCACCGCGGACACATCTCCGGCATCGAGGTGACCCTCAGCCACACCGGCGCGCACCACATCCTCGGCCTGCGCATGGCCGAGCTGGCCGACGGCTTCCCGACCCTCGGCGAAATACTGCGCCGCGAGGGCGAGCTGCTCGTGGAGCAGCTGGCCGGGCTGCCGACCTGGCAAGCGCGTTTCGCCCGGCTCGACGCCTACCTGACCCGGCGCGCGGCCGACTCCCGGGTCCTGCCGGCCTGGCAGGTGACGCGCGCGACCCGGCTCGTGGCCGCCGGCTGGCCGCTGCGCGAGATCCAGCGCGACGTCGGCTGGGGCGATCGCCACCTGCGCTCGCGGTTCCTGGAGCAGGTCGGGATGTCGCCGAAGGCGATGGCGCGAGTGCTGCGCTTACAGACCGCGCTGCGCGCGCACCTGGACGGCCGCAGCTGGTCGCAGGCCGCGGCGCTGGCCCGCTACCACGACCAGGCGCACCTCGGGCACGACGTCAAAGCCATCACCGGGCTGACGCCGGGGCGGTTGGCGGAGCTGCGGCGCGGCGCCCCACCCGGCTCCGCGCTCGACCGGCTCCCCGGACGGGTGACCAGCGTGCTGCTGGGCTGACGGCCGACCCGGCCGCCGCCGCTTTCGCGCCAGCCGTGTGGCCGTGCGGCCGTGCCCGCCCCCGGCCGGCACCCCGCGACCGTCCGAAGCACGCTGAACCGAACCGAACCCGTCGGGCAAGCCCCCTCCGACTCTTCCCACCGCCCCGGCGGCCCACGTCCCGGCGATACCGAGACCGCCCAGCCCCCGGCCGGCCCCGCTACCGTCCCCCCGCTCCGGGAGGGCCGGGCGTGATCGTCAGAATGGCCTCCGGCCTCGCACCCTGTCTTGTAGAAAGCGGAGAACTCCAGCTCACCGGTTCCAACCGATCGGCCCGGCCCGGCATCGAGCGGTACTGAGAGCCGGGAGCGCGGGCCGGAATGCGACTTCGACCCGCGCTTCCTTCATACGGCCCGGTCCGGCCGGTGTGCCAGCTCAGGCGCTCAGGGCTTGCGCAGCCGCACCCGCTCCACCCGGTGGTCAGCGCCCTTACGCAGCACCAGCCGCGCCCGCCCCCGCGTCGGCAGGATGTTGTCCATCAGGTTCCGCTCGTTGATCGACGTCCAGATCTCCAGCGCCAGCCCGCGCGCCGCCTCGTCGGACAGCGAGGCGAACTTGTGGAAGTAGGACTGCGGATCGCTGAACGCCGTCGAGCGCAGCGCCAGGAACCGGTCGGTGTACCAGCGCTTCAGGTCCGAGCGCCGGGCGTCGAGGTAGATGGAGAAGTCCAGGAAGTCCGAGACCGCCAGCGACGTCCGGCCGTCGGCGCGGGTGCGCGCCGGCTGCAGCAGGTTCAGGCCCTCCACGAGCAGGATGTCCGGCCGCTTCACGTCGACGCACTCGTCCGCGACGATGTCGTAGACCAGGTGCGAGTACACCGGCGCCTGCACCGTCTCCTGGCCGGACTTCACCGCCGTCAGGAAGCGTAGGAACGCCCGCTGGTCGTAGGACTCCGGGAAGCCCTTGCGTCCCATCAGCCCGCGCCGCTCCAGCTCCGCGTTCGGATACAGGAAGCCGTCGGTGGTGATGAGGCCCACTTCCGGATGCTCCGGGCTGCGCGCCAACAGATCGCGCAGGGTGCGGGAGAACGTGGACTTGCCGACCGACACGGAGCCTGCGATGCCGATCACGAACGGCGGCGCGGTCTCCGGCGTCCACTGCCCCTGCCGGTCCCCGCCGCCGGTGCCGGAGGCGAACGCGGCGATGGTGCCGCGCAGCTCGGAGGTGGCTCGGACGTACATGCTCAGCAGCTGCGAAATCGGCAGGTAGACGTCGCGCACCTCGTCGATGTCGGTGACGTCGAGCAGACCGCGCAGCCGCTCGATCTCCGGCTCGGTCAACGGCAGCGGCGTCCGGTCCCGCAGGGCGGCCCACTCTTCGCGGCTGAACTCCAGGAAGGGATTGGGAGCTGGCGGCGCGGCACTGGTCACCCTGCCACCCTACCGACACCCTACCGACTGGTAGCAGTGCCCCGATTGGTCTGTACCAATCCAGGTCACCGGGCATACCACTATGCTCTGGACCCATGTGCGGAATCGTGGGTTACGTGGGCTCCCAGCAAGCCCTGGGCATCGTCATAGAGGGTCTGCGCCGGATGGAGTACCGGGGCTACGACTCGGCGGGCATCGCCGTGGTCGACCGGTCCGCGGGCGAAGCCCGTCTGGCCGGGGCCAAGAAGGCCGGCAAGCTGGCGAACCTGGAGAAGGAACTCGACGTCCGCCCCCTCCCGGCGTCGACGACCGGCCTGGGCCACACCCGCTGGGCCACCCACGGCGGCCCCACCGACGGCAACGCCCACCCGCACTTCAGCGCCCCCGGCGGCGCCTACACCGACACCACCGGCAAGGTGGCGGTCATCCACAACGGCATCATCGAGAACTTCGCCCGGCTCAAGGCCGAACTGGCCGGCCAGGATGTGACATTCCTCTCGGAGACCGACACCGAGGTGGTCGCGCACCTGCTGGCCCGCGACTTCGCCGAGGCCGGCGACGGCGACCTCGGCGCCGCGATGCGCCGCGTCGTGAACCGGCTGCAGGGCGCCTTCACGCTGGTCGCCGTGCACGCCGACGCCCCCGACGTGGTGGTCGGCGCGCGCCGCAACTCCCCGCTGGTGATCGGCGTCGGCGAGGGCGAGGCGTTCCTGGCCTCCGACGTCTCGGCGTTCATCGCGCACACCCGCGAGGCCATCGAGATGGGCCAGGACCAGGTCGCCGAGGTCTTCCGCGACGGCTCGGTGAAGATCACCACCTTCGACGGCGAGGTCGTGGAGGGCAAGCGGTTCCACGTGTCCTGGGACGCCTCGGCGGCGGAGAAGGGCGGCTACGACTGGTTCATGCAGAAGGAGATCGCCGAGCAGCCGCAGGCGGTCGCCGACACCCTGCTGGGCCGGGTCAACGGCGACGGCAAGCTCAAGCTGGACGAGATGCGGCTGTCCGAGGACGAGCTGCGCGCCGTCACCAAGATCGTCGTCGTCGCCTGCGGCACCGCCTACCACGCCGGCCTGATCGCCAAGTACGCCATCGAGCACTGGACCCGGGTCCCGGTCGAGGTCGAGCTGGCCAGCGAGTTCCGCTACCGCGACCCGATCCTGACCAGGGACACGCTGGTGATAGCGATCTCGCAGTCCGGCGAGACCATGGACACCCTGATGGCCATCCGGCACGCCCGCGAGCAGCACTCCCGCGTCCTGGCGATCTGCAACACCAACGGCTCGACCATCCCGCGCGAGTCCGACGCCGTGGTCTACACGCACGGCGGCCCGGAGATCGGCGTGGCCTCCACCAAGGCGTTCCTGACCCAGCTCACCGCCTGCTACCTGGTCGGCCTGTACCTGGCGCAGGTGCGCGGGGTGAAGTTCAACGACGAGGTGGAGGAGGTCCTGACGCAGCTGTCGGACTCCCCGGCCGCGATCGCCGAGACCCTGAACCGCATGGAGCCGATCCGCAAGCTGGCCCGCTCCATGGTCGGCGCCCGCACGGTGCTGTTCCTGGGCCGCCACGTCGGCTACCCGATGGCCCTGGAAGGCGCGCTGAAGCTGAAGGAGCTCGCCTACATCCACGCCGAGGGCTTCGCCGCCGGCGAGCTCAAGCACGGGCCGATCGCGCTGATCGAGCAGGACCTGCCGGTCGTGGTCGTGGTCCCCTCGCCGAAGCGGCCGCTGCTGCACGACAAGATCGTCTCCAACATCCAGGAGATCCGCGCCCGCGGCGCCAAGACCATCGTCATCGCCGAGGACGGCGACGACGTGGTGGCCCCCTACGCGGACTTCCTCTTCCACGTCCCGGAGCTGCCGATCCTGCTCCAGCCCCTGGTCGCCACCGTCCCGCTCCAGGTCTTCGCCGCCGAACTGGCGGACGCCCTGGGCTACGACGTCGACCAGCCGCGTAACCTGGCGAAGTCGGTCACTGTGGAGTAAGGACGCGCATGATCCTGGGTGTGGGCATCGACGTGGTGGACGTCGAACGGTTCGCGGCGTCGCTGTCCCGCACCCCGGCTCTGCGGGAGAAGCTGTTCACCCCCGGGGAGCGCGAGCGCGGCACGGCGTCCCTGGCAGCGAGGTTCGCGGCCAAGGAGGCGCTGGCCAAGGCGCTCGGCGCCCCCCGCGGCCTGCGCTGGCACGACGGCGAGGTGGTGACGCTGCCGGACGGCCGCCCGGAGCTGCGCGTGACCGGAACGATCGCGGCGCTGGCGGAGGAGCGGGGGATCCGGGCGTTTCACGTGTCGCTGTCGCACGACGCCGGGATTGCTTCGGCGGTGGTGATCGCGGAGGGGTGAGGCCGCTCGGCCGGAACTCCGCCGTCCGACTACCGCCCCAACTCCCGCCGCCCGCGCCGCCCCAGCT
>NZ_JAACYW010000151.1 GCF_015356825.1 Catenulispora rubra | reverse complement strand
AGATGTGTATAAGAGACAGCCGGTGCCGAGACCGGCGGCGCGATCCCGGCGGCCGCGACCACCGGCACGCTCGCGCACACCGGCGCGGACGCCCTGACGCTGGCGCCGATCGGCGCGGCGCTGATGGGCGGCGGCGCGTTCATGTACCGCAAGTTCAAGCCGGCCCGCTCGCGCTAGGGTCCGGCCGCACCGGAGTCCGGCCGCAGCAGAGCCTGGTCACAGCAAAGTCTGGTTGCACCAAGACCTGCTCGCACTGGAGTTCGGTCGATACCTGCGCATATCCTGCCGACAAGCGTTGCTGGACATCGGCAGGTATACATAGGTAAGTAGCGCGTACGGGGCCCGGGTCCGTCAGGGATCCGGGCCCCGTCCTCGCCGCGTTCCCGCGCTTTTCATCGCCTTCTCAGCGGGAAGCTGCACAGTGCTGCTGTGTCTTGGGAATACAAGCACTAAGCGCGAGCACTGATCGGGTGACAAGGAGAAGCGAAGCGATGAGGACCGGCTGGATCGAACTCGCCGCCATTCCGGCGGTGCTGCTGGTCGTGTATCTCCTGCGCACCAACACCTGGGCCAGCCACCACGTGCGCAGCGTCTGGAACTGGCTCAAGGCCTGGGCGAAGCTGGCGCCGTTCACCACCGTGCTCTCGCTGCTGGTCGCGGTGCACGCCTGGATGCTGATCGGGCTGTCCCCGCGGCTGCGCGACGCGGTCCTGCTCACGCACTCCACGACGCTGGCGCACCTCAAGCAGGAGCCGCTGACCGTGCTGTTCGGCTCGGCGATGTGGACCGACGTCAGCGAGCTGCTGTTCCTGGCGCTGACCGCCTTCATCTACCTGGCGCCGCTGGAGCGCTGGATCGGCACCTGGCGCACCCTGTTGGTGTTCCTGGCCGGCCACATCGGCGCCACGATCCTGATAGCGCTGTGGATCGAGGAGACCGTCGTCCTCACCCCGGAGCAGGACCGGGTCTACTCCCGCACCATCGACGTCGGCATCAGCTACGGCGCCTACGCCTGCGCCGCGCTGCTGGCCTACCGGCTGCGCTGGCCGTTCCGGCTCTCGGCGTGGTCGCTGATGCTGGCCTACCTGCTCTACCAGGCCTCGCTGAAGGACTTCGACGCCACCGTCGACTACACCCCGCTCGGACACCTGGTCGCCTTCGGCATCGGGATGGCGCTGTACCCGCTGACCAGGACCGATCGGGCCCGGGAGCGCAGGCACGATCCCTGGATCAAGATCCCCCGCCCGACCTCGGAGTTTCCGGCGGATGAGCCGACGTCGGATAATGAGGCCACGAGCCTGGCGCGGTGACCCCGTGAAGCCGGGCGTGTGACAACGACGTCCGCCCCTGTACCGCGAGGGATGCGCCATGCCCGCAGCCGTTCCCCCGAACGCACCGATCGCTCCGAACGCCTCGAACACACCGAACGCCTCGAACTCGGCGTCGAACCCCGTCTCGAACGCCGCCTCGAACCCCGCCGACCTGACTGATCTTGTCTCCCTGGACGAGATCCAGCAGCGCGTCCTGTGGCTGGCCACCCGGATCGTCGACGCCGCCAACCACGACCGCGCCACCGGCGACGGGGTCAAGGTCGGCGGCCACCAGGCCTCCTCGGCCTCGCTGGTCACCGCGATGACCGCGCTCTACTTCCGGTATCTCGGCCCGGACGACAAGGTCTCGGTCAAGCCGCACGCCTCCCCGGTCTTCCACGCCATCCAGTACCTGCTCGGCGAGCTCGACGCCTCCTACCTCACCAAGCTGCGCGCCTTCGGCGGCCTGCAGTCCTACCCGAGCCGTACCAAGGACCCCGACCGCGTCGACTTCTCCACCGGCTCGGTGGGCCTGGGCCCGGCCGCGCCGCTGTTCGCCGCCGCCGCGCGCCGCTACGTCGACGCGCACTTCGGCGCCCGGCCCCGCTCCCGCTTCGTGGCCCTGCTCGGCGACGCCGAACTGGACGAGGGCAACGTCTGGGAGGCCATCGCCGACCCCGCGTGCGCGGGCCTCGGCGAGGTCATGTGGATCGTCGACTTCAACCGGCAGTCCCTGGACCGCGTGGTTCCCGGCATCCGCGAGGGCCAGCTGCGCCTGCAGTTCGAAGCCGCGGGCTGGCACGTCGTCGAGGTCAAGTACGGCCGGCGCCTGCAGGCGGTCTTCGACCGGCCCGGCGGCGGCGCGCTGAAGGCCTGGATCGACGCCATGCCCAACGAGCGCTACCAGTCGCTGTTCGGCCTGGACGGCGCGCGCCTGCGCTCGGCGTTCCTGGAAGGCGCCCCGCCCGAGGTCGCCCCGCTGATCGCGGTGGTCCCCGACGACGACCTCGGCGCCCTGCTCACCGACCTCGGCGGCCACGACCTGAGCGCGATGCTCGACGCCTACGCCGAGTGCGACGCGGTCACCGACCGGCCGAGCGTGGTCTTCGCCTACACGGTGAAGGGCTGGGGCCTGCCGATCGCCGGCAACCCCCGCAACCACTCCGCGCTGCTGAGCACCGAGCAGATCGCCACCCTGCGCGCGGCCCAGGGCCTGACCGATGCCACCGAGTGGGACCGCCTGTCCCCGGACACCGCCGCCGGCCGCCTGGCCGCGGCGCGCGCCGAGCAGCTGAAGCGTCCGCTGCCCACCGCGCACCCGGCGATCCCGGTCCCGGCCCAGGTCGAGACCCGCTCCCCGGCCAAGCCGACCTCGACGCAGGAGGCCTTCGGCCGCCTGGTGTCCGGCCTGGCCCGCACTCCGGACGTGGCGCGGCACCTGGTGACCACTGCGCCGGACGTGGCGACCTCGACGAACCTGGCCGGGTTCATCAACAAGTTCGGCGTCTTCGCCCCGGCCGAGGTGCAGAACTACACCGCCGCGGACTCCCCGGTGCGCTGGTCCGAGTCCCCGTCGGGGCAGCACATCGAGCTGGGCATCTCCGAGATGAACCTGTTCCTGCTGCTGGGCCAGCTCGGCCTGACCTGGGACCTGTCGGACCAGCCGCTGCTGCCGATCGGGACGGTGTACGACCCCTTCGTCTGCCGCGGCCTGGACGCGTTCATCTACGGGACCTACTCCGGCGCGCGCTTCCTGATCGCCGGCACGCCCTCCGGCGTCACCCTGGCCCCCGAGGGCGGCGCGCACCAGTCCACGATCACCGCCTCGATCGGCCTGGAGCTGCCGAACGTGGTGTTCTCAGAGCCCGCCTACACCCGCACGCTGGACTGGGTGCTGTGCGACGCGCTGGCCCGGATGGGCCGCGGCGAGGCCGGATCCTCGGCCTACCTGCGGCTCACCACCCGCCCGATCGACCAGGCCCCGTTCGAGGCCGCGCTGGCCCGGGTGGGGGAGGAGCGGCTGCGCGAGCAGGTGCTGGCCGGCGGCTACCGGCTGCACATCGCCGCCGAGCAGGAGAACGCCGGCGCGCCGGTGGTGCACCTGGCGGCCTCCGGCGCGGTCCTGCCGGAGGTGCTGGAGGCTGCCGCTGAGCTGGCCTCCGAGGGCGTCGCGGCGCACGTGGTCGACGTGACCAGCCTGGACCGGCTGTACACCGGCTGGCGGCGCGCGCTGCAGCAGGACTACCGCAGCGCCTCCGGCCCGCGCCGGCCGTCGGTGCTCAAGGAACTGTTCCCGGGGCGCGCGCCGATCGTCACCGTGCACGACGCCGCCTCGCACGCCATGGCCTGGCTGGGCTCGGCGGTCGGGGTGGCGGCGGTGCCGCTGGGCGTGGACGGCTTCGGCCAGTCCGGGACCGTGGCGGACCTGTACGCGCAGCACGATCTGGTGCCCGGCGCGATCGTCAACGCGGCGCTGGCTGCGCTGGCGCTGTGAGGGGTTGACGCTCCCATCTGACGGGCTGTCAGATGGGAGCGTGATGTTCCGGACCGAGCCGGCTTTGCCGGAGCAGGAGTGGCAGCTGCGGTTGGAGTTCGGCGGCGACGGGACTGCGGAGGCGGTTGCCGACGGCGTCGCGACGCTGGTGCTGGACCGTCCCGAGAAGCTGAACGCCTGGAGCTGGGAGGCATCGCGGCAGCTGGCGCAGATCGCGACCCGGATCCGGTTCGACGACCGCATCAGGGTCCTGGTGGTGCGCGGCTCCGGCCGGGCCTTCTGTGCCGGTGTGGACCTCGGCCTGCCGGAGGACCGCATCACCGGCCGCTCAGACGCCGAGCGTGCCCGCAACTTCGCCGAGGGCCTGCGCTGGGTGCACGAGCAGTTCCGGGCGTTCGCGACGCTGCCCCAGCCGATCGTGGCGGCCGTGCACGGCTACTGCCTCGGCTTCGGCTTCGAGCTGGCGCTGATGTGCGACATCCGCCTGGCCGCCGCCGACGCGGTGTTCGCGCTGCCCGAGGCCACGATCGGCATGGCGGTCGACGCCGGCGGCGAGATGCGGCTGGCCCGCGACGCCGGCAGCGGCTGGGCGAAGCTGCTGGCGCTGACCGGCCGGCGTATAGACGCGGCGACGGCGGCCCGGATCGGCGTGGTGCAGGACGTGCTCGCGCCGGAGGAACTGCTGCCGGCGGCCTACGCGCTGGCGGGCGAGATCGCGGCGAACGCGCCGCTGGCGGTGCAGGCGATCAAGCGGTCGGTGGACGCGTTCGCCGATCGGGGGTTGGCCGAGGCGATGGGGCAGGCGGCGCTGCTGGCGGCGACGACGTTCGTGTCGCAGGACGCGCCGGTGGGGTACGCGGCGAAGGCGGCTCGGCGGGTGGCGGAGTTCGAGGGGAAATGAGGGGCTCAGCCAGGCATGTCGCCGTGGGTCGGCGTCAGGGTGAATCGCTTCGCAACCGCTGTGGTTATGCTCGGCGTCCTCTCGGCATGTCTACTCCTAAGACTGTCGTGGCCTTCCATGCCCACCCCGACGACGAGGTGCTGCTCACTGGCGGAACGCTCGCGCGCCTCGCCGCCGAGGGGCATCGCACGGTCATCGTTGTGGCCTCCGACGGCGCGATGGGCGACGCCACCGAGCCCGGCGCACTGGTGCGGCTCGATGAGTTGCGGGCCAGCGCGCGGGTGCTCGGCGTGGCACGCGTGCACCACCTCGGCTACGCCGACAGCGGCCACGGCGCGATCCTCTATCCGGACCCTCCGGACCGGCCGCGGTTCATGCGCGCGCCTGTCGACGAGGCGGCGAGGCGGTTGGCCGCCGTCATCGAGGAGGAGCACGCCGATCTGCTCCTCAGCTATGACGCCGCCGGCGGCTACGGCCATCGCGATCACGTGCGGGTGCACGAGGTCGGGGCGCGGGCCGCCGAGCTGACCGGCGTGCGCGTGCTGGAGGCGACCGTGCCGCGTGAGCCGGTGGTGCGGCTGGGGAAGGCACTGCAGGCTGTGCGGGTTCTGCGAGGCTACGACTTCTCGGACGCCAGCTGGTTCGGCAGTCCGCGCGCGGCCATCACGCACCGGTACGACGTGCGGCGCTACGCCGGGGTGAAGCAGGCGGCGCTCGCCGAGCACCGGACGCAGTTCGGGAAGAACCGGGGCGGACTCTTCAACCGCATCCTGGTCCGCATGCCGACGCCGCTGTTCGCCGTGCTGCTTGGCCGCCGTGAGTGGTATGTCGAACCGCGACGCGACTGAGTGTTGTGTTGCCTCTCTCTACAGAAGGAGCCCCCATGTATCCCGGCCTCCCCGAACCGCCCCCGCCCGGTACCGCGATGCTGCCGCCGGGCGCGTTCGCCGGCGTCACGGTGTTCATCACCGGCGGCGGGACGGGCCTGGGCCGGGCGATGGCGGCGGAGTTCGCGCGCTGCGGCGCCGCGGTCGCCATCGCCAGCCGTGACGCCGGGCACCGGGAGCGGGGCGTCGCGGAGGTGCGGTCGGCGGGCGGCGCGGCGATCGGCGTGCCCTGCGACGTGCGCGACCCCGAGGCGATCCGCGCGGCGTTCGACGCCGCCGAGGAGGCGCTCGGGCCGGTAACCGTGCTGGTCAACAATGCCGCCGCCAACTTCCCGATCCCCGCTGCAGACCTGTCCCCGAACGGCTGGCGCGCCGTGACGGACATCGTCCTCGACGGCACCTTCCTGTGCTCGCAGGAGCTCCACCGCCGCTGCACAACCCGCCAAAGCCCCGGCGCCATCCTCAACATCCTGGCAACCCAAGCCTTCACCGGCGGCTCCGGCATGTCCCACGCCGCGGCGGCCAAAGCCGGCGTCGCCAACCTGACCAAATCCCTGGCCGTCGAATGGGCCCCCGAAGGCATCCGCGTGAACGCCCTGGCACCCGGCCTGTTCCCGCACGAGGACATGCGCGAAGACCTGAAGGCCCTCCGCCCCGAACCGGACACCGACGCCACCCGCCAACCAGCTCTCCGCACCGGCCGCCGCCACGAACTCGCCTGGGCGGCGACCTACCTGTGCTCGCCCTTCGCGGCCTTCCTCACCGGCCACACCCTGGTCATCGACGGCGCCAACCACCTGCGGCGCGACTTCGTGATGCCGCCGCACACGCCGATCCGGGAGCAGCTGCCGCCGCGTGGGTAGGGGGCCGCGTGCCGCACACCCCAGCCCCGCCGGGCCGAGCCACAGCCCGCGCCGATTCGGGACCAGCTGCCTCCGCGCACCGAGCCAGCTGTGCACTCCCGACCCCGCCGCGCCTGCCTCGCCGAACGTTCTGCACAAGGCACACCTGCCGCGCGCCCGACCACCCCGGCCGGTAAGTTGCGCATGTGCAACCGAGCGAGCAGGCACCGGCCGCCCCGAACCTCGCCGTCCTCGACCGGGAGCTGTGCGACTGTCGGGCGTGTCCGCGCCTGGTCGCGTGGCGGGAGGAGGTCGGGCGGGTCAAGCGCAAGTCGTTCGCCGACCAGTCGTACTGGGCGCGTCCGATTCCCGGCTTCGGGCCGGCTGACGCGCGCCTGCTCATCGTCGGGCTCGCGCCGGCGGCGCATGGGGGCAACCGGACTGGGCGCATGTTCACCGGGGATCGGTCCGGGGACATCCTCGTCGAGGCGCTCCATGCCCTCGGCCTCGCGAATCAGCCGACCTCGGTCGCCGCCGACGATGGTCTGGAGCTGCGCGGCGTCCGCTTCACCGCCCCGGTGCACTGCGCGCCGCCGGACAACAAGCCAACTCCCGCCGAGCGCGACACCTGTCGGCCCTGGCTGGTGCGCGAGCTGGAGCTCATGCGGCCGAGCGTGCGGGCGATGGTGGTGCTCGGCGCCTTCGGCTGGCAGGCGCTGTTCCCGGCCATCGCCGCCGCCGGCTCCTGGACGGTCCCGAAGCCCCGCCCCGTCTTCGGCCACGCCACCCGCGTCGAGCTGGCCGCGGCCGACGGCGGCGCCGCGCTGGCGATCCACGGCTGCTACCACGTCAGCCAGCAGAACACCTTCACCGGACGCCTCACCCCGCAGATGCTGCGCGACGTGATCGGGGCCGCCGCCGCGGAGGCGGGCTTGTGACCGGGCCACCGGGACGCGCGCCGGTCAAGACGCCGCGTCCAACGCCTCCAACCCGCTGGCCTGCGTCCGCCAGTCGCTGACGTTCGGGTTCGAACCCGACCCCTGCCCCGACCACCGCTCCCCGATCCGGTTGAGCGAGTCACGGTCCGAAGCCCACAACGAACCCGTCTGAGCCTGGATGAACGAGCTGTAAGCGCCCCCGACCGAGCCGTCATCGTTCAGCTGCCCCAGGAACCGCATGAAGATCCCCTTGAACTGCTTCTGATTGTCGTCACACGTCGCGTTCAACGCATCGCACGACTCCGTGAGCAGCCCGTTCGACACCAACGTCGGCGAGTCCACCGCCGAGTCCGCCAGATACCGCGCCTCGCTCAGGTCGCCGCCGTCGCCGGTGGCCCGGTACATCTCCTGCGCCGCGCCGATGGCCAGCCCCTGGTTGTACGTCCACACCGTCTGCCCGTTGTTCGCACACGAACCCGTCAGCCCGTCGTTCACCAGCCCCGACCCGTTGATCAGCCCGCTGGACCGGAACCAGTTCCACGCGGTCGTCGCCTGCGCCAACCAGGCCGTGTCGCCCGGAATCCGGTTGTGCAGCGCGGCGGTCAGGTCCACATACAGTGCGTTCGTCACAGAGTTCTTGTACGTCTTCTGCGTGTTCCACCAGACGCCGCCCCCGCAGCTGCTCGTGTCCCACAGGGTACTGACATAGTTCATGATGGTGACGGCCTCATCGAGATACGTCTGGTTCCACGTCAGGTCATAGGCGTCGATCCACGCCAACGCCCACCACTCCGTGTCGTCCGTGGCCTGGCTGATGAAGTCGCCCTGGATGGCGTCCGAACTGCGCGCCCCGGCCGGGAACGCGACCTTGTTGACCTGGAACGTCCGATCGACGATCCACTGGTACGACGTGTCCCCCGAAGCCCGCGTGTAGTCGATCACCGACGTCAGAGCCACCGCGGAGTTCCACCAGCTCGACGGCCACCACGCGGTGTTCGGGTCGTACGACCACATCAGCGCGTCGGCGGCGGCACGCGTCGGCACGGCATTGGCGCGCGCCCAGGACGTGCAGCTCCCGTTCTGGCCGGTCACCGCACGCCCGCAGGCCCGCACCGCGCCGCCGTACAGCTTGCCGAGCGGATCGTCGATGTTGATCTCAACAGTCTGAGTCCCGGACGCGCCGGAAGGCGTGCTCACGCGCCCCTGGCTCGACCCGTCCGGCCACGTCGCCCCGCCGTCCCAAGACCGGTCCATCCAGACCTCGTCCCCGGCCGCGCCGCCGGAGATCGACGCCCACGCCATACCGCCGGAGTCGACGTGCAGCGAGATGTCGCGGCCCGCCAGCGTGGTGCCCGGCACCGGCGAGGTGTTCCCGGTCGAACCGCCGGAGCCGACGCCGTCACACCGAGCCGCGCACACCCGCGGGTGAACCCAGCTCGTGCACACCACGCCGTTCGCGTCACCGCAGGCCCGCACCACCGCGCGCCGGTGGTTCGACGGGTCGTACATGTTGTACATCAGGGTTCGAGTACCGGTCCACGTGCTCGGGATCCATGCCCTCCCCAGCAGGCCGTCCCAGCTGCTGCCGGCATCCCACGACCGGTCGATCCAGACCGAGTCGTTGAGCTGCCCGTTGTCGATGCTGGCCCAGGCCATCCCGTCGACGTCGTCCACGTGCAGCTCGACCACGCGGCCGTTCACGTACACGTTGGGCGTCGGGAACGTCTCCTGCTGGGCCCGCGAGGGATCACGCGTGTCGCAGTACACCGCGCACACGGTGGTCGCCGCGCTGGCCCGGGTCGGCGCCCCGAGCAGCAGTGGTGCCATCGCCGTGACCAGGGCTGTGAGGAGAATCAGGATCCTGCGCATGCCGGGCACCTCCTGGGACGCCGGACTCGGACGGGGACTCGGGCGGGGATGTCGATCAGGACGGTCGGAAAGCGGTGAATCAGGACTGCGCGAAAGTGAACCAGTGCACGTTCACGAAGTCGGCCGGCTGCCCACTGGAGAACGTCAGGTAGACCGTGTGCACGCCGGTGACCCTGCCGATGTTCGCCGGCACCGTCTCCCACGACTGCCAGCCGCCGGTGTTCCCGACGGCGAAGCTGCCGATCGGCGCCGCCGTCGGGCTGTCCAGCGCGACCTGAACCAGGCCACTGACACCGGCCGCGGCACCGGAGGCGACCCGCGCCTTGAACTGGGTCGCGCCGGCGCTGCCGAAGTCGACGTTCGAGTACGCGAGCCAGTCGCCGTTGGCGATCCAGCCGACGTCCTGGCCGCCGCCGGAGTCCGACGTGGCCTCGTTCTGCGTGCCGTTGTGCGAGCTGTAGCTCACGGCCTGGATCGTCGAGTACGCGCTAACGCTGCCCCCGCCCCCGCCGCTGGGGGAGCTGGAGGAGCTGGAGGACTGGCTCGGCCCGCCGCCGCCCGGCCCGGTCGCGGTGCCGCCGCCGACCGCGACGGTCAGCAGCGTCGGGTTGCCGTCGGACACCGCGCCGGACTGGTCGGTGCCGCCGTTCGGGGTGACGTCGTCGTACGGGAAGCCGTAGCCGCGGCCGTCCAGGCTGGCCGCGTGCGCGATCCGCGAGTAGTGGTTGGTGATCGCGTTCTTGTAGTAGTTCGCCGGGTTCTCGCCGTCGGGCTGGTTCGAGTCGATCAGCAGGGTGCTGCGATTGAACGCGGCGCTGATCCGCGCGATCAGCGTGCCGAACTCGCCGTTGGCGTTGGCGAACGGGCCGGTGCTGCAACTGAAGATGTCCGCGGCCGAGGGCTGGGAGAAGCTGCCGACGCCGGGGAAGTTCAGCTGTCCGCCGGAGACCTGGCCGGTCACGGTGCCCCAGGAGGCCTGGGTGTCGATGGTCAGCGTCTGGTTCGAGTACTGCGACCACACCTGGTTCACGTAGGGCTGGTAGTACCCGGAGAACAGCGAGCTGTTGATGACGATGCCGTTGTTCGGGCTCAGCGCGCGCAGGTTGGCCCCGCCGGAGGTGACGACCAGCTGGTCCCAGCCGGCGCCGTCCGAGGCGTGCTGGGCTCTCAGACCGGAGCAGACGGTGTCCAGGCCGTTGGCCGGCAGGCCGGCGACGGTCTGCGTCCCGCCGGAGGCGTTCGTCAGGGTCAGCGAGATCGGCAGCGCGACGAAGTCGACGAAGCTGATGTTGGCGTACATCTGCGAGTCGTTGTACGTGAACTCGCAGAAGTCCCACATCACGTGGATGTTCGGGTCCGACTGGTTGCTCACCGACGGCTCGACCAGGCCCGGGCCCGGGTTGAGCAGGAAGGTCAGCGGGGCGCCGACGGAGAACCAGATCCGGCCGCCGGCGATGTGCGGGATGGTGATCGTGGTGGTGCTGCCCGGCGCGCCGAGCGCGATCGCGCAATTGGCGCCCAGCGGACTGCCGGGGGAGCCGGGCGAGGCCGGGTTGTAGACCGTGTGCCCGTCGGACTGCAGGAGCATCAGGGCATTGTTGTTGTCGATCGCCTGGCCGGTGACGTAGGCGTAGACCTGGTTCGAGGTCGTGGTGTTCTGCAGGGCGATCTGCAACGTGGGGGTGGTCGCCGAGGCCCGGAAGGCCAGTGCGCCGGTGCCCAGGCCGAGCGCGGTGCCGCCGATCGCGACGGCGGAGGACAGCAGCTTTCTGCGATTCATCATGGGGCGCTCCTCGGGAGCGGTCTGCACCGATTGTGGGGAGGTGCATGGGGTGGGGGCCGGAAACGTTTACGACACGCGGTTCGCCTCAGAGTATGGAAACCCGGCAGTCTGCCGTCAATGTCCTGGGACCCATGGATTCGTAAAGATCGAACATCGATCTGCAAAACAGAGCACTTATTGACGGAAGGCAACGCCCGTCGTACCGTGCCGTTCGGACGCCGACCCCTACCCTCAGGGTGTCCAGCCACGCGTGCCGTCGACCGGCCGCGTGGTTGTAAGGCTACGTGTATCCCCGTCCCCAGGGAGCATCGCCCATGCGTTCATCCCCACCTGCCCGTCCCGCCGACCGGGGCGCCGTGCCGCACGCGCGCCTTTGGCACCGCCTCGCGATGTCGATCGGCGCGGTCGTGGTCCTCATCCTCGGCGTCCTCACCACCGGCCCCGGCGCCGCCCGGGCCGCGGGTTCGCAAGAACCCTGCGACATCTACGCCTCCGCGGGAACCCCGTGCGTGGCCGCGCACAGTACGGTCCGGGCGCTCTACGCGTCCTACAACGGGCCGCTCTACCAGGTCCGACGCGCCTCCGACGGCGCGACCATGGACGTCGGCCTCACCTCGGCCGGCGGTTATACGAACGCTGATTCGCAGGACGTCTTCTGCGTGCAGACCGCCTGCACGATCAACAAGGTCTACGACCAGTCGCCGCAGCACAACGACCTGACCATCGAGGGTGGCGGCGGCGCGGCCCCGAACCCGGACGTCGCGGCGAACGCCAACGCCGCGCACATCCTCGTCAACGGCTCCAAGGCCTACGGCCTGTACGTCGGGCCCGGCGTCGGCTACCGGGACGACAACACCACCGCGGTGCCCGTCGGCGGCCAGCCTCAGGGCGCGTACATGGTCGCCAGCGGCACGCACGTCAACAACGGCTGTTGCTTCGACTACGGCAACGCCGAGACCAACAACCAGGACACCGGCAACGGTCGCATGGAGTCGGTCTACATCGGCACCGGGTGCGGCCAGAGCCCCTGCGCCGGCTCCGGTCCGTGGGTCCAGGCCGACCTGGAGAACGGGCTCTACACCGGTGCGGGCAGCAACCTCGGGAACACCGGCAACAACAGCGAGTTCGTCACCGGGATGGTGAAGAGCAACAACCAGTCGACCTTCGAGGTCGAAGGCGGGAACTCGCAATCCGGCGGGCTGAGTATCTGGTACAACGGCTCGCTCCCACCCAACGGCTACACGCCGATGTCGCTGGAAGGCGCCATCGTGCTCGGCACCGGCGGGGACAACAGCAACAGCGACATGGGCACCTTCTTCGAAGGCGTGATGACCGCCGGCGTGCCCAGCGATGCCGCTGACGCCGCCGTCCAGGCCAACATCGTCGCGCAGAACTACAGCGGCAACAGCGGCGGCCGCCCGCAGTCCTCCGGCGGCACGATCACCCTGCCCGGCGGCCAGTGTGTGGACGTCCTCGGGGACGACGCCGGCCGCGATCTGACGCAGGTCAACCTGTGGAGCTGCCAGCCGAACGCGATCGACCAGCACTGGACGCACAACTCCGACGGCTCCCTGGAGACCCTGGGGCGCTGCCTGGACATCGACGGCGACGGCACCGCGGTCGGCACCAAGGTGGAGCTGTGGGACTGCAACGGCGTCGGCGGCCAGAAGTGGATCCAGCAGAGCAACGGCTCGCTGCTGAACCCGCAATCAGGGCTCTGTCTCGACGACCCGAGCGGCAACACCTCCAACGGCACGCAGCTACAGATCTACACCTGCAACAACACCCCCGCCCAGCAGTTCTCGGTCAATGGCGGCGGCACCGTCAACGGCCCCGGCAATCAGTGCGTTGACGTAGCCGGCGACGACAACGGCGGGAACCTCACGCACGTCCAGCTCTGGGACTGCCAGCCCTACGCCGCCGACCAGCACTGGTACCACAACACGAACGGCTCGCTGGAGACCCTGGGCCGCTGCCTGGACATCGACGGCAATGGCACCGCGGTCGGCACGAAGGTCGAGCTGTACGACTGCAACGGCGTCGGCGGCCAGGTCTGGCAGGCACGGTCCGACGGCTCGCTGTTCAACCCGCAGTCGGGCCTGTGCCTCGACGACCCGGGGGACAACACGGCGAACGGGACGCAGTTGCAGATCTACACCTGCAATCAGTCCGCGGCGCAGAAGTTCTCGCTTGAGTAGGAGGGTGAGTAGGAGGGTCGCGGCCGCCTGTTGAGGCTGGTCCGGCTGGTCCGGTACGTGCGGCGTGCTGTCCGGCTCACGGCCGACGGCACGCCGTCCGTAGTCCGCAAGGCGCCCTGGAACGACCTTCAGCCGCGCCGCCGACTATCGTCGACCAGGTGGACGTGACTGCGACGGATCTCCTCGACGAGGACCCGCCCGAAGATCCGGTGTCGTCGGCCGAGGACGCCGCGCCGCTGAGCCAGCCGACCGAGACGATCCAGCCGACCCCGCCGGTCCCGCTGATCCCCTTCCGCAGCCGTCGCAGACGTTGGCTGCGCCGGCTCGCGAAGACCGTCGCGGTGTTGTTCGTCGCCAGTACGTTCCTGTCCACCGTGTACAACGCCGCCACCGACGGCCGCGCCTCCGTGCCGGCCGGCCTGACCTACGTGCAGGCCGGCGACGTCTCGACCCGCTACCGCGAGTGGGGTGCGAGCGGCACGCCGATCGTCCTCGTGCACGGCTTCGTGGAGTCCGCCGACACCTGGCAGTACCTCGCGCCGCTGCTCGCCGCGCAGGGGCACCGGGTCTACGCGCTCGACATCGACGGCTGGGGCTACACGCAGCGCGTCGCGCCGTTCGACGTCGGGCACCAGGCGCGCCAGCTTGAGGCGTTCATCGAGGCCCTGCACCTGGACAAGCCGCTGCTTGTCGGCCACTCCAGCGGCGCGGCGGTGGCGGCGCTCGCGACGCTGGACAAGCCCGGCGACGTCAGCGGCATCATGTTCCTCGACGGGGACGGCCTGGCCACCGGCGCGGGGCAGAAGACGCCGCTCACGCACCTGTTCCTCAACCCGTATCGCACGACCCTGATGCGGCTGGCGATTCGTTCCGATACCGTCGTCCGCGCCATTTACGGCGCCACCTGCGGCTCGGGCTGCCCCAAACTGGACGCCGCGGGGCTGGACCAGTGGCGGCGTCCGCTGGAAGTGCCGGGCGCCGAGGAAGCATTGTGGAGCATGGTCAACCTCGGTGTCGCCGGGCTCCCGCCGGCGCGCCTAGCCGAACTGGCCACGCTGCCGATCCCGAAGTCGGTCGTGTTCGGCGGCGCCGACTCCTCCTACGACCCGGGTTCGCCGCAGTCCACCGCGGCGCGGATCGGCGCGCCGGCCCCGACTGTCATTCCCGGCGCTCAGCACCTGACGTCGGTCAACAGTCCCGGGGCCGTCGCCGAGGCGGTCGCGGCGCTGGCGGCGCGGGCCGCCGGCTAGTTTTACGCTCCGTAGCTCCGGGTCCCGCTAGCCCCTGCCGGCCGTCCGACCGGGCCCGGACGACGGACCGCCCACCCCGGCCGCCCGCAGGATCGCCAGCGCGGCGGTCACCGCCACCGACACGCCGCCGACCGCCGCGCCGACCTTGCGGTTGCGCAGCTGCCGGGCCTGGCGTGCTTCGTACTCGCGGCGGCTGGCTCGGCTGGGGTGCCTGTACTGGACGTCCATCGGGCCAGCTCCTGTCCTGCCGGGTGTCGGGCTGATGCCAACATGCCGCGCGGGGTGGCGGTCCGCCGCCGGGTGGTACGCCGTTCGGGGGGCGTGGGGCCGGCTCACCCCTTGGCGACCGCGCCGGCCCAGTCGAGGTTCACACCCATCTGCGCGTACATGTCGGTGTAGCCGACGAAGCAGTCGAACTTCGTGATCTTTCCGTCGTGCAGGTACCAGAAGTCGGCGGTCGGGGCGTCGATCCGCGCGCCGTTCGGCTTGAGGATGCCGGCCGGGGTCTGCGCCGGCCCCTCGAAGGTGCCCTGGATCGACAGTTCGAGGGTGACCGTGTCGCCGTCGACGGTGATGCTCTTCAGGTCGCGGTGCACGTCGGGGAAGATGCCGGCCATGCGCGTCAGGACGTCGCCGAGGGCCTGGCCCTGGTAGCTCTGGCCGGCGACCTTGTCGTTGAAGACGCCGTCC
This sequence comes from Catenulispora rubra, assembly GCF_015356825.1. Taxonomy (GTDB): domain Bacteria; phylum Actinomycetota; class Actinomycetes; order Streptomycetales; family Catenulisporaceae; genus Catenulispora; species Catenulispora rubra. The sequence goes on along the minus strand of NZ_JAACYW010000151.1, from coordinate 12,015 downwards.
TTGGTGAAGCTGTTGATGAACGCCTTCACGTTCAGGCTCTTGCCCTCGGCGTCGTGGTACGCGCCCAGCACGACCGCCAGGTTGGCGATCTCGTGCGCGGTCAGGTGCCGGTTGGTGAGCGGCAGCGCGGCGAGCTGGCTGCGGCTCAGGGCCGCGTGCGACTGCGTGACGCCGGCCGGGCTTGCGGCCTGCGCCGGCGCGGCGGCGATGGCGACGCCGGTCAGGCTGGCGACGGCGGCGGCGGTGACGATCGTCTTGCGGGTGAGCGAGGTCATGGCCTTCTCCCAGTTATTTAATCAAGCATTCGTTTGAACAGTTAGAAGCATGGCGCGGATCGCGCGACCCTGTCAAGCGAATGTTTGAACTTCGGCTGTGAGCTGGGAGGAAGCCGATTTGGAGGAAGTCGGGGCGCCAGCGGCCCGCGGCAGGATCCTGCGACGCTCGGCGAGGTGCGGCGAGCCTACTTCGCCCGCTCCGCCGCCATCCCCGCGACGAACCCCGTCGTGTGCCGCCCGGCCCGGTGCGCCGGGTGCGCGAGGATCTCGCGCAGGAAGCCGATCGTCGTGCGCAGGCCGTGCCCCTCGACGCGGAACTCGCCGAGTGCGCGGTCCATTCTGGCGAGGGCCTGGTCGCGGTCGGGGGCCCAGACGACCGTCTTGGCCAGCAGCGAGTCGTAGTCCGGCCCGACCAGCCAGCCCGGGTAGGCGTGCGAGTCCACGCGGACGAAGGGTCCGCCCGGCGGCACGAACTCCGTCAGCAGGCCCGGGGCCGGTGCGAAGTCCTGGTCCGGGTCCTCGGCGTTCACCCGGCTCTCGATCGCCCAGCCTCTCGGCGCGACGTCCTCCTGCCGGATGGTCAGCGGCAGCCCGGCGGCGATCAGCAGCTGCTCCCGCACCAGATCAATCCCCGTGGTCATCTCGGTGACCGGGTGCTCCACCTGGAGCCGGCAGTTGACCTCCATGAGGTGGAACGAGCCGTCGGCCGCGAGCACGAACTCGAACGTCGCCGCCCCGACATACCCCACCGCCAGCGCACCGCGCACAGCCGCGTCGCACATCTGCCCGCGCAGCGCGTCGGGCAGGTTCGGCGCCGGCGCCTCCTCGATCAGCTTCTGATACCGGCGCTGGACCGAGCAGTCCCGCTCGCCGAGGTGCACCGCGGCGCCGTGCCGGTCGCACAGCACCTGCACCTCGATGTGGCGCGCGTCCTCGACGAAGCGCTCCACGTAGAGCCGGTCGTCGCCGAATACGGCACGAGCGTGCGCGCTGGTCTGGCGGAAGGCCTGCGTCAGCTGGTCACCGGCCCGCACCACGGCGATACCGCGTCCGCCGCCGCCGGCCACCGCCTTGAGGATCAGCGGGTATCCGATCTCGTCGGCGACCTTGCGTGCCTCGGCCAGCCCGGTCACCGCTCCGACCGACCCCGGCAGCACCGGCAGTCCGGCCTCGGCCATCAGCTGCCGGGCCAGGGCCTTGTCGCCGAGTTTCTCGATCACGTGCGGCGGCGGGCCGATGAACGTGATGCCGTGGGCCTCGCAGACCTCTGCGAAATCAGGGTCCTCCGACAGGAAACCGTACCCGGGGTGGATCGCGTCGGCGCCGGTGCGCAGCGCCGCCTCCATGACCGAGGGCATGTGCAGGTAGCTGGCCTTCGCCGACGACGGCCCGATGTGCACGGACTCGTCGGCGAAGCGCACCACCGCGGACTCCCGGTCCGCGGTGGAGTGCACGGCCACGGTACGGATGCCCAGCTCCCGGCAGGTGCGGGCGACCCGCAGGGCGATCTCGCCCCGGTTGGCGATCAGCACGGTCCCGAACACGGCGCTCAGCGCCCGGCTGACGGCTCGCGGGCCGGCTCGACGACGATCAGCGGCTGCTGGAACTCCACAGCACCGCCGTCGGGCACGAGGACCTCCCGCACGATCCCCGCGACCTGGACCTCGACCGGACTCATCATCTTCATCACTTCGAGGATCCCGATCCGCTGTCCCGGCACGACGCTGTCGCCCACCGCCACGAACGGCGGCGCGCCGGGCTCGGGGGAGTGATAGAACGTGCCGATCATCGGCGCGCACACGCGCTGGAACCCGTCGTCGGCGGCGCCAGCAGCTTCGGCAGCCAGAGAATCCGTGTGCGGCGAAGAGGATCCGGCCGCGTCCCGACCGACTCCGGCCCCTGATACCGGCGCGCTCGTCTCCGAAACAGGCGCAGGCCACTCGATCTCCAACGCGGTCCCCAGATGCTCCAGCCGGATCCGGCTCGGCGGCTCCGGCCGCGTCCGCGCCAGATCCGCGACGTGGTGGCACATCGCCGCCAGATCAGCCGTCTCCGGCCCGACCGCCGCAGCCCGCATCACACCACCCGTCGCGTGTCGTCGCACCACGCCGTTCTTGGCAGCCTCGTCCCTGAGGTCGGTGGTCACGGCCTGCTCCTTTCCTCGGGTCCCACCGACTCGGCCTCTTCAGTCCCGAACCGGTGGAAACGGTCTCTGCGCTCGGCGATCAGCCGCTGCGGGTCCCAGGGCATGAGCTCCTGAAGCGTCGCCTTCAACGCGCTCTCCAGCAGCACGGCCGCCCCGGCGGAGTCCCGGTGCGCACCGTCCGGCGGCTCCGGGACGACCCCGTCGACGATGCCGAGCCGCAGCAGGTCCCCGGCCTGCACCCGCAACGCGGCGGCCGCCGTCGTCGCCGCCTCCGGCGCCTTCCACAGGATCGCGGCGCAGCCCTCCGGGCTGATCACCGAGTACATCCCGTTCGCGCTCACCAGCACCCGGTCGGCCACCGCCAACGCCAGCGCCCCGCCGCTGCCGCCCTCGCCGGTCAGCACGGCCACGATCGGCACCGGCAGCCGCGCCATCAGCCGCAGGTTCTCGGCGATCGCGACCGCCTGCCCGGCCCGCTCGGCATCAGGACCCGGATTCGCCCCCGGCGTGTCGATGAGCGTGACGACCGGCAGCCCGAGCTTGGCGGCCATCCGCATCAGCCGCGCCGCCTTGCGGTAGCCGGCCGGGGTCGCCATGCCGAACCGCCGCCGCCGGCGTTCGGTGAGATCCGGTCCGCCCTTGTGGTGGCCGATCAGCATCACCGGAATCCCGGCGACCAGACCGGTCCCGCCGACGATGGCCGGGCAGTCCTCGGCCAGGCGGTCGCCGTGCAGCTCCTGGAAGTCGTCGACGACGTGCCGGATGTAGTCGGGCGTGGTCGGCCGCTCGGGATGGCGCGCCAGGCGGACGGTGTCCCAGGCGGCGCGTTCGGTGAGCTGGTCGGCCGTCCGGAAGATCGCTTCGCCGGCGCCCTCGACGACGCCTTCGACGACAGCGGAAGGCGAGCCCGGGGCCGGATCGGCGGGAGATCGGTCGCCGATGCTCAGCACCCGCGCCAACGCCGACCGAAGACCGGCCCGCGGCACCACGTCGTCCACCATCCCGTGCCGCAGCAGGAACTCAGCAGTCTGAAACCCCTCGGGAAGGCGCTCGCCGATCGTCTGCTCGATCACCCGGGGCCCGGCGAACCCCATCCGGGCCCCGGGCTCGGCGAAGATGACGTCGGCCAGGCTCGCGAACGACGCCGCCACGCCCCCGTACGTCGGGTCGGTGATCAGCGACACCGTCAGGATCCCGGCCTCGTCCAGCGCCGCGAACGCCTGTGCGGTCTTCGCCATCTGCATCAGCGACAGCACGCCCTCCTGCATCCTGGCCCCGCCGGAGGCGGTCACGACCAGCAGCGGGACCCGGCGCGCCAGGCTCGTCGCGGCCGCCTGGGCGATCATCGCCCCGACGGCGCACCCGAGGCTGCCGCCGAGGAACCGGAAGTCCATCGCGACGGCCACCACCGGATGTCCCTCGATCAGGCCACTGACACTGACCGCGGCGTCGGACAACCCGGTGTCGGCCCGGGCGTCCCGCAACCGGTCCGGGTACGGCCGGCTGTCCACGAACTCCAGCGGATCGTGCACCGTCGGGCCGCCCCGGATCGGTACGGCCGATCCGGGGTCGAGCAGCTGGTCCAGCCGTTCGGGCGCGGTCAGCCGTCCGTGCCGCGCGCACTCCGGGCAGACTTTCAGCATCCTGATGAAGCGCTTGGCGTAGAGCAGCCCTTCGCAGCCCTCGCACCGCACCCAGTGCGACGCCGAAGACTCCCGTGCCCCCTCGACGGCGGTCACGGCCAGTCGCCCGAGCCGGCCCGGTCCCAGCGGTAGAACTCGCGGGCCATCGCGTCCTTGGGCTCGCGCCAGGTGTCCGGGTCGTAGGCGTTGACGTACGCGGCCAGCCGTTCGCTGACGGCCCGGAACTCCGGATGCCCCGCGTGCCGCGCGACCTGCGGCCCGGCCGGCTGCTCGGACTCGATCAGGTGCAGGTAGACGTCGCCGAACTGGAACAGGCTGCGGCCCCGGACGCCGATCAGGTCCGGCAGCTCGCCGCGGTCGGAGTCGGCGAAGACCTCTGCGATACCGTCCGCGGAGCCCGGCTTCATCCGGGCGACGATGAGGGTGCGATGCACGGCCGTCACACCTCCGCCGCGCGCTTCTCGACCTTCTCGCGGATCAGGTCCATCTGGACCAGGGAGTTCTTGTTGATCCGCTGGGTCATGCCCGCGTCGTCCACCGGCGCGGTCGGCTTCATCGCGAAGTCCTGGATCCAGCGCATGCTGGTGCCCTCCGGGACCTCGCCGTACTCCCACCGGATGTCCATGTACTCGAACGGTCCGGGTTCGACCCGGCGCGCGCGGACGGCTTGCGCTTCGCGGTCCGTCTCGCGTTCGGAGACCCAGCTCCAGATCTTGCCGTTCTCGTCGGGATGCATCGTCAATCGGAAGCGCGTGCGCTCGCCTTCGCGGTCCAGCACCTCCACGGACGCGTACTCGCTGAACAAGCTGGGCCAGTTCTCCAGATCGTTCGTGATCTGCCACACCAGATCCAGCGGGGCGTTGATGACGACGGTGTTGTCGGTGTGCCCGGGCATGTCAGGACCCTTCCTTTAACGAGAGGTTCACGGCTTGTAGGAACTCGGCCGAGGACTTGGAGGTCTCGGCGGAGGTCATCGACCGGCCGTGCCGGTTCTCCAGTTCCCCGACGACGGCCAGCAGCCCGAGCGAGTCCACCCCGAAGTCGTCGAAGGTGGCGCCCGGCCGGTCCAGGTCGAGCGGGCTGACGGTGACCCCGGCCTTCTGCTTCAGCAAGGTGGCCAGGTCCGTGGAGGTGAGTTCGACGGTCATGGGTGGCTCCTTCGTCGTGTCCCTGTCGGGACGTTCATCGGGGGGTCGTCGGGCCTGTCAGCACTCTGAGCCGCGCCTGAGGACCAGAGCGGAGTTGGAGCCCATCAGGCCCCTGCTGAGCACCAGCGCGGTGCGCGGTGCGGTGGTCCGGGCGAAACCCGTGACCAGGTCGAGGTCGTACGCGCAGCCGTCGGCGTTCGGGGTCGGCGGGATCAGTCCCTGCTCCAGGGCCAGTGCGGCGGCGGCCGTGTCGAGCGCCGAGGCTCCGCAGTAGGCGCGGCCGATACCCGCCTTGGGCGCGGTCACCGCGACCCGCGCGGCGTGTTCGCCCAGCACGTCGGCCAGCGCCAGGGCCTCGGCGCGGTCGGCCTCGGGCACGGCGAGGGCGTCGGCGAAGACCACGTCCACGTCCTCCGGCGGGCAGTCCGCCTCGGCGAGCGCACCACGGATGGCGTGCGCGAGTCCTTCCCGCGACTCGGCCCACCGGGACGCGCCGGTGAACGTCGCGGCGTGCCCAGCCACCACGGCCCGGATCCGCGCGCCGCGAGCCCGTGCGGTCGCCTCGTCTTCGAGCACGAAGAAGGCGCCGCCTTCGGCCGGCACGAATCCGTTGGCCTGCTTGGCGAAAGGCAGATACGCCTGCTCGGCCTCGGCGACGGTGCTCAGCTCCGGGTACCCGAGCTGGCACACCATCGAGTACGGCGCGATCGGTGCCTCGACCGCACCGACCACCACCGCGCTGGTGCCCCGCACGACGTTGCGAGCGGCGTGCGCGAGCGCGTCCAGACCGCCGGGCTCGTCGCTGGCCACCACCCCGCACGGTCCCTTGAACCCGCCGCGGATGGAGATCTGCCCGGTGCTCGCCGCGTAGAACCAGGCGATCGACTGGTACGGCCCGACATGGTGCGGACCCTGGCTCCACAGCTGCTGGAGCTCGCGCTGGCCGAACTCGCCTCCGCCTGAGCCGGCCGCCGTCACCACGCCGATGCCGAAGGGGTCGCCGTCCGGGTCGATCGGCAGCGCGGAGTCGTCGAGCGCCATACCGGCGGCGGCCAACGCGAAGTGCGTGAACCGGTCGGTCGCGACCAGAACCCGGTCCTCGACGAACTGCGCCGGATCGAAACCCTTGACCAGCCCGGCGATCCGCAGCGGGTACTGCTCGCAGCCCTCCCGGTCGATCGGGGCGAGCACGGAAGTGCCCTGACACGTCGCCTTCCAGAAGTCGTCGGTGCCGACGCCGTTGGGCGCCACCACCCCGATCCCGGTGATCGCCGCGCGTCGGCGGGCCGTGGAGCCGTTCATAAGGAGGCTCCTTCACGGCTGAGCACGACCGCCGACTGGAAGCCGCCGAAGCCGCTGCCGACCGAGAGCACGTGGCGCAGCGGGAGCTCGCGGGCGCTGCCCGGGACGTAGTCCAGGTCGCATTCCGGATCGGGCTTGCTGTAGTTGGCCGTCGGCGGGACCACGCCGTGGTGCAGCGCCAGGGCGCAGGCCGCCAGCTCGATCGCGCCGATGGCCCCGAGCGAGTGCCCGACCATCGACTTGATCGAGCTCATCGGGGTCTGATACGCGTGCGCGCCGAGCGAGCGTTTGACCGCGGCGGTCTCGTGGCGGTCGTTCTGTTTGGTGCCCGAGCCGTGGGCGTTGACGTAGTCCACGTCCGCCGGGTCGAGCCGGGCGTGGTCCAGGGCGCGGTCGATCGCCTCGGACATCTCCCGGCCCTCCTGCGTGAGCCCGGTCATGTGGTGCGCGTTGCCGAACGTCGCGAAGCCGTTGAGCACCGCGTAGATCCGCGCGCCGCGCCGGCGGGCCTGCTCCAGTTCCTCCAGGACCAGCACGGCTCCGCCCTCGCCGAGCACGAAGCCGTCCCGGCCGGCGTCGAAGGGACGGGAGGCGTGCTCGGGGTCGTCGTTGCGCGCCGAGGTGGCCTTGATCGCGTCGAAGCAGGCGACGGTGATCGGCGAGATCGGGGAGTCGCAGGCTCCTGCGATCACCACGTCGGCCCGGCCGTCCTCGATCGCCTGCGCGGCGTAGCCGACGGCGTCCAGGCCGGAGGTGCAGCCGGTGGAGACGGTTTGTACGGGCCCTGAGGCGCCGAAGCGTTCGGCCACGGCCGAGGCCAGGGTGCTCGGCGCGAAGGCGCGTTCGAGGTAGGAACCGGCCTTGCGGTGGTCGACGTCCCAGGCCTGGCCTTCGGCGCTGACCCCGACGTAGTCGTGCTCCAGCCGGGTCGTGGCGCCGACCGCGGTCCCCAGCGACACCGCGAGCCGCCACGGATCGGCGGCGCCGAGGTCCAGGCCGCTGTCCTGGATCGCCTCGGCCGCGGCGGCGAGCGCGAACCATACGTAGCGGTCGTTGCGGTCGATCTCCTCGGCGCTCAGGCCGCCGGCGGCGGGGTCGAAGTCGCACTCGGCGGCGATGCGGGAGCGGAAGCCCTCGGGGTCGAAGAAGGTGATGGCGCGGGTGGCCGTGCGGCCGGCCGAGAGCAGGTCCCAGAACGCCGGGACGCCTGTCGCCCCGGGCGCCACCACGCCGATTCCCGTCACGGCCGCCCGACGGGTCGCCATCGGAGGGGTCGACATCGCAGGGGTCGTCATCGGACGGCCTCCGCCGGTTCCGGCGCGTCCTCCTGCTCGGTGTCCACGTGGCCGAGCTCCGGGCTCGGGGCCAGCGGGCCGAGGTGGAACACCAGGCGCGCCTCGGTGGTGCCGACGTTGCGGAACCGGTGGCGCATACCGATCGGGATCATCAGGCCCTGGTCCGGGCGCAGCGGCTGCGGTGTGCCGTCGAGGTCGACCACGAGGTCGCCGCTGACGACGAAGACGAACTCCTCGGAGAAGGGGTGGTAGTGCTCGCCGATGCGCTCCCCGGGCTGCACGATCGCGACTCCCATGAACCCGCTCGTCGCGCCGACCGCGGACGGCGTGAGCATGGCCCGCAGGTCGCCGCCGCGGCGGCGGTTCGACGGAGCGTCGCTGACATTGACGACGACAGGCAGGTGCGTGGTCATGACAAACTTCCCCTTGCGCTTCGGGTGGCCCGGCACCAGGTGTCGGGAGTTCGCGGTTTCGCAGTGTTGGCAGTGTCGGCAGCGTTCGCAGTGTTCGCAGTGTTCGCATATCGGCCGTCGGGCCCGGCTCCGGTTCGATCGTCAGGCCTGCGGCGAGCGCCGGTCGGTGATCGGCGTCAGCTCCCAGCCGGCCAGCGCGGCCCGGCGGCCGTCGTCGTCGCGCAGCTCCGGCGCGGACCGCAGCAGCCGGGCCAGCACGGCGCCGGCCCGGGGACCGGTGAGGCCGAGCGCCGCCGCCGGATCGGTCTGCGGCGGCACGGTCAGGTCGACCAACCGGACCACGCAGTCCTCGCGCTGGAACACGGTGCTGCGCACGAGCGGCGAGGCCGAGTCGTTCACGGCGGCCTTGTCCTGGCGGGAGAGGTACTCGGCGACCGCGGCGCCGCAGCCTGGCCGCGCCGGATAGGAGAACGCGTACCGGCTCGGCTCCTGCGCGGACGGGGGCTGCTTGGCGCGCGCGTGGTGATGGACGGCGGGCAGCGCGGCGCGCATGAAGAAGTCTCTGGCGGACAGCGGGTCGCTCAGATCCCGGGCCTGCTCCAGATACGGATTGATCGCCTCCTCGACCGCCCTCACCTCGGGCTGCGCGGCGACGTGGCGCAGGGCGGCGACCAGGTCGCCGACCACTTCGACCGAACGGACCACCTGGTTTCCGCGCATGAACAGCGAGGTGCGGACCAGGCGCGTGGTGTCGTCGACCTTTGCCGCAGGGGAGGTGTAGCCGGCGAGGATGCCGGCGACGGTCTGTTCGCTGCCGGGCTTCACGAAGAAGGTGAGTGCGTGCCGGGTGATGCCGTCCGGCCCGGGCCCGAGCGCCACGGGGTGCGCCGATCCGTTCCGTTCCCTCGGCGGCAGGGCGCTGTCGACGCTCCGCGTGCCGAAGGTCTCCCGGAACACCGTGAACCGCAGGGATCTGGTGTCCCGGACGCAGCTGCTCAGGGGTCTGACGACCTCGCGGTGCTCCGGGCTGTCCAACCAGGTCAGGAACGGCTCGGCGGCCTCCCACTCGCTGGTGATCAGCCAGCGCAACGGGTCCTCGGTGGACTGGCAGAGCTGGTCCATCAGATGTCCCGGCACGGCCGAGACCTGGTACCGCATCTGCTCGTAGGCGTCGAGGAAGCGTTGTTGCGCGCCGTCTTGCACATCCAGCAACAGGACGACCCGCAAGCGGGAGTCGGTCGTCGGGCGGGCGCGCTCGTCGAGGACGGCAGACGGCTGAGCCATGATCGCCTCTCTCTTTCAGGTGGCCTGACCACCAGATCGTTTCCGAGGTATCCGGATGGCGCGATGATTCGCATCCATCCGGGCGAAATCCGCACAATGAGGACGCTTGCGGGGGATGGAGAAGAGGAGAGGTCTGCCGGGACGCCGAGAACCGTCGGCCGAGCCGGCTGACCGCCGGGACACGCCACGAATGGAGCCATGCCGTGAACCAGCCAAGCGCGCACCGGGTGCCGGTCCTCGTCGTCGGAGGCTCCCTCGTGGGCCTGTCGACGTCGGTGTTCCTGGGCCGGCTCGGGGTCCCCCACCTGCTCGTCGAGCGGCACGCGCGGACCTCGCACCACCCCCGGGGGCGCGGCAACAACCTGCGGACCATGGAGCTGTTCCGGGTCGCCGGGGTGGACGCCGGCATCCGGCGGGCGGCGTCAGTCCTGCGCGACAACCACGGGATCCTGCAAGCGGACACGTTGGCGGGGACCGAGCAGGAGTGGCTGTTCCGGCAGATCGATCCGGGCGGCCGGACGGCCGGGTTCAGTCCCGCTTCGTGGTGTTTGTGCAGTCAGAACGATCTCGAACCGGTGCTGTTGCGGCACGCGGAGAAGTTGGGCGGCACGGTCCGTTTCGGCACGGAGCTGGTCTCGTTCGAACAGGATGGCGATGGCGTCACCGCAGAGCTGGTCGAGCGGTCCACCGGAGAGCGCAGCACGGTCCACGCCGACTACCTGGTCGCCGCCGACGGACCCCGCAGCCCGATCCGGGAACGCCTGGGCATCAGCCAGAGCGGACGTGGCGACCTGTTCCACAACGTCAGCGTCACCTTCCGCGCGAGCCGGCTCGCCGAGGTGGTGGGGGACCGGTTGTTCATCGCCTGCTACGTGACCAACCCCGAGGGCGCCGGTGCGCTGCTCCCGGTGGACAACCGCGAGAACTGGGTCTTCCACCTGCCGTGGCATCCCGACCGGGGCGAGACGATCGAGGACTTCACCGACGAGCGGTGCACGGCGCACATCCGGGCGGCCGCGGGCGTTCCCGACCTGCCGGTGGAGATCACCGGCCGGGCGCCGTGGCACGCGGCCGAGCGCGTGGCCGACCGGTACCACTCCGGCCGGGTCTTCCTGGTCGGCGATTCAGCGCACGAGATGCCGCCGACCGGGGCGTTCGGTTCGAACACAGGTATTCAGGATGCGCACAATCTCGCGTGGAAGCTGGCCGCCGTGCTGGGCGGTTGGGCGGGACCGGAGCTGCTGGAATCGTACGGGGCCGAGCGCCGGCCGGTGGCCGTGGAGACCGCGTCGCGTGCCGTGCTCCGCTCGGCTGAGCACCGGCACCCGGGCTTCGACGCGCCGGCCGGTGGTCCCGGTCGGACGTCGATGCTGCCGGCCGTGCTCGGGTATCGGTATACGGCGGGCGCTGTCGTCGGTGCGGATGCGCAGGCGCCGATTGTTCCGGAGAACTTCGCGGCCACGGGGGAGCCTGGGACCAGGGCCCCGCACCTGTGGCTCGATCGGGACGGCGAGAGGGTGTCGACCATCGATCTGTTCGAGCGCGTCCCGGTGCTGCTGACGGCGCACGACAGCGCGTGGCACGCCGCCGCGGCGCCGGTGGCGGCGGAGCTCGGGGTGCCGCTGGAGTGCCACGCGCCGAATACGGACACTGATTGGCAGCAGGCCTACGGCGTCGAGCCGGACGGCGCGGCGCTGGTGCGGCCGGACGGGTTCGTCGCGTGGCGGTCGGGCGGCGGGGCGAGTGATGCGAAGGCCGAGTTGGGGGATGTGCTGCGCGAGGTGTTCAGGCTTTGATATTTGGGTGCTGGGACGGGATCCCGCACCTTCCCGCTCGAAGACTCACCGCCGCTCGCCGACACCACACCCGCGAGCACTCGAACCGCCGCGCGGTCGTGCACAGACTCACCGCCGGCCGCCAGCGTCAACCGCGTGGCACAACTGAACTGCGCCACCCCGCGAGGCCATCCAACCATGCGCGAAGCCGTAAGGGCTCGCAGAGGATTAACCCGTAGCCTTCGGGTCTGGGGATCGTTGTTGTGGTATGGGCATATCTGTGGAGGAGTTCGCGGCGGGGCTGGCCGACAAGTACCTGGTGTTGTTTCCGCATCTGGATGAGCGGGCGCGGCGTTTGGTGATGGGCGCGGATGCCAGGGTGCTGGGTCACGGCGGGATCCGGGCGGTGGCCCGTGCCGCCGGGGTGCGGGAGGCGACGGTCTCGCTCGGCGTTGACGAGGTGGATGCCGGGGGTGAGCCGCTGGGCCGGGTGCGCCGGGTCGGCGGCGGCCGCAAGAAGCTCGCCGACACTGATCCTGGGCTCATTCCGGCGCTGCTGGCGCTGGTCGAGCCGGATGTGCGGGGCGATCCGATGTCGCCGCTGCGTTGGACGACCAAGTCGACCCGGAACCTGGCCGAGCAGCTGACCCGCGCCGGGCATCGGGTCGGCGCCGACACCGTCGGGGACCTGCTGCGCGGGGAAGGCTTCAGTCTGCAGGGAAACGCCAAGGTCG